>JAZSJX010000053.1:0-5087 GCA_045534535.1 Congzhengia sp.
TCGCCTATGGATATAGGAGAGCCTGGGTAGGATTCAAGTCTTTGTTCAACGGGAACATCTCTTATAATGTTTACATCATCTCCATAATAGTATTGAATAATCTGATAAGGCAAAAAGCCTTGGTTTGCCAAATCCACAGTGCCCCATTGGGACAAGCCCTCGCAGGTTACAGTAGTGCCATTGCAAAAACGGGAAGCCAAAGGCTCTAAAAAGCCCTGTCTTCTTAAATATGAGTCAAAAATATCGTCAACAATTCTGTTTATATCGCCAAAAATGTTTCTTCCAGGAACAAAAGCCTGGTCAAATTGAGTAGTGTTTGTAATATCAAAATTATAGCCTCGGCTTCTGTAAAATTCGGTGTATATTTTGTTTAGCGCGAATGATATCTGTGCGAAAATGTTTGCTCTTAGTGAGCTTTCAGGCCAGGTGGGGTAAATCTCGCTTGATGCAACATTTTTTATGTAATCAATAAACGGAACAGTTACATTTTCAGCATTAGAAGATGGTGTTCCTAAGTGAACGGTTATAAATTCAGGAATTGTAGGCTCTGTTGCCATAAGACTTCCTCCTTACAAATTTTGTTTTGGAATTTTAGTGGTTATCTCAGTGTTTCTTTCGTTTACAAATTCAGGCAGAGGGATTAAATCAACCGATTGAATTGTAAGCTCATCGCCAAAGACCTGAACATTATCAATTATTGCAGTATAGTACATAGGGTGTCTTACGGTTATGTTGTAATCTGCAAAGGGAAGTGATGACGAAGGTGTCTGAGAATTTGCTTTTTTTGGTGCCGAAACTGTAACGGTGGGCGTTCTTCCGCTTTCATCTGTCAGGTTAAAGGAAACTATGTTGTTTTTGCCGTCCCTTACCTTGTATATTATAACAGTTGCTTCCGAAACAGGGCTTGCACCTCTTGCGGTAGACACCTGAACAGAGATTGTGCCATCGCCGTCCTCTGCATCAAATTCTTCGCCATCTCTGCTAAAAACTAGGCTTTCGCGGTTTTCATCAATGCTTTCGGGCGGTATTTCTTGTTGCATCTTTACGCCTGGTGTAGTTTGCGGTATGATTTCGGGCTGTGTACTTTCAGACAATCTTGTTTCTTCTTGCGTGTTGTCTTGATAGTAACGCATATTATTTTGTGCCATTTTCAAATTCCTTTCGCTTGATTTTACGATAAAATATATGAGTTTTAATCTGTAATAATGCATTTCCAAATTTTACATAGTATATTTCGGGAACTTTTTATATGGATTTATCGTTTGACATACTGTAAGCAAAATGTCTTTAAATCTGACATAAAAAATTATTTATACGCATCACTCGGACATCTAAGGTAACGACTTAATTTTTTTTAATTTTTAAGGAGGAATCTTAATGTTTAAAGCAAAAAAATTGACATCTTTTATTCTTTCAGCATGTATGACAGTAGGATTTGGTGCATCAGCTTTAGCATCAGTTCCGTCTGACGCTAAGGACTCAAAGTATAAAAATGCAATTGAGGTTTTAGGTGCACTTGAAATAATGGTAGGCGATAAAGAGAGCGGAGCTTTCCGTCCTGAAGATACCATAAAGCGTTCTGAGTTTGCAAAGGTTGCAGTTACCTCAATGGGTATGGGCGATGTTGCAGAAAGCTCAAGCCACAAAACAAAATACCCCGATGTTGTTGAAAACCATTGGGCAAACGGCTACATCAATGTAGCTACAAATCAGGGAATTGTAATCGGTGATGACGAGGGCAACTTCCGTCCTGATGACACAATCACCTACGCAGAAGCAGTTACAGTTTTAGTTCGTTTAATCGGACACACACCTGCAGCTGAGAAAAAAGGCGGTTTCCCGACAGGCTATGTTTCAGTAGCATCTCAGCAGGGAATTACAAAAAATGCAGTTGCAAGCAACGATTCTGCAGTTTTAAGAGGAATGGTAGCGCAGCTTACAAACAATGCTCTTACAGTAAACAAAATGGAGCAGACAAGCTTTGGCGGCGACGAATCTTACGAAATCGTAGATAAAACCTTGCTTGACGATGAGCTTAAAACTGAAATTATAAGAAATCAGATTACAGCAATCGGCACAAGCAGTCTAACAGGCACAAGCACATTAAAGAATAACGAAATCAGAATTGGCGAAGAAATTTTTAAGGTTTCCCCAAAAGCGATGCCAGCTGTTACAAAGCTTTTAGGCTTTAATGTTGAGGCTTATGTAAGAGAAATGGAAAATGACGAAAAGCATGTAATTTTAGCTCGTGAAGAAAGCAATAAAAACACATCTGTAAAAATTCAGAGTGCAGATATTGAAAACATTGAAGAGGGCGAAACATTAACAATAGAATACTGGAACGATAAAGAAAACGACAAAAAAACACAAACTGTTTCTGTTGCAAATGATGCAAAGCTTATCTTTAACGGAAAAGCAATTGCATTTAATGTAGAAGAATTACAGCCTGAATCAGGCAGCATAACAGTTTTAGATTATAATCGTGATGATGTATACGACATAGTGTTTATTGACTCTTATGAAAACTATGTTGTAGAAGAAGTAATTGAAACAAGCAACAGAGTTACAGATAAGTATGGCAAACCATCACTCGTTTTAGACCCTGAAAATAAAGATGTAAACTTCTCGCTCACAAGAGCAGGTCAGAACATCACAATTTCAGACCTTAAAGAATGGGATGTTTTATCAGTAGCAAAGAGCCGTGATAACTCAATCATAATTATTGAAGTAACATCTGAAAGCGTTACAGGTAAGGTTACAGAGAAAAAAGGCGATAAGTATGTAATTGACGGTAAAGAATTAAGAGTTGCCGCAAACTATACAGATGGTGTCAACTTAAATGACGAGGGAACATTCTACCTCGATAAAGATGGTAACATTGCAGCAGTTGACGCAACAAACAGCCTTTCTTCAAACTACGCATACCTCATAGGTGCAGAGCTTACAACAGGCTTTGATATTCACCTTAAGGTAAAAGTGTTTGATAAAAACGGCGATGTTAAAATAATGAGCACAGGCTCAAAGGTTAAGCTAAATGGTGTGGCTAACAAAACCGCAACAGAAGCTTACGAGGCAATAACAACAGAAGACGAAATTGACGCTCAGCTTATTACAATTGAAACAAATGCAGATGGTGTTGTAACACAGATTAACACTGCTCAGGACAATTCAGAATCAGGCACAATTGACAAAACAAAGTTCACATTAAATGCTGAAGACACATTAAAATATATAGAAGCTTCCAAAAAGCTCGGCAAATACAATGTTGACAAAAACACAATAGTGTTTGATATTCCTGAGGGCGAGACAGAACCCGAAAAGTTTGCAGTAACAGATATATCTATGTTTGAAAACAACAGCGAATATGATGTTTTAGTTTTCGATGCAGCGGAAGATTTTTCAGCGAAAGCTATTATTGTAACAAACTCTAATGGTGTTGAAAACTTAGAAGCATCAATGGCAATCGTAGAGTCAATCGGTACAGTTGCAAACAGCGACAACGAAAGAGTAGAAAAGCTTTATGCATTCATTGACGGCGAAGAAAAAACATTCTTGACCGATGCAGAAGGCGTTTTAGTAAACGGCGAAGGAGAAGCACTACAGCCAGGTGATATCATTCAGTTTACAACAAATGCAAAAGGCGAAATTGAAAGCATAAGAGTGTTATTTGAAGCAGAAAATAAAGCAACAGAAGGCACACAGACAATTGAGGAAGACTTGGTTACAGTTTACGGTAAGGTTTCCAAAAAGTTTGCAAATTCTATAAATGTAACAGTTAACGGCGGAGCAGCAACTAACTACAACATCCAGGGAGTACGCGTATATGAGTTTAATTCACAAAACGAGGTAAGACCGATTAGGGTTGCAGAACCGGGCGATATTTCACAGTATGATGAATTAGACCAGAGCAGAGTATTTATAAGAATTTACAAAGATGAAGTTAAAGAAATTGTAATCGTAAGATAATTTGCGACCAACATTTAAAAATATATCCAAATCACACGCCGCAAAAAAGCGGGCAGAGAGAAATCTCTGCCCGCTTTTACTATTTACCTTTTTACTCATCCTTTTCATCCAAAACAGGAATAAACCGTTTTGCAAACTTTCCTTTTCCGCGGTTTTTAACATAAAAGAAGCCTATTATGCAAAAAATTACAGCGCCTAAAAAGTTTACAAGTAAGTCTTTCATCGTGTCAATAAGACCAATATCTAAATATCCGCCAAGTCCTAAATCATTGCCGTTTATAAAAACGCTTGTTATGTTTTCAACGGGAACAGGAGTATTGCTCATAGCGGGGTCTAATGTAACAGAAGAAAAGCTGTTTATCACAAAATCTTTTTGCATATCAGTCCCTAAAAATACATCGCAGGAAAATTCAAAAAATTCCCATAAAACACCTATTGTCATAGAAAAGCAGAATGCCACAATAGCAAGGTAGATGGGGGATAGCTGAAACTTTATGTTTTCATTTCTGTTTATAATATCCAAAAGTGCAAAACCGAAAGCTGCAAATAAAAAGCCGTTTAGTGTGTGAAGTACAGCGTCCCAATAAGGAACGAGCATATAAAAATTGTGAATCTCACCCAAAATCTCTGCCGAAAAAATAAACAGGAGCATTATAACCTCTAAGGTTGAGGGAAAGTCTATTTTGAGCTTTTTTTCGATTACTGCGGGCATAACAAACAACACTAATGATAACACACAGACAAAAACATGCTCGTATTCGTTTCTTATCGCCGCAGATATAAGTGAGAATATAACAAAAATTCTTAAAACTGTGTATACTATAAATGTACCTTTGTTTTTGCGGATTTGCTCTTTAGCCGACCTGAAAAATCCTTCTTTTTTCTTTGCGCTTTTTAGAGAATTCAATTTATAAGACCTCCTCATAGTGAGTATATAACAAAACATATAATATATACTGATATTTATTAAATGTTAACATAATTAACGAAATTTGTCAAATATCCCATCTGTTTGAAATACGCAAAAAATTATATAATACTGCTTGTTTTTTTCCATTTTTATCCTTATACATCTTTTTATTCTTAGTATGCAAAATATGAAAAGAGGTTATAATTAAATT
>JAZSJX010000096.1:0-2323 GCA_045534535.1 Congzhengia sp.
CGAACATTCGGTAAAGTCTTTTCTGCAGCCGTGAGTAATCATCCTCGAGAGCAAGATAAAGCACCTTGCCCTGTCTGACCTCGTTTTCCCAAAGAGGCTTACCCGTACTCACGTGATAAGCAAGCTGTGCCATCATAAAGCTTTTACCGACCTTCGGTGCACCGACGAAAAGATAAGTACCGGGATAAAGTATTCCGTCAATAATTGCAGGCTTACTCAGGTACGCCGTTTCGTAAAGCTCGCTCATCGTTACAGTCTTCATATATGACGGGTCCATTGACTTGCGGAGCTCTCTTTGCATCTGAGCAAATTTCTCTTCAAAGCTATTGATATTTTCTTCTCCGTCGGGTATAATGTTATTAATAGATTTTTGATTTGACTGTCCTTCATCTGGTGGTGCAGATGTGTAAGGGACGGTCTTTTCTTTTTTGTTTTCAAATTCTTCTGTCATTTAATCCTCCTTTTTGTTTCCAGGTAGCAATACGTCACTTTTTGCTGCCCTTATTTTTTGACACAACTTTGGCACCTCCTGTGATTTATTATAGAGAGCCATTGACAACAAATCAATAGATTTGTATAATGTTCTTTGGAGCGATATAAATTCTACAAAATCCAAAAAATTTACATTATCCAAAAGAAGGTTGCTTATGGAAAAAGATTATTCGGAATACGAGAAAACAGAGTATGACTTATATTTAAAAAGACGTGCCAATCTTAAAGATGCACGACTTGATTATTTTTCTAATTCGGCTCGCTTCAATGCCGAGGATAAAATATTCCACATCAGCGTTGACGACTATAACGAGCATATAAACATTGATTGGCTTATTGAAGAATATGAAACAGACAGAGCCAAGCGTGAGGGAAGAGAATACAAAAAGGAAGAAACTGAGCCTGAAATCATAGAGGAAAATATGAAAACATGTCAGGAGTATTTTGATAAACTGAGAGCAAAATATAATTTTTATCCCGGCATTTGTTGCGGTGTT
This sequence comes from Congzhengia sp., assembly GCA_045534535.1. Classification (GTDB taxonomy): domain Bacteria; phylum Bacillota; class Clostridia; order UBA1381; family UBA9506; genus Congzhengia. The sequence continues at coordinate 990 of JAZSJX010000096.1, forward strand.
AATATTGAGGAGACAGGCAAACTGGAATATCCTCTTATAAATGTTTTCAGCGGTGCCGGTGTTACATTAAAGTACGGTGAAGGTATCCTTGATTTTATTTATGCCGATTTTCTTACACCGTTAAAGGAAGCAATTAAAAATGCACAGTTTGAAAACTTTTTGATTAAAACTTTCCGCAAAGAAAAAGACGATGAGACATCTGAAACAATAAATCTGCCCCAAAAAGAAAAAGTTTATAACGACACTCAGGAAATCGTTGAAAACTTTTTTGATTATGAAAGCTCTTTTGGTATTATCAAAGACATTGCCTACGCTTCCCTTTATTCAGCAATTTGTCCGCCGGTATTCCACACAAGAACATTTGCAAATACGGATATTCTGAAATGGTACGGCAGTTATCTTTTATATTTAAGAGATGAATTCAGAGAGATAATCGAATTTTGTTATGACGAAGATTTTTATCCTGAGATTTTTGGAAATCTTTATCCAAGTGAAAGATTTAACATTTACAGAAAAATTCACGATTTCCCAATAAAGTTCAGACGCAACGAAGAATTTACGCTTACTCATAAAGGCGTAATAGGTAAAAAGATGCCTTACGGGTTATCTCTTGAGGAAATGATGAAAATCTTTAGCACACATGACCGAGAGCCAACCGAAGAGGAGAAAGCATTTGCCAAAAAATATAACTACCCGGTTGAGGACTTATTGTTTTATCTTCGGAACCACTCATTTATAAGAATAAATTATTCTTTTCGGTCTGTTGCAGAAATTCTTGAGCTTGAATTTACAAAAATGCTTGAGCAGAATGTTCACTTCCGTAAGTGCAAGCGATGTGGGAAGTATTTCATAATGAAGGGCAAATACGATACCCGGTACTGCGACAGAATTGCAGATGGCGAAAACCGTAGCTGTCAGGAAATTGCCGCTGCCGAAAATTACAAAGCGAAACACGCCGATGATAAAGCTACCGCTATTTACAGTAAATATTACAAGCGGTATTCTGCAAGAGTAAAGGTCAGACAGATTAAAGAGGCTGACTTCAAAAAGTGGAAATATCAGGCTATAACAAAGCGTGATGAATGTACCAACGGCGATATTACGCCTGAAGAGTTTACAGAGTGGATGGAAGCGTGTTTTCCGAACAGAAAGAAAAAAGATTGACAGATATAGCAACACCGCTGAGGATTTTACTCCCCGGCGGTTAGTTTATTTATTGGGTTTTAGTTTACCAATGAGTAACTTCGCAATCACAATACCGCTGAATGCCAAAGAGCTTATAGAAGAGTTCAGTCATAGAGAAATGTTATGTACTAATTTAAATCAGAGTTTTA
>JAZSJX010000084.1:0-7566 GCA_045534535.1 Congzhengia sp.
GACCTGAACAATTCAACACTGTAGCTCCACATCTTATGGAACCATTCCATACTTTCCTCAGGCTTACAAATAACAATCATTTCCTGCTTTTCAAACTGATGAATTCTGTAAATTCCGCGTTCTTCAATGCCGTGTGCACCCTTTTCCTTACGGAAGCATGGAGAGTAGCTTGTTAGAGTTAAAGGAAGCGATGCCTCCGGTGTAATTGTGTCTATAAATTTACCAATCATCGAGTGCTCACTTGTGCCGATTAAGTACAAGTCCTCGCCCTCGATTTTATACATCATAGCATCCATTTCTTCGAAGCTCATAACGCCTGCAACAACATCGCTTCTGATCATAAACGGCGGAATATGGTACACAAAGCCCTTGTCTATCATAAAATCTCTTGCGTATGCCAAAACTGCACTGTGGAGTCTTGCAATATCGCCCATAAGATAATAAAAACCCTCACCTGCAACACGACCTGCTGACTCTTTATCAATACCTGTAAATTTTTCCATAATATCAATGTGATACGGAATTTCAAAATCAGGTTTTGTCTGCTCGCCAAACTGCTCTACCTCAACATTTTCCTCGTCATTTTTTCCAACTGGAACAGAAGCATCAACAATGTTAGGAATAGACATCATGATTTTCTTGATTTTTTCTTCAAGTTCGGTTTCTTCCTGTGCTAAAGCCTTAAGCTCTTCTGCCTGGTCGCTTACCAGTTTTTTCATAGCCTCTGCCTCATCACGCTTGCCCTGAGCCATAAGACCGCCAATTTCCTTGCTTACTTTATTGCGGTTTGCACGAAGCATATCTGCAGAAGATGTAACCTCTCTTTTTCTGTCATAAAGAGTAATAACCTCATCAACTAAAGGAAGCTTGTGGTCTGCAAACTTCTTCTTTATATTTTCCTTAACAAGTTCAGGATTTTCTTTTACAAACTTAATATCTAACATAAAAACCGTCTCCTCTTTTGTAAAACACACATATAATTTTATATCAATCAAGCGCTTATGTCAAGGCTTTTTCTATGCTTTCTGCATACCTTACGGCTTCCATTGCATCCTTAGCATACTTGTCTGCCCCAATCATATCGGCGTACTTTTGCGTAAGCACCGCACCGCCAACCATAATTTTTACATGCGGTGTGTTCTCTTTTAATAGCCTTATCGTTTCTTCCATTGATGGAACTGTTGTGGTCATAAGAGCACTCAGCCCCACTAAATCTGCATTTATTCTTAAAACCTCTTCTAAAATTTGCTCAGGCGGAACATCTTTTCCTAAATCAGAAACCGAAAAACCATAGTTTTCTAAAAGCACCTTTACGATGTTTTTGCCTATATCGTGAATATCGCCTTTTACCGTTGCAATCACTATTTTACACTTTTTATCTGCGTTATCACTCTTTGTCATTGTGGTTTTAATAACATCAAACGCTGATTTTGCACTTTCCGCACTCATTAAAAGCTGAGGCAAAAACATAGTTTTATTTTCAAAGCCTGTGCCTACAAAATCGAGTGCAGGGATTATACAGTTGTCGATTACAAAAAGCGAATCTTTTTCTTTTAAAAGCTCTTTTGTAATTTCAGTCGCTTTATCCTTTAAGCCTTTTATAACAGCTCTTTTGAGCTGTTCGTCTAGTGGCTTATCTTCAGTTTCTGCTGCATCTTTACTTCCTTGTGTGCCCTGTGCATAATCTATAAAATGAGAACACATCTCATCCTTATCAGTCAAAGCACAATATGAGTAGTACGCGTCCATCATTCCTGTAGCTTTAGGGTTCATTATAGCGCAATCTAACCCGCAGGATAATGCCATTGCAAAAAATGTTGAGTTTACGATATCTCTTCTTGGAAGTCCAAACGAAGCATTAGAAACACCAAGGCTTGTAATTGAGCCTGCTTCCTTTAACATTTTAATCGCACCAAGTGTTGTATTAGCAGAAGATGTGTCAGAGCTAATCGTCATAGCTAAGGTATCAACTATAATATCCTTTTTTGAGATTCCGTACTCTTGTGCTCTTTTGTAAATCTTTTCTGCAATTTTAAATCTTTGCTCGGCAGTTTCGGGAATTCCGTTTTCGTCAAGTGTTAAAGCAACAATTAAACCGCCGTACTTTTTAGCGAGCGGGAAAACCTTTTCCATACTCTCTTCTTTTCCGCAAACTGAGTTTATCATTGCCTTTCCGTTATAAATTCTTAGCGCCGACTCCATAGCCTTATAGTCCGATGTGTCAATCTGCAGCGGCAAATCGCAAACCGACTGAAGCTCGTAAACTACACGGGAAAGCACTTCCTCCTCGTCTATATCTGGAAGCCCGCAGTTTACATCTAAAATGTGAGCACCAAGCTCCTTTTGTTCAATTCCCTCACCTAAGATATAGTCTATGTCGTTTTCTCTCAGCGCCGTCTTCAGCCTCGATTTTCCTGTAGGATTTATACGCTCGCCTATTAAAACAGGAATTTTTCCAAACTCTACGGCGTGGGTATATGATGAAACTAAGCTTAAATTTTTATCTTCTATTTTTTTCGGTGCTAAATCTTCAGTTTTTAAAACAAGCTTTTTAATATGCTCTGGTGTTGTACCGCAGCATCCACCAAGCCCGTGAACACCCATTTTAGCAAACTCTGACATTTTTTCCGAAAATTCGTCAGGGTTAACATCATAAACCGTTTTTTCGCCGTCAAATGACGGAAGCCCTGCGTTGGGATTTACGATAACCGGTGTTGAAGATACCTCTAAAAGCTCTTCTACAACACCCTTTAATCTGTCAGGACCTAATCCGCAGTTTACACCTAAAGCGTCAACCCTCAAGCCCTCAAGCATAGAAACCATAGCTTTTGCATTTGCACCTGTCATAAGCTTTCCGCGTTCATCATAAGTGTTAGTTACAAAAACAGGCAAATCGCAAGTTTCTTTTGCCGCTAAAACTGCGGCTTTTGTTTCTAAGCTGTCATTCATGGTTTCAATCAAAATAAGGTCAACACCGAAATTTACACCTATTTCGATTGTCTTTTTAAATATATTAACCGCATCTTCAAAATCAAGGTCTCCTAAAGGCTTTAAAAGTCGCCCTGTAGGACCGATGTCTAATGCTATAAACCTTTCTTTCCCGCCAACCCGTCTTACTGCCGTTTGAGCACACATCACAGCGTTTTGAACAACAGTTAAAAGGTCAGGCGTGCCATTTTCGTGTCCCTTAAATTTTAAGCAATTTGCACCGAATGTGTTGGTCGAAATTACATCGCACCCTACATTTAAATACGCCTCGTGCGATGCAATTATTTTGTCAGGATGAGTAAGCCCCCACATTTCGGGAAGTTCGCCGGGTTTTAATCCCAAAGACTGCAAAAGGGTTCCCATTCCGCCGTCAAAATATACTATTTCTTCTTTTATTTTCTCCCTGATGCTCAACTAAATCATCCTCTCGAATACTCGCAGGTGTTTCTTTTATCGCACACTTCGCACCCTTGCTTTTCGCACATTTCGTCATTTACCGAAATACCGATTACACCGCTTACTGACTTTGACGGCGTCATAATTAAGCTTTCGGTAAGAGACACCCCTATGTGCTTTGAACAGTTTAGAAAATCAAAGATTTTCCGCTGATACGATATGTCAAAATCGCCGTAACCTGGGCTAAATCTCGGTCTTAAGAAAAAGCCTTTATTTTTAAATTCTGTTTCTAGTTTTTCGCACAAAAAATTACAGAAAGCTTCAATCAGCATTGCACCTATTGCCTGTGCTACAACTGCTTTTGACGGAGAAATCTTACTGTACCTGAAAATTATTCTGTCAATGTCTGCACCGATTGTTGCACAAAAAACAACCGCTTTTTCACAGTTTTTTAAATTTTTTGAAAGGTTTTCTGACTCCGCCTCAAAAACTCCAAAATCTATTTTTTTGCCGTCTGTGTTTATGTCCGTTACATTAAAACACGCTCTTGGCTGCATGTTCTCAAGTGTTTCCTCTAAAACACTGTCTATAAGTTCTAAAACATCATCATCCGGCATTATGTCTTTATAGCCTAAGTATCTTATTATCTCTTTTTTATTTAGTTTAAGGTCGTCTTTTTCGGCACATTCAACATAAATCATCTTAATATCTCCGAAAGATTTTCCTGAATTTTTGATGCAACATCAGGCTTGTTCATAGTGTAAACATGAACATTTGAGACGCCGTTTGCTAAAAGGTCAATTATCTGGTCAGTAGCGTATGCAATGCCCGCCTGCTTCATGGCAGAGGGGTTATCGCCAAATTTATCAACTATAGATTTAAATCTCTGCGGAAGATATGTTCCTGAAAGTGCACAGATACGCTTAATTTGTTTTCCGTTGGTAACAGGCATAATTCCCGCAACGACCGGAACTTGAATTTGCGCCTCACGAATTTTATACATAAAATTATATAAGATATTGTTGTCAAAAAACATCTGGGTCGTCAAAAAGCTTACGCCCATATCAACCTTTTCTTTTAAGTACTTTATATCCTCTTTTTGATTTTTAGACTCTGTGTGTCCCTCAGGATAGCAAGCCGCACCGATACAAAAATCTCCGTGCTTTTTTATATCTTCTATAAGTTCTGATGCGAAGCTATAGTCTTTCGCACAAGGCCCGTCTTTAGGAATATCTCCGCGAAGAGCCAGAATGTTTTCTATGCCAATACTTTTAAAATTATCAAGCTGTGCCTTAATATCTTCCTTGGTAGACGAAACACAGGTTAAGTGCGCAAGTGTAGGCACCCCGTATTTTTTCATTATATTTTCTTCAATAGTCACAGAAAGCTTACTCGTTCCGCCACCCGCACCATAGGTTACGCTCATAAAGTCAGGCTTAAGCTTTGCAATTTCTTCAGTTGCTGACTTAACGCTCTCTAAAGCCTCCCATGTCTTTGGCGGGAAAACCTCGAAAGATAATGTTGCATTTTTAGTTTTTAATAAATCAGATATTTTCAAATTACTCACTTCCATTTTCACATTCTTCGTTCACAGCCTTAATAAAATCGTAAACAGGCATTTTATGAAAACTAAATTTTCCGATTTCCTTAAGCAAAATCACGGTTATGTCGCTACCTAAAGCTTTTTTGTCAAGCCCTATATTTAAAAGTTCTTCCTTGTTAAGCATTATGTCTGACGGAAGAGAAAATTTTCTCACAATATTTTCAATTCTTTTTACGGTGCCGTTTTTTGTTATTCCAAGTCTTTCGCCAAGCCGTGATGCTACAATCATTCCGAAGGCAATCGCCTCTCCGTGAGTGTATTTCGTGTAATTGTATGCTTTTTCTACGATATGCCCAACAGTATGCCCAAAATTTAATACCATTCTAAGCCCTACATCATGCTCATCTTTTTTTACGACCCTTCGCTTTATATCACAGCATGAGTACACGATACTTTCAATTTTTTCCATAAGCTCATTTCTGTCTTTAGCTTCCTCAATCTGAGCAAAAAGCTTTTTGCTCATAATTGCACCGTATTTAATAACCTCGGAAAGTCCGCCAAAAAAATCCCTGTCGGTAAGTGTTTCTAGGGTTTTTGTATCTATTATCACTCTTTTTGGCTGATAGAATGAGCCTACTAAATTTTTGCCCTGCAAAACATCTACGGCGGTTTTTCCGCCTACTGAGCTATCGACCTGAGATAAAAGCGTTGTCGGAATCTGAATAATATCGATTCCGCGATAAAGCGTTGATGCAAAAAAGCCCGCCAAATCGCCTATAACACCACCGCCTAAAGCTACAACCAAATCTTTTCTTGTCATTTTAAAGTCGAAAGCCTCGTCATAAAGTTTTTTTAAGTTGTCTAATGATTTTGTTTTTTCCCCTGCTGGCAATACTATCTTTTTAACCTCAGAAATATTTTGAAGAGTCTTATAAACACTATCTCCGTAATGCTTATCAACATTTTCGTCTGTTACAATCATAATTTTTTTAGGGTTTGATACGGATGATATAAGCTTGTCGGCTTTTTCTATAATGCCGCTTTCAATAATTATGTCGTATCTTCCGCCCGGAGTTTTTACTTTTAATATTTTCATAAGTTTGCACCTCTTTTCAAGGTTAAAAGGCTATGGTTTTAAAACCATAGCCAAAGATAATTGAAATTATAGGCTTTTTGTGTATTCTTCCATATCGATTATTGTGCCGTTTACTCTTGCCTCTTCTGCTGCAAAAGCTATTAAATGACTCATACAGGATACAGAAATATCAGAAATCGAACTTGATGGATTATTGTTTACTATGTACTCGTACAAGTCGGTCATAATACCTGAATCTCCGCCGCCATGACCGCCTGCAATGGTCTGGTCAAACGCTTCTTGCGGTTCAAATATTGTAGTTGTTTTTCTTGTGGCAAAATCATAGAATGTCATTTTCTGTTCTTCCATATTGGCGTTGAGCTCTCCCTTTGTGCCCATAATGGTTGTTACTCTGCCACCCTTATTAAATGCAGACATTGTAAGTGTTGCAAGTTTATCTTTTCCAAACTGCATTGTTACAATCTGATGGTCAACAACATCGTTGTCGCAGTGGTATACGCATCTTCCCCACTTAGATGTTTTAAGCTCTTCATCTACCTCTTCGTCTGTCGGGTTAAACTTGCCAACAACTATGCCTTTAAAGTGCTGAACCTCAGCCGTATCAACTCTGTAAAGCTCAGGTGCATAGTAATAGCAGGTATCCTTGTGAGGACAACCGTCAAGGCAACGCATAGGTGCACCCTCAGGTGCATTTTCTTTTCTAAAATGAGAAAGCGTTCCGAAGGACTTAAGCTTCCTGCATGGCTCGCCTACAAGCCATAACAAAAGGTCAGTAACGTGGCAGCACTTTGCTAAAATCATAGGTGCGGATTCTGAACATTTTCTCCAGTTGCCCCTTGCAAAGCTATGACTGTAATGCAAATTACCTACACCTTCTGTATGCTCGATGTTCATTATTTCACCAAGCTTGCCGCTATCTAAAAATTCTTTCATTGCTCTGTAGAAAGGCGTGTAACGAAGCACATGGCATACTAAAACCTTAACACCATTTTTTGTAGCTGCCTCCGAAATTTCAAAGCACTCCTCAGGAGTTGGTGCAACAGGCTTTTCCAAAAGCAAATCATATTTTTTCTCTATAGCCTTCATTGCAGGTTCATAATGCATTTTGTCCTGTGTGCAAATCATTGCAACATCAGCAATTTTAGGAAGGTCTAATAGAGGCTCATAGCTTTCAAAACATCTGTCCTCAGGTATATTATATAAATCTTTCAAATATTCTCTTTTTGCTTTAATGGGCTCAGCTAGTCCTACAACTTCAAACATATCAGGATGAATCTGAAGCGATTTTAAATAACTGCTTCCTCTGTCGCCCCCACCTATTAAAATAAGTGATAATTTTCTCATTTTTATCTCTCCTTATTATATCTAATAATCAAAATTTCCTTGATTTAAATTATTATAGAATCAGTGTATAATTCAGATGCCGCAAAATCATTTTACCAGGAGTAAAAATGCTTGTGAGCCGCGGCATTTTTGCGACGCCGTCAATTGATGAGTCAATTCTACCAGGAGCAAAAACGCTTGCTTGCAAGGGTGTTTTTGC
>JAZSJX010000058.1:0-7303 GCA_045534535.1 Congzhengia sp.
AATTTAATAAATATGAATTATTTTGACGAGGCTGAGCGCATTTTAGATGCTTCATCTAACAGAAATGCCGAGTGGTTTTTCTTAAAAGGTACTCTTTATATAAGACGAGGCTGGCACGACCAGGGAATTAACTTTCTTCGTCAGGCGGTTAATTTAGACCCTGCAAACCACGAGTACAGAAGAACACTAAATGCAATAGAATCTCAGCGTATGCAGTACAGAAATGTCGGCACAAATATGACCTCTGACACATCTTCTATGTGCAATTGCTGTTCAAATCTTTTGTGTGCTGACTGCTGCTGTGAGTGTTTAGGCGGCGACCTTATTAGTTGTTGCTGATAAAAACCAACTTTTACTTAAAAAGAAAGGTGGTTAATATGTCCCGGAAAATTTCGTATGCATCAATACTTACGGCACTGACTGTTGTGTGCCTGTATGGTTCTGTTTTCTTGCCTACAGGAAAAATTGCACTTTTAGCAATTACATCACTTTGTGTTTTAGTAACTCAGGCGGAGTGTGGCACAAGATATGCTCTTATCCAGTATTTTGCCTCTGCAATAATTGGTGCTTTGCTCGTTCCCTTTAAGCTTCAGATTATACTGTTTATTGTGCTTGTGGGATACTACCCTATTGTTAAAAGCTATATTGAAAGAATTGACAAGCTATGGCTTGAATGGATTGTAAAAATTTTCTTTTTTACATCTCTTTTAATTCTTGCATATTTTTTTATAAAATATTTTTTATTGGGATATATTGAATTTGGAACAATTTTTAATTTTATTTTTTCAAATTTAGCTATTGTTTTTGTGCTTGCAGAGCTTATTTTTGTAATTTACGATTATCTTTTAAGCTTTATGGCTTCTTACTATGTTAATGTTATCAAAAACAGAATTAAATATTAAAGGGGAACTTACTATGAAAATTAAAATACTTAGCATTTTATTATGTATTTTTACATTATTTAGCGTGTCTGCTTGCAAAAAAAGCGAGGGTAGCTCTAATATAATACCACTGCCCGTTGCTACACCAAATCCTAACATAAGCAAACCTGAGGGCGCATTCAGGACCATAAACGGCAAACCTGCCGCAACAGGCGGTCTTTCGGTTTTGGGTACTGACTTTTTAAAGATTATGGTAGAGGGCAAAGAGGTTGAATTTGCGCTTTCAAAAGATGCACTTAAACAGATTGGGTACTATATAGAAGATAAAGATAATCCTCAGATTATGAAAGGAACAATGCTTACGATACATTACCATGAGGATGATTTAATAAAAATTGCAGATGAAATTGTTATAGTAACAGCTAATTAAAAACACAAATACAAAGACGCGGAATTCATTTTATATGAATTCCGCGTCTTTGTTTGCTTCAATTTTACTCACTGAAACCTCATAAGCCGTTTTTGTTATCGTTTCTTCTTCAGATAATTTCTTTTGATAATCTCTTGACTGCATTCTTCCCCAAATCTTAATATTGCTGCCTACAGAAAGCGTGCTTACAAACTTTGCATTTCTTCCCCACGCAATGCAGGGTATGTAATCGGACTTATTATATGCACGATTTACAGCCACTAAAATATCCGCTATTTCTCTTCCAAACGGTGTAACTCTGTAAATTACAGGCTTACATATATAACCATTTAAGAAAATTTCGTTTTCGCACTTTTCAATATCCTCGGCAATTCTTAAATCTCTGGCAAAAAGCGTTAAAACAAGCCTGCTTCCCTCTCCGCTATAGTTGTTATACGACCTGAACTGCCCGCATATTTCAACTTTTGTTCCAAGCTGAAGCTCCTTTTTACCAAGAATTCTTTCGGATATTGTAACGATTATTATATCTTTATTGTCTGACAATCTGTCAGACATAATATAAAACCTGTAAAAGCCTTCTGTGTGAACCTCGTGGCTAAAGGTTAAATCACTTGCCACATATCCTACAATTCTCGCCTCGTTATCCTCTGCACAATTTAACATACCGTATTTCTCCCTTCAAGTAAATAATATACGATACATTATATGGGCATTTTAAAAAATTAGAACTTAAAACTATTCGCTTGCAATTTTAACAAGCTCATAAAGTTTATTTAAGGCTTCAATGGGCGTAAGTGTTGTTACATCAATTTTAGAAAGCTCCTCAGCCAGGTTGATATTTTTTATATCATTAAAATCAATCTGACCATCATCTTCTGAAAAATCGCTACTATTTATCAAATCATAGTTTATTTCTTTTTTGTCAAGTGAGCCTAAAATTTCTTTTGCACGGGATACTACCTCTTTTGGAAGTCCTGCTAAAGCACTAACCTCTATTCCGTAGCTTTCGTCTGCCCCGCCCTTTACAATTTTTCTTAAAAAGGTAATATCATCTCCACGCTTTTTGCACGCAATACAGTAGTTTTTAACACCTTCTAACTTATTTTCCAAAACCGTCAGTTCGTGATAATGTGTTGCAAAAAGCGTTCTTGCACCAATCTTTTTCTTGTTTGCGATATACTCAGAAACCGCCCACGCAATTGACAAGCCGTCGTAAGTACTCGTTCCTCTGCCGATTTCATCAAGCACCAACAAGCTTTTTTTCGTGGCATTTTTTAAAATCGCAGAAACCTCGGTCATTTCGACCATAAAGGTACTCTGTCCTGATGATAAATCGTCAGACGCACCAACACGGGTAAATATTTTGTCGCACACGCCTATCCTTGCACTTTGTGCCGGAATGAAGCTGCCTATCTGTGCCATTAAAACAATTACCGCGGTCTGACGCATATATGTAGATTTACCTGCCATATTAGGTCCTGTAATAATCAAAAGCCTGTTATTATCACAATCTAAGCTCGTGTCATTAGGGACAAAAAGTGAATCCTCCAGCATTTTTTCCACAACAGGATGCCTGCCGTTTTTGATTTCAATTTTATCGGATGCATCAACAATCGGCATTGTGTAACCATTTTTTGCAGCAACCTCCGAAAGCGAACAAAACGCATCTAAATTTGCAACAACCTCTGCAGACTTTTGAATTCTTGATGCCGCTTTTGCTACAGTATCACGAATTTCACAAAACATTTCATATTCTCTTGCCTTTAAAAATTCAGACGCTCCCAAAACCTTTGTTTCTAATTCCTTTAATTCTTCTGTTATGTAGCGTTCGCCGTTTGCTAGGGTCTGCTTTCTTATATAGTTTTCAGGAACCATATCGCGATACGATTTTGAAATCTCAATAAAGTATCCAAAAACTCGGTTGTATCCAGTTTTTAATGTCTTGATTCCTGTTCTTTCTCTTTCCCTTGCCTCGATTTCCAAGATTTTTCCTCGTCCGTTTTCGGAAAGCGCACGATATTCGTCGATTTCCTTGTCATAGCCGTCTTTTATAATTCCGCCGTCCTTTAAAGAAAGCGGTGTTTCCTTTTCAGATATAGAATCATCTAAAAGAGATGCTATATCGGTTAATGTGTCAAGCTTAGAATAAAAGCTTTTAAAAAGCGGTGCTGACAAATCCTTCATTATTTTTTCAATCTCTGGCAACTGCATTAAGGACCGCTTAAGCGATACCATATCTCTTGGCGTTGCGTTTTTGCACGATATTTTACCTAGCAAACGCTCCATATCATAAATTTTATCTAAAACTTCAAAAGCGGTTTCGCGAACATCTCTTGCCTCAAAAAGCTCAGATACGGCATAAAGTCTTTTTGTGATTTTTGCAGGGTCAACAAGCGGTTTTTCAACAAAAGAGCGAAGAAGTCTTGCACCCATTGCAGTTTTAGTTTTATCCAACACCCATAAAAGAGATCCTCTTTTGCTTTTATTTCTCATTGTTTCGGAAATTTCCAAATTTCGTCTTGTGAATATGTCAATCTCCATATACTCATCTTCGTTATATGTATTGACCTTTTTTAAATGACCGACCTGCATTTTTTGAGTGTCTTCAAAATGCATTATAATCATGCCCAGGGCGTTTACGCTAAAATAGTCCTCTATCAAATCAAGTTCTTTTAAATCAGGTATATTAAACCACCTTAAAATAAGGCTTTCTGACGCTTCTCGATTAGGCTCTGTCTTAATCATTTCAACAGACGCTGAAAACCTGTATTTTAGCTCATCACGAAGCCTTGAGTTTTTATATATATCACAGCTTAACAAAATCTCGGTAGGCATATATCTTGCAATTTCATCAACAAGCCTCTGCTTTTCGTGGACCGCAGTTACATAGACCTCACCTGTTGTAAGGTCTGAAAATGCCACACCGTAATTTTTTTCATCGCCGTAAATTGCGCACAAAAAATTGTTTTTCTTTTCGTCTAATTTGTTAGAGTCTATAACAGTTCCGGGGGTTATAACGCGGACTACATCACGCTTTACTATCTTTTTGGCTGTTGCGGGGTCTTCTAATTGCTCGCAAATTGCAACCTTATAGCCCTTTGAAATAAGCTTGTCAATATACGAATCCGCAGAGTGGTAAGGAACACCGCACATAGGATTTTGTTCAGCTTTTTCTCCCTTTGAGCGACTGGTAAGTGCAATTTCAAGCTCCTTTGAGGCAATAATTGCATCATCTAAAAACATCTCGTAAAAGTCGCCAAGTCTGAAAAACAAGATGGCATCACGATACTTATTTTTTATCTCAACATATTGTTTCATCATTTCGGTCATGGTAAAACCTCCAAAAATTTAGTGGCAACCTCCGCAAGAGCCACAATTTCCTGAGCATCCGCCCTCTGACGCAAGTTCCTGGTCTTCTCCCTTTATGCAAAAGGAAATAATTGAATTAACCTTTGTTATAATATCATTAAAGCTGGATTTTGCTTCTAAATATTCTTTAACTGTTTTGTTTGCCATAAGCTTGTCCATACTCTTTTTCATTTCTTCCTGAAACATTTTAAGATTGTCAGGTGTCATCTGCATATCCTTTGCACGAACAGTCAGGCTCGCACGCTCTGCCTCATAGTCTGCCATTACCTTTTGAGCTTCTTCGTCCTCTAAAAATATCTTTTCCATTTCCTGAAAAGTCTTTGTTTCTTCTGCCTCTGCAATAGCCTGTCCTAAGGTTTGAGCCATTTTTAAAATATCATTCATTTCTATCTGCCTTTCTTCAAACACGCTCGCCCGCAAGCGACCATGTATTAACCTTTGTAATTTTAATATTTATATAATCCCCAACATTTAATGTGTCATCTTTCGGGAAGTTTACAATTTTTCCACCGCTTGTTCTTCCGCACATCATAGCATCATTTGTTTTACTAAGTCCCTCAACCATAATTTCAACAGTTTTACCATCATAAGTTTCGTTTATTTCTCTTGAAATTTTATTCTGTACATCTAAAAGCTCATCAAAGTGAATATGCTTTATCTCCTCAGGCACTTGGTTTTCCATTTTAGCCGCAGGTGTTCCCTCACGCTTTGAATAAATAAACGAAAAGACGCTGTCAAAACGAACACGCTTTATTACATCTATCGTTTCTTCAAAATCCTCTTTAGTTTCTCCCGGAAAGCCTACAATTATGTCGGTTGTGAAAACTGCGTCAGGCATAACATTTCGTATTTTTTCAACCAATGCAATGTAGCTTTCCTTGGTATATCCTCTGTTCATTGCCTTAAGAATTCTGTCGCTTCCTGCCTGAAAAGGAAGATGAATTTGCCTGCAAAGCTTTTTAAGTTTTGGAATTGTAGATATTAACTTGTCCGTCATATCCTTAGGGTGCGAGGTCATAAATCTTATTCTTTTTATTCCCTCAATTTTATCAGCCAATAAAAGCAGGTCGGAAAAATCAATATCCCTGTCTAAATCTTTGCCGTAGGAATTTACATTCTGACCTAACAGCGTAATCTCAGAAACTCCGCTATTTGCAAGTTCTTTTATCTCTGCTAAAATGTTTTCAGGCTCACGGCTTCTCTCCCTGCCTCTTACATAAGGCACTATACAGTACGAGCAAAAATTGTTGCATCCGTACATAATTGAAACCCAGGCAGAAGATGTACTGTCGCGGTATACAGGAATATCCTCCGCTATTCTTCCATCGCTTTCAACATAACTTATTACACGCTCGTTTTTGCACACTGCCTTGTACAAAAGCTCAGGAAAGGAATAAAGCGAGTGCGTTCCGAAAACCAATGACACATGCTTATATTTTGACTTGATTTTCTTTACCATATGCTCCTGTTGCATCATACAACCGCAAATTCCTATAATCAAGTCCTCTTTTTTTGTTTTTATATGCTTAAGTGCACCTATATTCCCTAAAACACGCATTTCTGCACCCTCTCTTACGGCACAAGTGTTAAATAAGATAAGGTCAGCATCATTTCTGTCATCAGTAAAGACAAACCCCATAGCAGAAAGCATACCCTTAATTCTTTCAGAGTCGTTCTCGTTTTGCTGACAACCATATGTTTCAACGAGTGCTTTTGGGATTTTTCCTTTTTCTATATACATTTCTTTAACCTTCTGCGAAAACTCTTTTTGAATATTCAGTTCTTCGCAAGAAAGCAAAACTTTATCTCTTTGCATTAAAACTCTCCTTTTAAATTACGCCACAATCCTTCTGCTATTCTAAAAAGTAAGTTGCTTCCATATCGGCAGTGCTGAGTGCAAAAGCCAAAGGATACTTTTCAAATGCTGAACCTATATTATTCTGAGGCTCTGTTCCTGAAAAACCCATATGATAGCGGATTGCAAATGCCTCCTCACGAGTCAGTTTCATAAAACCCGATATTATGTAAACTGATTTTTCACCGTGTCCGTAAGGCATTTCATCATTATATTCAAAGGTTGGCACAGTTTGCCACACGCCATTTTTATCCTTAACATTTCTTGTTCCCTTTGTGTAGCAATTTACTTTGCACAAGTCGTGCAAAAGCGAAACTATTGCGATTGATTCTTCTGATGTTGAAATGTTATAAAGTTCTTTAACTCTTTCTCTTTGCAAATAGTCATAAAGACAGTAATAAACATTTAGAGAATGCTCAAGTAAACCGCCCTCGAATGCACCGTGAAAACGAGTGCTTGCAGGGGCACGAAAAAAGTCGCTCTGGGGCGAGTCTAAATACTCTAAAAGCTTGTCTGCACCCTCTCTTGTTATTCTTGACTGGAATAAATTGATAAACTCTTCTTTTTTGGTCATAAAATGAGCCTCCTATATCTATTTCCTGATAAAAACATACAAAATTATTATAGAATTTGTGCACAATTTAGATGCCGCAAAATCATTTTACCAGGAGTAAAAATGCTTGTGAGCCGCGGCATTTTTGCGACGCCGTCAATTGATGAGTCAATTCTACCAGGAGCAAAAACGCTTGCTTGCAAGGGTGTTTTTGC
>JAZSJX010000065.1:0-2832 GCA_045534535.1 Congzhengia sp.
TGGAGACCAGCTCTTGGGGGGTGCCGACGATTACGATACCATCGAGCGGCAAGGACTGGAACACCGTCAGCGGTACGTCTCCCGTTCCCGGAGGCATATCGACGAACATATAGTCTACCTCGTCCCAGATCACATCCGTCCAGAACTGTTTAACCGTTCCTGCGATAACAGGACCGCGCCAAACAACAGGGTCGGTGTCGTTTTCTAATAGAAGGTTAATTGACATAATGTCAATACCTGTTTTAGTTTTAACAGGCAAAATTCCCTCTTCAGTACCTGATGCCTTTTCGGTAATGCCGAAAGCCTTAGGAATTGAAGGACCTGTAATGTCGGCATCTAAAATTGCGGTTTTAAAGCCGTTTCTGTTCATTAAAACTGCCATCATGGAAGTGATTGACGATTTACCAACGCCGCCTTTTCCGCTTACAACGCCTATTACTTTTTTAATATTGGAAAGCCTGTGCGGGCTTTCTAAAAAGCTTTCCTTTCTTTCTGAACAGCTCTCAGAACAAGAACTGCAATCGTGTGTACATTCACTCATTTTTATTACCTCCAAAAACAAATACTTCCTATAGTATACCACTTTTTTATTATTTTGTCTATTAAGAAAATAATTTATTTAAAATTTGTAAAAAAGGTTGACTTTGGCAGTTTTATGTGATATATTTAGACAGTGCAAAATTGTACAGATTTTATATTCAGGAGGAATATTTTAAAATGCAGACAGGCAAAGTAAAATGGTTTAATGCTCAGAAAGGTTTTGGCTTCATCGCTGCTGAAGATGGTACAGATGTATTCGTTCATTTTTCAGCAATTGATATGGACGGTTTCAAAACACTTGACGAAGGTATGGATGTACAGTTCGAAGTTGTAGAAGGCGCTAAAGGCCCTCAGGCAGCAAATGTAACAAGAGTTTAATCTCTAAACTTTGAACTTCATATATAAAAGCAGTTTCTATATGTGACACCTAAGTTCAATGCAGCATGCATATCAAAAGCCTCATATTCCTAAGGGTTTATGAGGCTTTCCATTTTGGAGGATAAAATGAGTATTATAAAAAAAGCAATTGACTCAAATGGCTTGGTTCGTGTAAGTTTTATTGACAGTCGAGATATTGTGCAAAAGGCATACGAAATTCATAAAACATCACCTGTTGTAACTGCGGCTTTAGGCAGAACGCTTACTATGGCAGCACTAATCGGCAGCGGTATGAAATCGCCTTATGATACAGTTTCAACGCTTATTAAAGGCGATGGGCCAATAGGCTCTATTGTATGTACGGCGGACGGAGTAGGCTCTGTAAAAGGGTGTGTTGCAAATCCTGTGGTTGATATTCCGCTTAAGAAAAATGGAAAATTAGATGTAAGCGGTGCAGTCGGAAAGGGTAGTCTTGCAATCACAATGGATTTAGGGTTAAAAGAGCCTTATTCAGGACAGGTTCCGTTAGTTTCAGGCGAAATCGCAGAAGATTTTACCTATTACTATGCAAAATCCCAGCAGATACCAACAGCAATATCATTAGGTGTTTTAGTAGATACAGACTACTCAGTAAAACAGGCAGGCGGTATTTTTATTCAGCTTATGCCCGGCTGCGATGATGAAACTGCAGCCTTGATTGAGAAAAATTTTAAAGAGCTTGATGCTGTTACAACAATGCTTGAAAACGGAATGAATTATGATTTGATTATGGCAACAATTTTTTCGGGGCTTTTCTATAAGTATCTAGATGATGCAGAATATAATTACAACTGCGATTGTAGTCGTGAAAAAATTGAAAAGGCACTGATTTCGTTGGGAGAAAAAGAACTTTCTGATATGATAAATGAGGACCATGGGGTGCAGGTAACCTGCAGATTTTGTCCTGAAGTTTATAACTTTTCAGAAATTGAGCTTGTAAATTTATTAAATAAAGCAAAATAATGCTTGACAAACTAAAAATAATAATGTATAATATCACTTGTTGTGAAAACAGCAAGGTGTGGGCGCATAGCTCAGCTGGGAGAGCATCTGCCTTACAAGCAGAGGGTCACAGGTTCGAGCCCTGTTGCGCCCACCACATCGAAACAAGCCAGGCTTGTTTCGATTTTTTTATGTAACAAATGGTACTTTTTGCGTATAATAATAGTAAAAAAATTATTTTCATTTTAGCAATAAAAATGCTTGACATTATATTTTTCATGTGTTATAATACAAAAGTCGCATGAAAATGCCGTGAGTGCAGAGTAGGAAAAACCTACGCCTTATGCGGCTCGGTAGTTCAGTTGGTTAGAATGCCAGCCTGTCACGCTGGAGGTCGTGGGTTCGAGCCCCATCCGAGTCGCCAAGCATGCCTCTGTAGCTCAGTCGGTAGAGCAGGGGACTGAAAATCCCCGTGTCGGTGGTTCGATTCCGCCCGGAGGCACCACTAACACGGTTAATTTCATATATATGCGGGAGTGGCTCAGTGGTAGAGCGTCACCTTGCCAAGGTGAACGTCGCGAGTTCGAATCTCGTCTTCCGCTCCAATTTATTGAAATTCTGTCATATCTGGCAGAATTTCAATATAAACTTAATATGTGGCGCCATAGCCAAGTGGTAAGGCAGAGGTCAGCAACACCTTCATCCCCAGTTCAAATCTGGGTGGCGCCTCCAAATCAAAAACCCTATCGATTTATATCGATAGGTTTTTTATTATAGGCAACTTTTTCAGAACGCAAAATGCCCTCTTGCGGTTCGAATCCCTACCTAACAAAAAGAAGAAGCACCCACAAAAATGGATGCTTCTTCTTGGCGCGCCCGAAGGGATTCGAACCCCTGACCCCTTGGTTCGTAGCCAAGTACTCTATCCAGCTG
>JAZSJX010000020.1:0-44657 GCA_045534535.1 Congzhengia sp.
GAAAAATCAAAGGATATTGCAAGAAACATCATCTCAATAGAAGACGATTTGTTAAAAGGCTTAAGGAATTATTTATAAAAAAAGGCTGTAGCAAAATGCACACCAGCCCAAAAGAGGCTGTAGCAAAATTGCTACAGCCTCTTTTTTAATTATCCGTAACATAAATTTTTGTGTTTAAAGGTACATAATATGTAAGCCACTCCATATCGTCAGGACGCACTCTTACGCAGCCATGGGAAATCATTTTTCCTACTCTGCCGTCATAATCAGTCCCGTCATTATTTATCAATGTAGTGTGGATTGCATAACCGCCGTAAAAACGCATTATAGGTCCGACATAATAGCCGTCATATTGCCATCTTGACTGCCACTGATGATACTCAAACTCACCTGTAACAGTAGGTGTTTTCGGTGCACCGATCGAGCAGAAAATCGTCTTTATACAATCCCAGCGTTCGTTTTCTTTCAAAAACACTGACACCTTATAATTAGCCTTTGAAACCCATATCAGATATGGCGTTTCACTCGTTATTCCCATTTGGGCTATATATTTTTCTGCTTTCTCCTCCCAGGAATCTCTGTCCGAGAACGGGCGAGCGGTTATATGGGCATTATCGCATATTATATACTCGCCGTCAGCATTATTATAAGCATAGGTTTCAACTGTGAATTCATCGTACAGTTTAAAATTATCATCGTAATAGGTAATATAATTTACGCCTGTTGTAGTAACAATCTTAAACTTTTTACCTATTTCGTATGTACCAATTGGAAAAACAAATTCATATCTTCCCGGTTCATTTATATCCTTATGGCAATTATAAAGCCACTCACCCTCTTGTGTAAATATATTGAATCTCACAGTAGAAGGAATAAATTCCCCGTCGGGTTTTATAACATCAACCAACAAAACAAATTTATCAGATGTATCTTTTTTTGTCTCAGCCTCAATTTTTTCATAAACAGCAGTGTCTTTAATCTCAACATCAAAATCCTGAGGAGGTTTGATTTGAGATGCAAAAACTGTAGATGTGCAAGACAAAATTGTAATTGTCAAAATTAGTAATGATATTAGCCTTTTTTTCATATTTCCCCCGTCTGACAGATAAACTCTGTCAACCATTTGATATATAATAATATATCATATTGCTTTCTTCGTTGTCAATGCAAAAGTGCGCAAATTTATGCGTTTTTTCAACCTAAAAATGCAAGGACAGTACATATTATAAAATAAAAAAACAGCTGACAAAAAGTCAGCTGTTTTTTTAATGGTCTGAGTGGGGAGACTTGAACTCCCGGCCTCTTGAACCCCATTCAAGCACGCTACCATCTGCGCTACACCCAGACAACGAATATGATTATAACAGATTTTTTTTATAATGTCAACACTCTGAACAAAATTTATAAAGCAATAGTCTTTACAAAAAAAGGTGCAGTTTTTACTGCACCTTTATCTTAGCCATTATATGCTTCTTTATCGCAAATTAAAACAACATCAGGATGAACTTTAAGCATTGTTGCAGGGCAAGAAGTTGTAATATCATTTGTTAGAAGATTTGCAACAGCCTCGTGCTTTGCTTTTCCGTTAGCCATAATAATAATTTTCTTAGACTTTAAAATCGTTGCAATTCCCATTGTCAGTGATTTTGTAGGAACATCTTCCTTGCTTGCAAAGAATCTTGAGTTTGCTTCAATTGTACTGTCTGTAAGACCTGTAATATGAGTTGCCATATTTAATGCTTCATCAGGCTCATTAAAACCGATATGACCGTTTCTTCCAATACCCAAAATCTGAAGATCAATACCGCCGTTTTCTTCAATCATCTTTTCATAATCTTCACATTCTTTTTCAGGGTCTTTCGCTTCGCCGTTTAAAATGTGCACTTTATCGTCTGAAACATTGATTTTTCCAAAAAGATTATCATACATAAAATAGTAGTAGCTCTGGTCATTTTTGCGTGAAATAGGATAGTATTCATCCAGGTTAAATGTTGTCATATCCTTAAAATCTATTTCGCCGTTTTCGTAAAGAGAAACAAGCTCTTTATATGCACCGACAGGTGTTGAGCCTGTTGCAAAGCCTATTGTAGAATCGGGCTTTAAATAAATCTGAGCCGCAATAATTTTCGCTGCCTCTTTTGAAATTTGTTCGTAGTTGTCGCATAAAATAACTCTCATGGTTATTGCCCCTTTCTTGTATATAAAAAAATTTTAAAGCATAAGTTGTTCCCACTCGTCATAAAGCAAAGCGAGTTCATTTTCTTTTTCTTCTGTTTCTTTTGAAATTTCTGCACATTTGACATAGTCAACCGCAATATCTGGGTTTTCAAGCGTTTTTTTCAGTTCATCAATTTTTGTTTCTTTTTCAGCTATAAGTTTTTCTACCGTCTGCAAGCGGTTTTGTTGTTTTCTTCTTTCAGCCTCTTCCTTTTTCTTTTTAAGATAATCTTCCTTTGATGAAGAGGCACTTTTTATTTCAGTTATTGTTTGTAATTCATCATTTTCCTTGCTTTTTTCGGCATAATAATCATAATTTCCCAAATACGATGTTACATTTTTATTTTTCATCTCGTAAATTTTATTTGCAAGCTTATTTATGAAATAGCGGTCATGCGAAATTGCAAATATAGTTCCGTCATATCCTTCTAAGGCTTCTTCTAGCATTTCTCTTGATTTTATATCCAAATGGTTTGTCGGCTCGTCTAAAAGCAAAAAATTTGATTTATACAGCATAAGCTTTAAAAGCATAAGTCTTGCTCTTTCGCCACCTGACAGTGTGCTTATTTCTTTAAACACATCGTCTGCCTTAAATAAAAAGCCTGCCAAAGCATTTCTTATTTCAGTATTTGTAAGTTCAGGGAATTCATCGCTTATCTCATCAAATATATTCTTTTCATTATTAAGTGTTTCCTGTGTCTGCGCAAAATATCCAACATCAATATTTGCGCCCAATTTTACGCACCCTGAATCGGGCTGGTATTCGCCTGTAAATATTTTAAAAAGAGTAGTTTTTCCGCATCCGTTTGCACCGAGCAAAAAAACTTTTTCTTTTCTTCTTATCAAAAAATTAACATCTTCAAAAAGCACTTCACCATTAAAAGCCTTTGACAGATTTATTGCCTCTGCAACATCATTTCCGCCTGTTTTTAATGCTGTAAACTTAATTTTTATATTTTCAAGTGCTTCCTGAGGTGTAACCAAATCAGACTTTAATCTGTCAACCGCCTTTTGCTTACTCTCAGCAGTTTTAATATTCTTTTCTCTGTTCCACCGTTTTTGCTGTTCAATTATATTCTCTATCCTGTTTATTTCACGCATTGTATTTTCATATCTGCGCTCTATAAACTTTTCATTTTCCTGCTTTTGTTTAAAGTATATGGAATATTTTCCATTATACACCGTAATTTTTGAATTTTCAAGTTCAAATGTTTTATTAGTTACCTTATCTAAAAAATATCTGTCGTGTGATATAACGATAAACGAACCCTTGTAGGACTGTAAAAAGTTTTCAAGCCACTCAACCGACTGAATATCTAAGTGGTTTGTAGGCTCATCTAAAAGCAACAAATTCGATTTGCCCAACAAAATCTTACATAGGCATACTCTTGTTTTTTCACCGCCTGACAAAGATGAAAAAGGCTTTTCCAAATCGTTTTCTGAAAATCCCATCCCTAAAAGTGATGCCTTTGCCATATTCTTATAGGTGTATCCGCCTAAAGCCTCATATTTTTCATTTAACGAGTGTAACCTTTCAGCATTTTTTTGGGTGTCGCCAATCCCTGCTTCAATTTCACCGGTTAAAGCAAAAATGCTTTCTTCAATTTCTTTAATATCTGAAAACACACTTAAGAGTTCATCGTACACATTCTTATCAGAATCATTGCCTATATGCTGTTCCAAATACCCAAAGCTTGTTGTTTTCGGAATGAAAATATCTCCACCATCGTGTGTATCGCACTCTAAAAGCATTTTAAAAAGTGTGGTTTTTCCTGTTCCGTTTGCACCAATTAAGCCTATTTTATCATTACTGTCAACAGAAAAGGACACATTTTCAAATAAGCAGCGTTCTCCAAAAAATTTATTTAGTTTTGAAACGCTGAGTAAGTTCATTTTTTTGCCCCTTTAAGCTTCTATTGTTTCTGTTTCTTCTACCGCTTTATCTACAAGCTCCCAAAAAGCGAGCTTCTTTTCTGATTTAACTATGGTTTCAAGTTTTGGTTTTGTCAAAGGATGTCTTGGTGTAAAAATTGTACAACAGTCCTCATAAGGTAAAACCGATGTTTCGAATGTGTCAATTTTTCTTGCAATTTCTACAATTTCCTCTTTATCCATACCGATTACAGGTCTGAAAACAGGCATATTCACTATATTGTTTGTAACATAAAGCGCCTCAACCGTCTGACTTGCAACCTGACCAATACTTTCGCCCGTAACTAACGCCTTAGCATTATTTTTTTCTGCTATTTTTTCGGCTATTGCCATCATAAATCTTCGCATAATTATTGTTAACTGCTCAGGCGGGCATTTTTCTTTGATTTCAAGCTGTATTTCAGTAAACGGAACAATGTGAACCTTCATTCCGCCTGTATATTTTGATACTATATTGGCAAGCTTTAACACCTTATCCTTTGCACGCTCACTTGTATATGGGTGCGAGAAAAAGTGAACCGCCTCTAAAGCTACTCCCCTTTTTGCAATCATATAACCTGCAACAGGACTGTCTATCCCTCCTGACAAAAGAAGCATTGCTTTAGAATTTGAACCGACAGGCATACCGCCTAAACCCTTGATTCTGCTACAGTAAACATAAACATTGGTTTCTCTTATTTCGGCAGTTACAATTTTTTCAGGATTTTTAACATCAACCAAAACATCAGGATAGCACTCACTTATATGACCGCCTAATTCATAGCAAATTTCAGGAGATGTTAAAGGATATTTTTTGTCTGCCCTTTTTGCTTCAAGCTTAAAAGATTTTGCACCAGAAAGTTCATCCCTTAAACACTCAACCGCTTCATTTTTAAGCGTTTCAAAATCTTTAGACAAAACATACGCCTTTGTAATAGAGGCAATTCCGAAAACCTTTTTTAACTCTTCTATTGTATCATCTAAATAATCAGCATTTTTTACATCAACATAAATTGTTGCCTGTGCACGCCAGATTTCTGCCTCTATGGGCCTGATTGTAGCTTTTATATTTTTAATTAACAGGTCTTCAAATGTGTGTCTGTTTAAACCTTTTAATATGATTTCTCCGTATTTTACCAAAATTATCTGTTTCAAAAAATTACCCCCGTAATTTCATATTTTTAAGTTGAATAGAGTCTGTGTTTTCGCACACATAAAGTATTCTCTCACTCTTTTTATGTGCCTTGTTCTTAGTAAATCCATCATATCTTTTTAAAACTGTAAAACCGCATTTTTTAAGAGTTTTTGTAATTTCTCTGTCCGTATACACTCTTTCGGTATGAACCTCGTCAAAACGAAAAAAATGCCCGTTTTCCTGAATAAAAAAGGTCAAATAGAAGTTGCATAGTTTTTCCTTATCTATGTACTCATTTTCCCAGGCATAAAAAAGGTTTTCACTGTCGTAAGTAAAGATATTATCGGATAATATATTTTTAAACTTATATTCTGTGTTTATATCAAAGATAAAAAGTCCGTTTGGCTCTAAGTAATTGTTGCAAAGATTAAATGTTTTCTCTAACTCACCATCTTCGGTCAGGTAGTTTATACTGTCCAGCGAGCAACAGATTGCACCCACCGTACCATAAAGCTCAAATTCATCCATCGACTGATTTAAAAACAAAGTATCAGGATTTTTTGTTCTTGCAACATCTAACATTTCAACAGACGCATCTGCTCCAATCATTTCGTATCCTTTTTTTAAAAGCAGACTCGTAAGCGTGCCTGTACCGCAGGCTAAATCCAAAACTATATTGTTTTGGATTTTTTTAGCTTTTATTTCATCACTGATTATATTTGCAATTTCATCATACGGCACATCTTCCATTAAAGAGTCGTAGACCTTTGCAAATTTTCCGTAAGCGTCCATTCTAATCTTCCTTTTTTATGTTTTTCCAATAAGCATCTATTGCCATTTCATTTTTATTATTTTGCGGTGTATAATACTTTTTACCGCGCAATTTTTCGGGCAAATAGTCTTGTTTTACATAGTTATTCGGATAGCTGTGAGGATATTTATATTCTACTCCCCTGCCCATTTTCTCAGCACCGCCGTAGTGAGCGTCTTTAAGATGCACAGGAACATCGCCTGTATCTTTAGAATTTACATCATGCATTGCCTCGTCAATTGCGCAGATTGCGGAATTTGATTTTGGTGCGGTTGCAAGCAAAATAGCAGCCTCGGAAAGCGGAATTCTTGCTTCTGGAAGACCAAGCCTGAATGCACTTTCAACGCAAGCGTTAACAATCGCCACAGCGTTTGGGTATGCAAGGCCTATATCCTCCGATGCCATAACCAAAAGCCTGCGACAGGCAGATTGCAAATCCCCTGCAGATAAAATTCTCGCCAGGTAATGCACAGCAGCATCAGGGTCCGACCCTCTTATTGATTTTTGAAAAGCCGACAATACATCGTAATGACTGTCCCCACCGTTATCGTGTCTGAATGCTTTTTTGGCAGATGCTTGTTCTACTAAATCAAGTGTTATTAAAGTAGTGCCGTCTTCACTGTCGCCTGATGCCATAACACACATCTCTAAGGTGTTCAGTGCTTTTCTTACATCGCCACCTGAGGTTTCGCTAATTGCAACATCTGATTCATCCTGAAATTCTATTTTTATTTTAAGCTCTTCTTCTAAGATTTTTGCCCCGCGTAAAACTGCTTTTAAAATGTCCTTTTTCTCTAACGGAAAAAACTCAAACACAGTTGAACGGCTTAAGATCGCATTATATACATAAAAATAGGGGTTCTCCGTTGTGCTTGCAATAAGTGTTACAGAACCGTTTTCAATAACCTCTAATAGCGACTGCTGTTGTTTTTTGTTAAAGTTTTGAATCTCATCTAAATATAAAAGTATGCCATTCTCACTGCCAAGCATACCTATATCCGAAATAACTGATTTTATATCAGAAACTGAGGCGTTTGTGGCATTTAGTTTATACAGCCTTTTATTCGACATTTTGGCAACTATATTTGCCATTGTAGTCTTTCCAGTTCCTGATGGACCATAGAAAATCATATTGGTAACCTTGCCGCCATTTATTAAATTGTACAAAAGCTTACCCTTTGAAACTAAGTGGCTTTGCCCCACAAAGTCTTCTAATTTTTCAGGTCTTATTCTGTCTGCTAACGGACTAAGCAAAGATACCACCCCGCAATTTTAGTAAAAAAGGTCTGATTAACACGAATGTTTAACAGACCTTTAAAATTCTTTATTTCTTTTTAAGAGCAATAACTACCTTTCGATTAGGTTCTTCACCGATACTGAAGGTTTCAACCTTAGGATTATTCTGAAGTGTTGCATGAATTATTCTTCTTTCGTTTGAGTGCATAGGCTCAAGCGTAATTTTACGATTGTTTTTTACCGCTGAATTTGCAAGACTTTTAGCAAGCTTAATAAGTGTCTGCTCTCTTCTTGCACGATAGTTTTCAGTATCCAAAACGATTTTTACATACTCGCCATCGCCTTTGTTAACGCTTAAGTTAACAAGATGCTCTAACGCGTCTAAGGTGTCGCCTCTTTTGCCGATTATAATTCCCATATCATCGCCGATAAGGTTAATCGTCATAATTTTGCCTTCGGTTTTGAACTCATAGTTTACACGAAGCCCCATAGCAACGAAAACATCGTCTAAAAAGTCTTTTGCACGACTTTCTAAGTCGACATTGTTTGATACTCGAACTAAAGCTTCCTTTGCACCTAATCCAAAAAGACCTCGGCTACCCTCTTCAATTATTTCAATTTTAGCATTTTCTTTTTTTATACCCAATTCTGCTAAAGCAAGCTCTATTGCTTCATCAACAGTTTTGGCTGATTTTTCAACATATTTTTTCATTACAAATCCATAGCCTTTCTTATCTTATAGAGATAATGGTTATTTTTTCTTTTTCTTACGCTCTCTGAAGTGTTTTTCACCTTCATCTGCCAAAACAGGTTCTACACTTATATACTTATTCAAAAGCACCATCTGTACAATCTGGAAAAGGTTTGAAACCGTCCAGTAGACACCAAGACCTGCAGGAAGAGTGATTGAAAACCACGCCGTCATAAGCGGGAACATTACATTCATCATTTTCATACTTGATGCCATAGAGTTTTCACTGTTTGTATTGGTGTTTGCCCCACTCATTTTGCTTGAGATGTGTGAAACAAGGTATGTTGTACCGCCTGCAACAATCGGAATAAGTATATAAATCAAATTGTGTGAAATAAAGTCAATTGATGGTGTAACTGAAAGGTTAAGACCAAAAAAGTCAAAATTGATTAAATCATTTGCGCCAATCAAATCTGAAACTTTTCCAATCGATTCTTTAATTTTATTTGCTAAATCAATCTGATTTATCATAGAAAAGCTTGATGCAGCTTCTCCTGTAATACGCTCATTTATCTGCATAACTACATCATTTGAAAGTGTCATAATGTATGTCATAGGCTTTCTTATGATGTTGTATAACGCAATCAAAATCGGGAACTGGATAAGCATAGGCAGGCATCCTCCCATTGGGTTTACGCCTGTTTCCTGATAAAGCTTCATTGTTTCCTGATTTAATTTTTCTTTGTCATATTTATATTTTTCTTGCAGCTTTAAAAGCTTTGGCTGAATAGCCTGCGTTTTCTTCATCGATCTTTGTTGTTTTAATGTAAGGGGGAACATTATAAGCTTTATCACGATTGTAAATAATATGATTGTCCAGCCATAATTTCCTATTAAAAAATATATCCACTTAAACAAATAACCGAGAGGAACATTTATAATATCAAAAATTGAGTTCACGATTTTCCTCCTATATCAACAGCTAACTATCAATTTCTTCTGTTTTATCTACCGGGTCATATCCGCCTTTTCCAAACGGATTACATCTTAAAACACGCCACACTGCCATAGCACCACCCAAAAACACACCTTTTTTTTCTAAAGCTTCAATGGCGTATGCAGAACAGGTCGGATAAAACCTGCAGCATGGCTTTTTCATTGGTGATATATATTTTTGATACAGACGAATTAAGTAAATTAAAAACTTTTTCATATCTTTTCGGTATCGGTAACATTTTGTTCTTTAAAAAGACCTGCATTTGCAAATAATTTATCGCACACAGATTTAATATACGAAAAATCAGAAACCTCTAAAGCACCCTCACGGGCAGCCAGTATAATGTCGTAACCTGATTTTAAATTACTTTCCGAAAGCCTGTAGCCCTCTCTTAAAAGCCTTCTTATGCGATTTCTTTTTACAGCTTTTGCAAGCTTTTTGCTGACTTTAAAGCCTAAACGGTTAAATTCTAAACCGTTAGGAATATAGTACATGGTAAAATACTTGTGGTATGACCTTTTTCCTTTTTTGTATACATTTAAAAACTGTTCATTTCTGTTTAAACTGATTGTGTTTTTCATAATGTTAAAGTATGAATAAAAGTCGCTGAAGATTGCCCTCAGCGACCAAATGTTCATAAATCCAAGTTATGCAGATAAAACCTTTCTGCCTTTAAGCCTTCTTCTGGCTAAAACCTTTCTGCCTGAACGAGAACTCATTCTGTTTCTGAAGCCATGATCTTTTTTTCTTTTACGCCTGTTTGGCTGATATGTTCTGAGCACGTGCCACACCTCCTATAAATCTTCTGTCATAGCACACCACTATTACCAAGTGTATCCTTTGTTATTATACATAATAAGTTTTGCAATGTCAATACTTTTTATCAAAAAAATGTTAATAAAAAAATAAATTTTAAAAAAGGTCTTGTTATGTAGATATTCAGTATGTTATAATTATTATGTTTTTAATATACTAGAATATTTTTTATCCGGAAGGAGCATTTTTATGTTAATTGATTTATCCTGCCCTATAGAAAACCGCGGGGCAATTGTTAAAACAAATTCTGAAACAAACGAGCCTTATGTTTTACTAAAGCTTCTAAACATAAGCGAAAAAACTATTACATCCATAAGCTTTGATCTTTTAGCTTATAACTCAAACGGTACATTACTTGCTACTATTCCTGTTGAATTAAACGAGCTTTCAGCTTTACCTAAAAAATATTTTGCTGAAAACAAAGCAATTTCATGCGAAGATATAAATGACGCTAAAAACTTTGTTGTATCTGTAAAAAGTGCAACCTTTGAAGATGAATCAATCTACGAACCATCAGATGAAAACACTGTTGATGCCGATGATAAAGAGGCGTCTGTTGATGATGTTTTAGCACTCCGCCACTTTGTACCCGAAGCAATATGCTTTGCAAAGGAACACGAAGACTATTACAGATGTGTATGCGGAAGACCTAACTTTTTGGATTCCGAAAACTGTGTCCGTTGCGGAAGAGCTAAGGATGACTTGCTTAAAAACTTTGTTTCCATTGAAAGCGTAAACGCACTTTTAGAAGAAGAAAAGCTTGCAGAAGAACAAAAAATCGCAGAAGAAAACGAAAGACTTTTAGCAGAAAAAGAACTTAAAAAGAAAAAGACCAAGAAAGCACTTTTAATTTCCGCAATATCATTAGTTGCCGCTGCGATTTTAGCTGTTGCAGGATATTTTGCATATATTGCCTACTTAAACATTTCAGCAGATAAAGCTGTGGAAAAGGGAGACTATGTAAAAGCGTTTGAAAACTATCAAAAAACAGGTAGCGACAAAATTGGCAGTGTTGTAAAATATGTTCAGGGAAATACCCCTGAAAACCTTTTATATCAAGGTGGTCTTATTGCAGGAGACAGCGAAAACTTATATTATCTTGCACTGGACAATGCTACATACAAATTTAATCTTATAAAAGAAAATAAAAAGACAAAGGAAAAACTAACATTAACAGATTCAGCAGGCGGTTCTTTAAATGTTACAAAAGACTGGATTTATTTTGTTGATACTGAAAGCGGATATGTAAATCGAATTTCAAAAGATGGTCAAACAATCGATTCTGTATTGCAAACACCGGTATCTTATCTTTCCGTTATCGGAAATACAATGTATTTCATCAAAACGGACTACGATAATCCTAACAACTTATCCAAAGAACAGTGCGAGGTGCTTGCATCGCAGGGTCAAATGAAGACATTCCTTCATCTTTACAAAATGAACATTGACAAAAAAGAACCTTCTCTTGTAATCGATGAAAGTATGTCGTCATGTGCTATATACGGAAATCGTATATATTACCTCACACAAAACGAAGACCCATGGCTTACATATAATCTATGTTCTATAAATTTAAATGGAAAAGATAAAAAAATCTTAGTTGATAAACCTGTTTCTACATTCTTAGTTTTAGAAGATAAATTATACTTTGTTCCAATGTATAAAGAAGAGCTAAAAGGCAAGGAAATAAATGATGTGTCTCAATTAGATTATTCCTTATATTGTATGGATTTAAGCGAAAATTCAGTAACTATGCTTAATTCGGAATATCTTTTTACATATATAACTACAAACGGCGAAAAAATGTTCTTGACTGCCTATAACAGAGAAGAATATATGAATTCTCAAAACGGAGAATCTCAAATTCCTCCAACAGCTTCTTTCTCAAGCTTTGATTTTAAAACCGAAGAAATAAGCAAAATTATTTTAGCGGATATGCAAACCGTTAATGTTTATGAAGATGATGTTATAGCGTATATTACATATCAGGGAATGTGCAGGTTTAAAACTGACGGCTCCGAATTTGAAGAAATTTCAATCAATTCAGCAGAACAAACAGAGGAAGCTTCAGAAGAACAAACAGAGGATACTTCAGAAGTTTCAGATAGTGAACAATAAGATGTATATTTTATGCTAATTCAGGCAAAACTTTTATTGACCTCACAAAATACATTGGTGCAAATCTGCACCATCCCCCTTTTTCTAAAAAAAACAGACTATAGCAAGTGCTATAGTCTGTTTTTTAATCTCCATATATTATTGTGGATAAAACCTGAGATGTGCTTCTTTTTAAGTCTAAAAATTTAAGCGCCTGCCATACAATTTCTCCGGCTTGTGCCCTTGTTAAAAGATTGTTAGGTCTGAATGTCCCGTCCTCGTAACCTTGAATTATTCCGTATGCCTCAAGATTTTTTACAGACTGTATCGCCCAATCAGGAATTTTTTTCACATCAGCAAATTCAGCATCATCAACACCGTGTGTGTCAAGTCTTAATGCATAATCAATTATTGTTACAGCTTCTGCACGGGATATCGGGTCGTATGGATTTAAATACATTCTTCCGTCCTTCCCTTTCATTCCCTCTATTACATCAAAGCTATATGCCGATATTGCTGCCTTTAAAATATAGTCAGGCACATTCTTATCAGAAAACGGATTATTTACAAGGCTATCTGCAGGTTGTATGCCAAAAATTGAGTTAATCATTAAAATATAGTCCAGGCGCGTTATTTTTTCCTCAGGCCTAAAGTAAAAATTGTTGCCATAATCTTCGCCTATAACATATCCTCTTGATGCAAGCATCCCCGCAGAATACGCTCCCCAATGGGTTAACATATCTTCATATCTTAAAGGCTTTAATCCTTTTTCATGATCAATCTTCGTATACGATATTGGTTTTTTTTCTGTTGTCTCTGTTGTTTCTTTTTTCTCTTCAGTCTTCGGTTTTTCTTCTTTCTCGACAGCTTGTTTGTTTTCCTGTTTTATCTGTTCATTTTCATTTTCGTTTTTGTTTTCCTGTAATATCGATGGAGTCTTAACACCTGAGCCTATTGTAATAATCACTGCGCCCGGGTATGGCGATGTAGCGCCACCATAGTTTGCAGTCCAGGTAAAAATCGCTTCTCCTTCGTAGCCTTGCACGGGTACAAATGTTAAATTGTTTAAGTCATTTACTGACACGGTACTTCCCTTGATCACTATATTTCCCTTTATTTTAAGATTTCCCGCTGTGGGGTTTGTAATCTGGTTAAACTTAACCGACACAAGGCTTTTCCCACCTGGAGGATTTGTGTTTTTTATAAAATCGTCTGCACTAAAGGCAAGTGTTGTATCCTTTGGTGTTGATTTTGTAAAATCATTTGCAACAAGCGATTGTGCATACGCTGACACAGGATATAATAAAACAGACAAAATAAAAACTGTTAATAATGTTTTAGAAATTTTTTTCATTTTACACCTCCAAAAATAATATTGAAAAATACCCTTTATTTATGATACCTCTCAAAATATAATTTTTGCAGACGAAAAAAATATATCCTGTAAACATTTTAACAGTTATGTAAGATTTTTATTTTAGATTTTAATTTTTTTAAATATTCAATTTCATCGTCAAAAGCGTTGGTGCAAATATAGACTATTTTCCATATTTTTCGACCTTTAAATTTAACAGGCTGCAGCAAAAGCTACAGCCTGTTTATATTTATAAATAAATTATTTAGAAAGGTTAGCCTTTAATTTTTCAAGTTCAACCTTAATTTCCTCAGGAAGCTTGTCGCCGAACTGTGCAAAATATTCTTCCTGGTTCTTAACATCTTCGAGCCATACATCTTTTTCAACTGTTAACAGGTCTTTTAATGTAGCTTCGTCTAAATCTAAGTCTGTTACATCAATATCAGACAGTTTAGGAAGATATCCGATTTCGCTTTCAACTGCATCCTTTTTACCTTCGCATCTGTCTAAGATCCAAAGAAGAACTCTCATATTGTCGCCAAATCCAGGCCACATGAAGTTGCCTTCATCATCCTGTCTGAACCAGTTAACATGGAATATCTTAGGAGCTTTATCAGCGTCTAACTTTTCGCCCATTTTAATCCAATGTGCAAAATAGTCAGCCATATTATATCCTACGAAAGGTTTCATAGCCATTGGGTCGCGTCTTACAACACCTACTGCACCGGCAGCAGCTGCTGTTGTTTCAGATGCCATTGTTGCACCAACAAACACACCGTGATTCCAATCTCTTGCCTGGTATACAAGCGGAGCTGTTTTTGCGCGTCTTCCACCGAATACGATAGCAGAAATCGGCACGCCTTCAGGATTTTCAAATTCTTTTGAAATACATGGGCAGTTAATTGCAGGTGCTGTAAATCTTGAGTTAGGATGAGCAAGCTTGCCCTCGTAGGTTTTACCGTTATCCTGTTTTCCTGTCCACTCTGTGCAGTTTTCAGGAGGATTTTTGTCTAAACCTTCCCACCAAACTGTCATATCATCGTTGTTTATAGCAACATTTGTGAAAATTGTATTTTTCTTTGTTGATTCTAAAGCGTTAAAGTTAGTCTTAACACTTGTTCCTGGAGCAACACCAAAGAAACCTGCCTCAGGGTTAATAGCGTATAATCTTCCGTCTTTACCCTTTCTGATCCATGCGATGTCATCGCCTACTGTCCATACCTTATAGCCCTTTTTCTTTAAGTATTCAGGAGGAATAAGCATAGCAAGGTTTGTTTTACCGCATGCTGATGGGAATGCAGCACAGATGTACTTAACTTCGCCCTTAGGATTTTCTAAGCCTAAGATGAGCATATGCTCTGCCATCCAGCCTTCCTGCATACCCTGGTATGAAGCAATACGAAGAGCAAAGCACTTTTTACCTAAAAGTACATTACCGCCGTAAGCTGAGTTTACAGACATAATTGCGTTGTCCTGTGGGAAGTGTACGATATATCTTTCGTCAGGATTTACATCCTTTTTAGCATGTAAACATTTTACAAAATCAGCACTGTCGCCCAAAGAATCAATAACAGCCTTACCAATTCTTGTCATAATAGCCATGTTTAATACAACATAGATACTATCTGTAAGCTCAATACCGATTTTTGAAAACGGTGAACCAACAGGACCCATTGAATAAGGAATAACATACATTGTTCTGCCCTTCATTGAGCCTTTGTATAAAGCATTTAATTTTGCATACATTTCAGAAGGCTCCATCCAGTTGTTAACAGGACCTGCTTCTTCCTTTGTAGGTGTGCAGATAAATGTTCTGTCCTCAACACGAGCAACATCATTTTCTGCTGTTCTATGATAATAGCATCCGGGAAGCTTTTCCTGATTTAATTTAATCATTTCTCCGGTTGCAACAGCTTCTGCTCTTAATTCCTCAAGCTGAGCCTCAGAACCATCAATCCATACGATTTTGTCCGGGGTTGTTAGGGCTTTCATTTCGTCAAGCCAACTTAAAACAGTTTTGTTGTTTGTCATTTTATTTTCTCCTCTCACCTTTTGGTGCCTGGCGCAACAATTTTTGAAACGCCAAAAACTCTCTTGATTATATTATACACTACCTAATACACATTTAGCAAGTACTTTGTTTAAAATTTAACAAAATTTATTTTACAAATTTATTTTTTATTGCATCAGATATTTGTGAAAATTGTACCAAGGTCAACGCTTCGCCTCTTATTGTTTCTGATATTCCTAATTCTGTAAGGATATTTTTCAGCATTTCTTTTGAAATTTTCATTTCTGCAGATGATGAAACTGAGTTTATAAAGGTTTTTCGGCGAAGTAAAAACGATGCCTTAATCAGCGCAAAAAAATGTTCCACGCTTACCGGCTTTACAGGCGGTTCATCCCTAAGCGTAAGTTTTACTACAGACGACCACACTTTAGGCGGTGGCACAAACGCCTCAGGCGGAACATTTACTATGCCTCTGGTTTTGCAATAGTAGTTGACGCTATAGGTTATAGCCCCACAGTTCTTACTTCCGGGTTCGGCAATTAACCTGTCCGCAACCTCTTTTTGCACCATTACGACTATATCTGAAAATCCGGGGTTTTCCTCTAAAAGCTTCATTAAAATAGGTGTTGTAATATAATATGGAAGATTTGCAACAACCTTTACTTTTTCGCCGTTAAATTCCTGTTTGATAAGTTCATTTAAATTGATTTTAAGTATGTCATCATTTATAATTTTGACATTGTCAAATTGAGAAATGTTTTCTGAAAGCAACGGAATTAATCCTTTGTCAATTTCAACGGCAACTACCTTTTTTGCATTTTTTGCAAGCTTTGCGGTAAGCGCTCCTGCTCCCGGTCCGATTTCCAAAGCGCAGGTTTTATCATCTAAGTCCGATGCATAAATTATTTCCTCTAAAATTGTTTCATCGCACAAAAAGTTTTGACCATAGGCTTTGTTAAATTTTAAGCCATGCTCTGCCATCTGTGATTTTACTTTTGATTTTTTTTGCAAATTATTCACCTCTGTCAGTTAAAATCAAATACTATTTTTCCGTTATCAATTCTAAGCTTTGCGTCAAAGGTCTTTCCGCTTTTTTGTGATACAAAGCCCTCTATTTTATAGGTTTGCCCCGTTTCCAACATCTTCTTTACATTAGCTATCGAAATAACTCTTCCGCAAATAACACCGTTTACAGAAAATTTGCATCCGTCTTTGTAGTTTGAGCATCCGTACCCAAAAGAAGTTCTTTTGATTTCGCCCTGACACAAAGGGCACTTTCCTGCTACATCTCCTAAAAAGCCGTCGTCTGTATCCTTTTCATACGGAAGCTCTTTTTTTGCAAAAACTTCTTTTATTTCATTTTCTGCAATCTTTACGCTTTCATCAATCGTAATTTCTCCGCGAAAAACCTTTTTTAGTGCCTTACCCAGCTCTGAGGTTTTGTATTTATCCATATTTATTCCCATTCTTACCAAAGACTCGATCAGGTGTTCTCCGTCTTTTAATATGGTATAAACATCTTTTTTAAGCATTATATATCCGCTTTTTATGGCATTATCAATTATACCCGTTCTCGTAGCCTCAGTACCAAGCTCTAATCCTTCAAAAATGGCCTTGTACTCCTCTTCATCATCATCTGTTTTTAGATTTGCCTTATCTTCGCGGAAAGGGTTCTTAAGATAGTTATTAAGCGTTTCTATTGTATAGTGTTTAGGCGGATTGGTTTCTTTTTCTATTGGTTTAAAATCTATATTTACCTCATCGCCTTTTTCTAGCTTTGGCAAAATTTTATCTTTTTTTCCGTAGTCATCATATTTTGTCCAACCGGGTGTGGAAATCACTGTTCCTTTTAAAACAAATTCCTCTAACCCACCAACATTTATTGTTATCTCCGACTTTTCTGCAATACATTCTTCTGCACAAAAAACCGCAACAAATCTTCTCATAATAGTACTGTAAACATTATATTCTCTTTCAGAAAGCTGGTCTTTTTTGGGAATTTTGAATGTAGGCGTCAATGCTGAGTGAGATTCAATTTTACTGTCATCAAAAATTGTCTTTTTAAATTTAAACTCAACAGGATATCCTATTTCCTTTACAGAAGAAATAATCTTTTTTATCTTATCCTGCTCTTTTGTTGCCAGATACTCTGAGTTTGTTCTAGGGTATGTTACATATCCCTTTTCGTAAAGCCCTTGCAGTATTGATAAACTTTCGTCCATTGACATTTTATATTTTTTACCCAACACATTCTGAAGCTTGGATAACGAATACAGCTTTCCGGGGTTTAAGCTGTCTTTCTTTCTCTTAACTGATGTAACAATTGCTTTTTCGCTATTATATTTATCACACAACGCCTTTGCATTTTCAATATTCTGCTTTTCAAATTTTTCTTTTGATAAAAGTTCAATTTCTTCGCCATTTGTTGTTGTCTTACTTAAAACTGCATAATATATATCGGGAACAAAATTTCTTATTGCCAAATCTCTGTCATAGATTGCCTTGACTATAGGTACTATAACACGGCCAACTCTTAAAAGTTTTCCCGATTTCAAAGTGGCATATCTCGTCAAATTCACGCCGTATAGCCAGTCTATATATGTTCTTGCGTATCCCTCGTTTGCTAAATTTTCATACTCAGCCTCATCGCCTAAATTTAAAAGTCCATCTTTGATTGTTTCAGGTGTCTGGTCAGGAAGCCAGAGCCTTTTAAAACTTTTTTGACCTTTAAGAGCCTTATTTACGCATATTCTTATTATAATTTCGCCCTCACGGTCAGAGTCGCCTGCGTTGACGATTGTATCAACATCATCTCTGTTACAAAGTGCTGAAATAGTTTCAAACTGTGCTTTAACGCCCAAGTCAACTTTTTTTGACTTATCTTTCCTAAGTTCAAACTCAAATTTTTCAGGAAAGCAAGGAAGATTATTCATTGTCCACCTTGTGTTTTGAGCAGCATCATTTGTGTAATGTTCAACATCGGCCAACGAAAACAAATGACCAAAAGCCCATGTAACTATGTACTTTTCGCCTTCTAAATATCCTTGCATCTTTTTCATCTGACCTATTGCTGACGAAATATTTCGGGCAAGGCTCGGTTTTTCGGCAATAATTAAAATCATTACAATTCCCCGTTTTTGTGTAAAGTAAAAAGGTGAAAGAGCTAACGCCCTTTCACCTTAAAAAGATTAAGATTATTTTAAAGCGTCTTTAAGCGCTTTACCTGCTTTAAATGCAGGAACTTTTGATGCAGCAATTTTAATAGCAGCACCTGTCTGTGGGTTTTTGCCCATTCTTGCAGCACGAGCTCTAACTTCGAATGTACCAAAGCCAACTAAAGCAACTTTGTCATTAGCTTTTAAAGCATCCGTGATAGCAGCAACAGTAGCATTTACAGCAGCTTCAGCATCTTTCTTAGAAAGACCAGCTTTTGCAGCAACAGCACTTACTAATTCTGTTTTGTTCATTTTTTTCACCTCAATTTTTACAATATGTTTACATTGTAACATATTTTATTTAGAAAAACAAGATTTTTCTCACATTTTTTATCAATTTTTTTCCATTTTTTTAAATATTTTTGTAAATTTTACAGCTTTTACTCTTATATAAAAATGTTCTTGACAAACTCAACAAAAAGTGTTAAACTATTTAAGTCAGTGAATTTGCCGCTGTGATGGAATTGGCAGACGTAGCGGACTCAAAATCCGCCGGTAGCGATACCGTGCCGGTTCGACTCCGGCCAGCGGCACCAAAAAACGACTTGCATCATGCAAGTCGTTTTTTTATTATAATATGCTTTTTAAGAATTGCTGTGCCCTCGGGTCTTTAGGATTTGTAAAGAACTCTTCCGGTGTTCCCTCTTCCATAATTTTACCGTCACACATAAACAAAATTCTATCTGCAACATCCTTTGCAAAACCCATTTCGTGTGTTACAACAACCATCGTCATACCCTCTTTAGCAAGATTTTTCATAACATCTAAAACCTCGCCTACCATTTCAGGGTCAAGAGCTGATGTCGGCTCATCAAAAAGCATTACATCAGGGTCCATACAAAGTGCGCGGCATATTGCAACACGCTGTTTTTGTCCACCTGAAAGCTGGGCAGGATACGCTCCTGCCCTGTCTGCAAGCCCTACTCTTTCTAAAAGCTCTAGCGCTTTTTTCTCTGCCTCTTCTTTACTCTTTTTAAGAAGCTTTATTGGAGCTAAAGTCAGGTTTTTCATAACTGTCATATGAGGAAACAGGTTGAACTGCTGAAACACCATTCCCATTTTTCTTCTGTGAAGGTTTATGTTAACCTTAGGGTCTGTTATATCAACACCTTCAAAATATACGCTTCCGCCTGTTGCACTTTCCAAAAGATTTAAAGACCTTAAATATGTTGATTTTCCGCTTCCCGAAGGACCGATAATAACAACAACCTCGCCTTTTTTAATTTCGGCAGACACACCGTCTAATGCGTGTATATCCTTACCGTAGTATTTTTTTAAGTCAACAGTTTTTATAATTACCTTATCGTTCATTCTTACGAAGCCTCCTCTCTAACATACTTACAAGCTTTGTAAAGAACATGACAAGCACAAGATAAATTACGGCAACTGCAATAAGCGGCATAAATGGTTCGTATGTTGCCGCACGAATAATATTACCGCCCATTGTTAAATCTCTTATTGTAACATAACCTGCAACTGATGTTTCCTTTAATAAAACAATAAACTCGTTTGCTAGTGCGGGAAGAACATTCTTAAATGCCTGTGGAATTATAATATAAATCATTGTGCTTCTGTAATTAAAGCCCAGGCTCCTTCCGGCTTCAAACTGTCCTGCATCAATTGACATAATACCAGAACGAACGATTTCAGCAACATACGCACCGGAGTTAATACCAAATGCAATAATTGCAACCAATAAACTGTTTCTCGATGATGCAAAGATAATGTAGTACATAATCATAAGCTGAACTACAACCGGTGTTCCGCGGATTACTGTAAGATACACCTTGCATATTAGGTTGACGAAAGAAAATAAGAACTTTTTAAATCCTTTTTTCATTTCATCGCAGGTTTTTTCATAACTTGACCTTACTATTGCTACAATCACACCTAAAAACACACCTAAAATAAGCGAAAAGAATGTTATTATAAGGGTATTTTTAAGACCACTTGTGATAAACAGCCATCTATCTTTTTCTATAAAATTCAAAACAAAATCTGCCTTAAATTCGGCAAACCATGTCATTAAACCTTCCATTACTCCACCCCGACTTATAAGAAAAAAGAGGACGGAGATATTCCGCCCCCTAAAAATTCATTTTAATTATTTATTGTTTGCTTCAACATATGCTTTAGCAGGCTCATTGTCGATAATTACGCAATCAACTTTACCTGTAACCAAAGCCTGAACTGCTTCGTTACCTGAAGCGTATTTCATAACTCTGTCAGCACCGAAATCGCCTTCAGCATAGATATCGCCTGTTGTACCTTTTTGTGTACCTACTAAATATGATGCACCATCTGCAAACAAGTCATCAACTGATGTAATTTTGCTGTCCTCAGGAACAATAATTGACTGAATACCTGTTGCATAGCTTGTTGAGAAGTTGATATTCTGAAGTCTTTCTTCTGTAACAGTCATACCAGCCATACCAAAGTCAGATTTACCTGTCTGAACTGATGTGATGATCGCATCAAATTCCATATCATCAATAACTAATTTTTTATCTAATTTATCGGCAATAGCTGCTGCCATTTCAGCATCGATACCTACAATTTTATCGCCATCATAGTATTCATATGGAGGGAACTGTGCGTTTGTAGCCATATGTATTTCTTCTTTGCCTTCAACATCTGCCTGGAATGTCAAACCGTGTTCTGCACCTAAGATGTACTTGTCAACGATTGCTTTTGCTGTACCATCTTCTGTAAGTTCTGAAAGTGCTTTGTTGATAGCGTCTAAAAGGTCTGCATCTTCTTTTGCTACACAGATTGCATAGTCTTCTACAGCATATTCTGTGTCTAAAATTTTAAGTGTTACTTTTTCTGTGTTTGCTCCGCATGCAACCATAGCAAATGCCATAACTGCTGTCATTACTAATGCTAAAATCTTTTTCATAATAATTCTGATACCTTTCTGCTTGCAAATTTATGTGCGCACGCCGCAAGCATCTCGTGCTGTTTACTTGTGCATAAACTTACATTTTTCATGCATAAAGCTTTTAAAACTATCTAGAATTATATCATTTGGTTTTACCTTTGTCAATCTAAAAAACAGAATTTTTTAATATATTTTCTGCTTTTTTTAATTTTTGTATAAATAATCATTGATTTTTTGTAAGAAAATGATATAATATTATGTATGGATATGTGTGTTTTTACCTATCTATGAAAAAAAACATAATTCAATCTTTTAAATATATAAAACCGGAGGGTTGATTAGCTTGGAAAAACTCGTTATTAAAGGTGGCAAACGCCTGAGTGGTGAGGTTACAATAGCAGGTGCCAAAAATGCTGCCGTTGCAATTATTCCCGCAGCTATTTTAGTTGATGGCCCTTGTACCATTGAAAACATACCCGCAATACAGGATGTTAAGGTTATCTGTGAAATTTTAAAAGAGCTTGGCGCGACCGTTGAGTTTCTTGATAAACACACACTGAAAATAGATTGTTCTAATGTGAATAAATATGCACCGCCCTACGAAATGGTTCGCAAAATGCGTGCTTCATACTATTTATTAGGCTCCCTTTTAGGAAGAATGAAAAAGGCAGATGTTGCTCTTCCGGGTGGATGCAATTTTGGTTCAAGACCTATTGACCAGCATTTAAAAGGGTTCAGGGCATTAGGTGCCTCTGTAGATTGCTCCGATATCGGCTCAATAATTGCTGAGACCAAAGGTTTGGTAGGAACTAACATCTATTTAGATGTTGTATCGGTTGGTGCAACAATCAATATTATGTTGGCTGCAGCCTTGGCAAAAGGTACAACTATTATTGAAAATGTTGCAAAAGAGCCTCATATAGTTGATGTTGCAAACTTCTTAAACGCTATGGGTGCTAAAGTCAAGGGTGCAGGAACAGATGTTATTAAAGTCATCGGTGTTGAAAAATTACATGGTGGTACATATTCTATAATTCCTGACCAGATTGAAGCAGGTACATTTATGGTAGCCGCTGCTGCAACAGGTGGCGATATTTTAGTAAAAAATGTTATTCCAAAGCATATGGATTCAATAAGTGCAAAGCTTGTTGAAACAGGTGCGGAAATAATTGAGTTTGATGACAGTATTCGTGTTCGTGGTGGCAAGGTTATTAAGCCCGTCAACATTAAAACACTTCCCTATCCGGGCTTCCCAACAGATATGCAGCCTCAGTTTGTAGCATTTTTATCTGCCACAAACGGTACAAGCATTGTAACAGAAAGCGTATGGGAATCTCGTTTTCAATATGTTGATGAGCTTAAAAGAATGGGTGCAGATGTTACCATAAACGGAAGAACTGCTGTTATTAAAAACATTGATAAGCTGACAGGTGCCACAGTTCGTGCAACCGACCTTCGTGGCGGCGCAGGCATGGTCATTGCTGCACTAATGGCTGACGGCATAACTGAAATTACTGATATTGGTTATATTGACCGCGGCTATGAAAATATGGAAGAAAAATTAAGAAGTTTGGGTGCTGATATTACCCGTAAAAAACAATAACTTACTTTAAGGAGATGCATATAAAATGAAAAGCAGTCAAATTATTTTAGCAGGTTTCGGCGGTCAGGGCATTCTGTTTGCCGGAAAAGTTTTAGCTTACACAAGCTTGGAAACCGAAAGAAATGTTACATGGCTTCCGTCTTATGGTCCTGAAATGCGTGGCGGTACTTGTAACTGCAGTATTGTTATTTCAGAAAAAACAGCTGTCGGCTCACCTGTCATTTCTAATCCTGATGTATTAATCGCGTTAAATCGTCCTTCACTTGATAAGTTTGAAGACAGCGTTGCACCGGGTGGTTATATTATCCTAGATGATTCTTTAATCGACAGAGATGTTAAAAGAACTGATGTTAATGTAATCAAAATTCCCGCAACAGAGCTTACGCTTGAACATCATTTAGAAACTTTAGCCAATATGGTAGTTATCGGCAGAATGCTTAAAGAAACTGAGCTTTTCACAACAGAAGAAATTAAAATCGGTATTGAAAAGAGCGTTCCTGCTTCAAAAGCATGGCTTATAGAAAAGAACATTGAAGCTGTAAACTTAGGATACAACTACGAAAAATAGATTTAACAAAACCTTTAAAACCGGACAATAAAAAAAGCCTCCTGTGGTAGAATAATAGAAGCTACCACAGGAGGTATTTTTTTACATAAAATTTACCGGCGCAGTCTACACGCCACAGTTTTTTTATTTTTCTTTAAACATCTTGTTTAAAATCA
Organism: Congzhengia sp.; assembly: GCA_045534535.1. GTDB lineage: Bacteria > Bacillota > Clostridia > UBA1381 > UBA9506 > Congzhengia. Next base: position 23,699 of record JAZSJX010000020.1, read on the forward strand.
CTGTAACTAATGCAATAACACCAATTACTATAAATATACTGAGCATTCCTGTTCCCATATATTTTAGATTACGAACAAAGTTTAAAGGTTCAAAGTTAAAATTCATTACAATTCCTCCTATTTCATAAAGAAGCTAAGGATTAAACCGCCCGCAATAACTGAGGCAATCTGTCCTGATACATTTACACCCATTGAATGCATTAAAAGGAAGTTCTGCGGGTCTTCTTTAAGTCCCATTTTGTGCACAACTCTACCCGACATCGGGAATGCAGAAATACCTGCAGCACCAATCATTGGGTTGATTTTTTTCTTTGTAAACAGGTTTAGGAACTTAGCAAATAACACGCCACCTGCTGTATCAAATATAAATGCGAATAACCCAAGACCTAAGATAAGCAATGTGTCAATCTTTAAAAAGTCTGCCGCCTGCATTTTAAATGCAATTGTAATACCTAAGAAAATTGTAATCAGGTTTGCTAAAACCTTCTGTGCAGTTTCTGACAAGGAATTTAGAACACCACACTCACGAATCAGGTTACCAAACATCAAAAATCCTACCAAAGCAACAGAGTCAGGAGCAACCAGACCTGCAATTACTGTGATTATAATAGGGAACAAAATTCTTGTTGTTTTAGAAACTGATTTTTGTTCGTAAGGCATTCTTATCATTCTTTCTTTCTTGGTTGTAAGTGCCCTGATTACAGGAGGCTGGATAATTGGAACAAGAGCCATATAAGAATATGCTGCAACCATTATTGCTCCTACATACTGTGAATCTAACTTTTGCGCAACAACGATTGATGTCGGGCCATCAGCTGCACCGATAATACCGATTGATGCCGCGTCATTAATATCAAAAAACATTGATGCAACACATAGTGTAAAGAAAATACCAAACTGCGCTGCTGCACCAAAAATCATAAGTTTGGGATTAGATAGAAGCGGGCCAAAGTCAATCATCGCACCGATACCGATAAAGAGTATAAGGGGAAACAATTCGTTTGAAATACCTGCTTCAAAAAGTGTTTTAACGGTTTCTACCGCACCTGAATTGGGGAGGTTAACTAAAATTGCACCAAAACCCATTGGCAGCAAAAGTGTAGGTTCCATATCTTTCTTGATTGCAAGATAGATTAGAATAGCACCTATTGCCCACATAACCACCTGCTGCCACGAAATCTGCAGCACATTCTCGTAAAGAATTTCCATAATTGCCTCCATAAGTATATTATTGTTAAAGCGTATATTGCGCTATTTTAACTTTTTTATTTTTTTAAAATCTCAAATGAATTTTCGTAGTTGAAGCTTTGTAAACTACAAAGTATTAAAACATCTTCTATATTGTTAAGCTTTATGTACTGAACAGCATTACCATCAAATTCTTTTAAATCAATCATATGTATTGTTTCAAAATGATTTGCTATAAACGGCACAACTGTATTTGCATAAGAATCTTTTACAATTGCAATTGTTTTCCCGTTTTTATTAGGACTTTTTATAATTGTCAAAGGATGGTTCCCGTCTAAAAAGTAGGCATATTTGTTTCTCTCAATTAGATGTGACGGAAAATACATTGAGTCTGCCTCTTCTCCGCCAGCCGGAAATTCAACCTTAAATCTCGGAGTTTCAAGCGGTCTGTAATCTACTAAAATATCGGGGGTTGTTTTCTTTAAGGTTTTTGAATAGTTTTCGCCTAAAAACTCCCTTGAAATGTCTGATATTTTAAAATCATCGCCACTTAATGTTGTATATCCTAATGCATCTGCCAGAGCATGATACATAACATATCCGCCATTTGATGTTAAATGCGGGTCTGTTTTAAAATATATATAGTCCTCACTGTGTTTTCTTAAAAGTTCTGTCGGGTTTACATTCTTAATGTTTTTACCCGAAAAACACTTTTCAATGCATGAATTTATTTTTTGTGCATTATCGTTATATGAATTTTTAGGCAGACTTTCTTTTCTTACTTCAAACGCCGGCGGAATCGCAGACACTAAAACATTAAAACCGCCTTTTTCTGCAAAGGTTATAATATCTTCACAGTTTTTATAAACAAGCTCTTCATTATACGCCTTTTGCTTTTCAATTAAACTTCCGTCATTACATATAATTACACCGTTATTTTCCTTTTTGCCCAATGCATACTCAAATTTAGATTTGAGCTTAAGTAAAAAGTTTCTCGCAAAAAATCTATCGTTTGTGTACTCCTCAATATCACCGGAAAACTCACCGGAAAGCACCTCTGATACGGTAGGGTTTGAAATTTTCTTTAAATATCGGTTTTCCAAAGTCGAAAAGTCTTCTAAAGGTCTTAAAATGTTAAAGAGAATAAACGCTATAAACACAAACACTATGATACTGTTAAAACGCCTGCAGGCATTTCTTTTTTCATGCTTATTCATTCTCTATCACATCCCTTCTCCGTTACTTACACCTACGCTACAATATACGATATACTTAAAATCAGAGCTATAGATACAGGCACTATAACATAAGACATAGTTTTTGACATATATTTTCTCGCACATCTCGTCCAGAACGGAAACAGTGATAAGACTGACACAGCAAGCAAAACAATATTCGATGTAATATCATATAAAAAAGTGCCAGAAATAAATCCACTGCCAAAACCAAACATTGCTTTAAAATACAAGATAGTCTCACATATACTGTCGTTTGCAAAAAACACCCAGCCTGACAAAACAAAAAACGAAGTGTATATCATTTTAAAAAGCTTAGGTATATTTATTAAACCCTTCATTGTAAAGCTTTTTTCTAAAATTATTAAAAACGCAAAATATACACCAAAAGCTATATAATTTAAACCTGTTCCATACCATAGGCCTGCCGATATACAACATAAAATCACCGCTATAACGAACAAAACGCCTTTTTTGTTTTGTTTATAAATCGGTGTATATATGTAATCATAAAACCAGGTTGCAAGGCTTATATTCCACCTTTTTACAAAATCTGAAACCGATGTTGACAAAATTGGATAATTAAAATTATCAGGCAGTTCAAAGCCAAGCATTTTTAAAAGTCCCAAGGCCATATCTGAATAGCCTGAAATAAAGTAATACACTCCCATCGCAAATGATATGATTCCAAGCCATGATGACATTACAGAGAGTTCTATAGGATTTACACATTTTACTGAGTTCCACAATATAAACAGGTTGTCAGCAAGCAAAACTTTTTTTGAAAGACCAACAACAAAACGGATTATTCCCATAGAAAAGCCCTCTATTGATGAGCGTCTTGTGTTCAATTGCTTTTCAATTTGGGTATATTTTATAACAGGACCTGCAAATATACTCGGAAACATACATAAATATGCCGCAAAATTTACAAACTTAAGTGTCTTACTTATTTTCCCACGATATGTTTCAACAACGAATGAAATAGCGTGCAGAGTGTAAATATGTATGCCAATCGGCACAAAAGTTTTTAAAACAAAAGCCTTATCCGCAATAAGATGGTCAAGCCCCTTTAACAACACAACCACAAGAATATTTATTAAAACCGAGACTGTCAGGATAATCTTTTTCTTTTTTTTACTTTCGCAATTTAAAATTCTCTTCCCTGCCAGATAGTTAAAAAGTGCCGACAGCAGTAAAATAATAAAAAACAAAGGCTCTCCCCACGCATAAAAAAGAAGACTACCTACTAAAAGCACCAAATTTCTATGCTTTACGGAAGACACAAAATACAGTATTAAAAATGCAGGTAAAAAGTAAAACAAAAAACTGATACCTGAAAATTCCATAATATACCCTCTGTCATTTCATATTTATGCAACTTTATTTTACCATATTTTACGCTGATGTTCAACCTTTTTTTATACTAAACCATCTGCTCAGGATGGAACACCTCATCAAACTTCTCTTCTGTTAAAAAACCAAGTTTCACACACGCTTCTTTTAACGATATGTTCTCATCAAATGCTTTTTTTGCCGTTTTTGCTGCATTTTCATAGCCAATATATGGGTTTAATGCAGTAACTAACATTAAAGAGTTATGAAGATTGTGATGCATTTTTTCTTTGTTTGCCTTTATACCTGTTGCACAGTTTTTGTTAAAAGACAAAATTGCCTCAGAAAGAAGTCTTGCAGATTGTAAAAAATTATATACACAAACAGGCATAAACACATTAAGCTCGAAATTACCCTGAGATGCAGCAATACCCACTGCAACATCATTACCCATAATCTGGACTGCAACCATTGTAACCGCCTCACACTGTGTCGGGTTAACCTTGCCGGGCATTATTGATGAACCAGGTTCATTTTCAGGTATGAAAATCTCGCCTAATCCATCTCTCGGACCTGATGCAAGCCATCTTACATCATTTGCAATTTTCATCATATCACAAGCCAACGCTTTAATCGCACCGTGTGCAAAAACTAATTCGTCTTTAGATGTTAAAGCATGAAATTTATTTTCTGCTGTTACAAATGTTTTGCATGTTAAATCAGATATCTTTTTTGCAACAATTTTATCAAACTCTTTAGGTGCATTAAGTCCTGTTCCAACCGCAGTACCCCCTAATGCTAATTCGCACAATGGTCTAACTGCAAGCTTTAAAAGTTCAACATCACGCTCTAAGCTTGAACGCCAACCGCTGATTTCCTGACTGAAGGTTATCGGTGTCGCATCCTGAAGATGTGTTCTTCCGCTTTTTACAATTCCTTCATTTTCTTTTTCTAATTCCTTAAATGTGTCAATCAAAATATTAGCTGCAGGAATTAACTTGTCCTCTAACATTAAAACTGCAGCAATATGCATAGCAGTCGGGAAAGTGTCGTTCGAGGACTGACTCATATTGACATCATCATTAGGATGAAGAATTTTTTCTCCTGCAATTTCATTTCCACGGTTTGCAATAACCTCGTTTGCATTCATATTCGACTGTGTGCCCGAGCCTGTCTGCCACACAACTAACGGAAAATTGTCATTTAGTTTTCCCTCTATAATTTCATCGCAGGCTTCAGATATTGCCATAAGCTTATCACTTGTCATTTTCTCGGCTCTTAAATCGTAATTTGCCTGTGCGGCTGCCTTTTTTAATATACCAAAAGCATGGATTATTTCACGAGGCATTGTTTCAGTATCAACACCTATTTTAAAATTCTCACGGCTTCTTTCAGTCTGTGCTCCCCAAAGCTTATCTGCAGGAACCTTAACCTCACCCATAGAATCGCGCTCTGTACGGTATTCCATTTTTATTCCTCCTATAACAAGTCTTATCTGAATGTTTTAAGATGATGTCGTTGTCAGAATCTTTATAATTTTTTCAAAAAACATTAATTACTTTATAATTATACTACACCATCTGCTCCATTTCAAGTTTTTATGCTGTTTGTCCTTTTCGGTATATAAAAAAGTCCTCTGAAGACATTTAGTCTACAGAGGACCCAGGTTATTTACTTCTCTACTGATTTTTGCTTGTAATAAATTTAATTCCAAAGAGTGTAGCTATCATAAGAACAATAGCAATAGGAAGTGTAATTAACCAGTTGTTTACAAAGCCTGTAATTAAGTATGATACAAACGAAACACCTGCAACAGTTAAGGCGTATGGAAGCTGTGTTGAAACATGGTTAATATGGTCAGACTGTGCACCTGCAGATGACATAATTGTCGTATCTGAAATTGGTGAACAATGGTCGCCGCAAACAGCACCTGCCAAGCACGCTGAAATACCAATAATCTGAATTGCTGAGCCATTATCAAAAACTGCAACAACGATTGGTATTAAAATACCAAAGGTTCCCCATGATGTACCTGTCGCAAACGATAAGCCTGTTGCAACCAGGAATATTATTGCAGGCAATAAGTTTGTAAATCCTGCTGCTGCATTTTCCATCAAACCTGCAACATAAACATCTGCACCAAGCATTCCTGTTAAGCCTGACAATGTCCAGGCAAATGTAAGTATCAAAATTGGTGGTACCATTGCAACGAATCCATTTGGTATACACTCAAACGCTTCTTTAAAAGAAATAACTTTTCTTAAAAGTAGGTAAATAATTGTAATTAAAAGAGCTATAATAGCACCCCACGACAGCGCAACTGATGCATCACAGCCTGCAAAAGCATCAACAAAAGAAACACCGTCTGTAAAAAATCCGCCGTTGTAAAGCATACCGCAGATACAGCATGCAACTAATATAATAACCGGGAAAACTAAATCCCAAATGCTTGAATTTTTACCAGTAACGATATTGTCTTTATTTTCTACCGGTGCACCAGGATTTGAATGTATATCACCATTTAAAGCATTTAACTCGTGTTTTTTCATAGGACCATAGTCGAGTTTCATAAGTGAAATTACAATAATCATTGTAATCGTCAAAATTGAATAGAAGTTATAAGGAATAGCTTTAATGAAAAGTTCTAATCCATTCTGACCTTCTACAACGCCTGAAACTGCTGCCGCCCATGACGAGATAGGAGCGATCATACAAATAGGTGCTGCTGTTGCATCAATAATATAAGCAAGCTTTGCCCTTGAAATTTTGTGAGCGTCTGCAACAGGACGCATAACACTTCCTACTGTAAGGCAGTTAAAATAATCGTCAACGAAGATTAGAACGCCTAAAACAAATGTTGCAAGCTGAGCACCAACTCTTGTTTTAACATGCTTTTTAGCCCACTCGCCGAATGCCACTGAACCGCCTGCTTTATTTATAAGCGCAACAATTATTCCTAATAGTACTAAGAATATCAAAATACCAACATTCCAGGAATCTGCAAGGCTTGAAATAAAGCCGTCATTTAATACAGTGTTTAATGTAGCAACAGGTTTAAAGCCCGAAACTAACAAGCCTGCCGATACAATACCAACAAACAATGAGCTATAAACCTCTTTTGTAACCAATGCTAAAATGATAGCAATAACAGGAGGCATTAAAGACATAATCGTTTTATAATAGCGACTGTCTGCCTCAATCTGTCCTGCACCATCACAGGTCTCGCATTTTGTATCGATTAAGCCACCCTCTCCATCACATATTACACATGGCTCATCATCAACACTGCCCTCTCCTGCACATATCGTGCAGCTAAAAGCCGATACCTTTCCCTCACCGCCGCACGCTTCACAGTCAAGCATTGTTGTTGTACCAAACATAGAGGCACAAACAGCAAAAACAACTAAAACAGCTGCAACGATACAAATGTTTACAAGTGTTTTCCTTTTCATTAAATAATCTCCTTTTCATTTTATTCTCCAAAATTACCTTATTATCTCAATTATATTATCTTTTTCGACTCTTGTCAACGCTTTTTTACACGCTTAAATTGATAGTTTTTTAACAAATCAAAAAGCTGTAAATTTGTTTTTAGACAAACAGTAATATTAAAAATTTTTTCACATATCATATATCAAACAAAAAATTATATTTTTGGAGGAATATATATGGCTGAATATAATATTTACAAGGACATTGCCGAACGCACAAACGGCGATGTGTACCTTGGCGTTGTCGGTCCGGTAAGAACGGGAAAATCTACTTTTATAAAAAAATTTATGGACCTGTTCGTTATACCAAACATTGAAGACTTAAATTCAAAAGAACGGGCACTTGACGAATTACCTCAGAGTGCAGGCGGAAAAACTATTATGACAACAGAGCCTAAGTTTATACCTGACGATGCAGTTAAAATCACATTTGATGACAATGCACAAATGAAGGTAAGAATGATTGACTGTGTAGGTTACATAGTTGACAGTGCTTTAGGTCATATTGAAAACGATGTGCCCAGAATGGTATCAACTCCGTGGGCTGACGAGCCGATGCCGTTTGGCGACGCCGCTGAAATCGGAACAAAAAAGGTCATTTCCGACCACTCTACTATCGGTATTATAGTTACGACCGACGGCTCTATTACCGATATACCAAGAGAAGATTATATTGAGGCAGAAAAAAGAGTTGCAAAAGAACTTAAAGAAATGGGAAAGCCGTTTGTTATTCTTTTAAACACGAAATATCCCGAAAGAAACGAAACCGAAGATTTAAGACTTTTCTTACAGGAAGAATATGGTGCCCCAGTGGTTGCTGTAAACTGTCTTGAGCTTACTGAAACAGAAATAAGAGAGATTATGAAACAGGTACTCATGACATTCCCACTAAGGGAAGTCAACTTAGATCTTCCAAAATGGGTTGATTCGTTAGATGACACGCATAGAATAAAAAAAGGGATTTACGATTCCGTGTTATCAGCATTTTGTGAGGTTTCTACACTAAGCGACCTAAAAAAAGCTGAAGCTTTAATATGTGATTGCGAATTTGTCGAATATATTGAAACCGAAAATATTGATTTAGGTACAGGAACAGCCCATCTTTTAGTAAACACCCCTCAAAATCTTTTCTATGATGTCGTGCAGGAAACCTCAGGCTTTGATATACACAGTGAAGATAAACTCCTAAAGCTTTTATGTGAAATGTCCGCTATAAAGAGTGAGTACGATAAGATTTCAGTTGCTCTAAAAGAGGTTGAAAATAAAGGGTACGGTATCGTTACTCCGACTATTGATGAAATGAGCTTAGAAGAGCCTGAAATTGTAAAGCAAGGCAGTCGTTTCGGCGTAAAACTAAAAGCCTCTGCTCCATCAATACATATGATAAAAGCAGATATTCAGACTGAAGTATGCCCCATTGTGGGAACAGAAAAGCAATCAGAAGAGCTGGTACGATATCTGCTTTCAGAGTTTGAGGAAAACCCCAAAGAAATCTGGCAATCAAACATTTTCGGAAAATCCCTGCACGAGCTTGTAAACGAAGGACTTCACAACAAGCTCTCCAAAATGCCTGATGAAGCACAAATTAAACTTCAGGAAACTCTGCAAAAGATTATAAACGAAGGCAGTGGCGGTTTAATTTGTATTATACTTTAAACTGAAAAATGATATATTAAAATGGGCTGTAACAAACTGCTACAGCCCATTTATTTGATATTTATACTTTTGAGAAAATATCATTCTTTTCTCCAAACCATCCTGTTTACAATTCCTGTATAGCTTTGAATAATTTTGACAACCTTAGTAGATACATTTTTATCGATATAATCAGGAACATCTACACCAACATCACCATCTTCATTCATTTTGGTTGCCATATAAACAGCCTGGAGCAATTGTTCTGTTGTAATATTTCCTATTATGAGATTTCCTTTGTCAATCGCCTCAGGTCGCTCAGTGCTTGTTCTTATAGAAACGGCAGGAAACTTGAAATATGATGCTTCCTCAGCAATTGTTCCGCTATCAGATACAACACAAAAAGCATTTTTTTGTAAATTATTGTAATCATAAAATCCAAAAGGCGCTAGAGAACGCACTAATGGGTGAAATTTAAAATTCCTGCTTTCAATATACTTTTTGCTTCTCGGATGCATTGAATATATAACAGGAAGATTGTATTTTTCAGCCATATTATTTATTGCATTCATCAGTTCAAAAAAGTTCTTTTCGTTATCTATATTCTCTTCTCTGTGCGCAGAAAGTAATATATATCCGTTTTTCTTTAAGCCCAACTGTTTTAGAACCGTACTTTTTTCTATACCCTCTTTATTTTCAGACAAAACCTCTGCCATTGGAGAACCAACTACATAAGTTCTTTCTCTTGGCACGCCTGCTTCATTCAGATAGCGTCTTGCGTGCTCTGTATAACATAGATTAACATCACTGGTTATGTCAACAATTCGTCTGTTTATTTCCTCAGGTAAGTTTTCATCAAAGCAACGATTTCCTGCCTCCATGTGAAATACAGGAATTTTTAATCTTTTAGCAGAGATTACACACAAACACGAGTTTGTATCTCCTAAAACTATAATTGCATCGGGTTTTTCCTTAACCATTAAATCATAGGATTTAGACAAAACATTCCCCATTGTTTCCCCAAGCGAGTTTCCAACTACATTTAAATAATGGTCAGGTTCTCTTATTCCAAGTTCTTTAAAAAACACCTCGTTTAAGGTATAATCGTAATTCTGCCCTGTATGAACGATTATATGGTCGAAATACTTGTCGCATTTTTTTATAATTTCAGACATCTTTATTATTTCCGGTCTTGTTCCTAAAACCGTCATAAGCTTAATTTTTTTCACAATTAAACCTCCTATAAATTATAATGCGGATATAATTCCTTATGATTTTTTACCCATTTTGCCATATCGGAAATCATTTCCTCATAGCTTGGAATTATATAATCAAATTTAAAATTTGTTCTAACTAAAGTTTTGTCTGATATTATATCAGAATTTTCGTTAATCTTTATCGAATTGTTTCTGAAATATTTGTTAAATAGCTTCAACAATTCACACTTGCTTATATTTTCCTTATAAACCATATTGTAAAGTCCTGTTGCCTTTTGCTTTGCAGCTGCCTCCATAGCTTTTGCGAGCTGCAGTGTGGTAAGTCCTGTCCACATTACCTTACTAAACCCGTTTATTTCTCCCTGTTGTTTCATAAACCAGTTAAATAAACCTATTCCGTTTTCGTTAATATCAGGACCTATTATTGAGTTCCTGAGCGTAATATTCTTATCATCCTCTAATTCGCCCAGAGCTTTTGTTCTGTCGTAAAAGGTTTCACCATCTCTTAGTGAGTCTTCCGTGTATTGTCCGCTTTTCCCCGAGAAAACACAATCTGTACTCATATGTATTATATTGGTGTCCATATTTTCGGTTATTTTTGCAAGCAAGTGCGGTAAGTAAGAATTGAGGTACACGGCATCTGCTTTATATTTTTCTGCAGTTTGGTTCAAAAGTCCTATAGCGTTTATAACAGAATCAAACTTTCCATCTGTAATTATATTTGAAAGCAAATTCTCGTCCTTTGCGTTTCCCGCTATGGATTCTACCAATTCTGATTTTTTCAAGTCAAAACCAATAACATTATGCCCCTGCTCTTTTAAATATAGGCATATCGTATGTCCTGCCATTCCAGTTGCACCTAAAACAAGAAAATTCATTTTATCTCTCCTATTTTTCAATCCTTAATAAAAGTTTTAAAGTAATCATAATGTTTTTTTGCTGCATTTTTCCACGAATACTCCTTAGAATAATCAAACGCCTTATATGAAAGACTTGTTCTAAGATCCTTATCTTTAATAAGTTTTTCGATTACAGAAGCAATTTCATCAGGGTTTTCAGGATTAAAATATAGTCCTGCATCCTTTAAAACCTCAGGCATACTTGACATATCTGAGCTTGCGATACATCCGCCCCTTGCCATTGCCTCCATAATACCAAGACCTGTGGATTCTATAGAGCTTGGGTACACAAATATATCTGCATTATCAATTGCACACAAAACCTCGTCATGATTTTTCCATCCGCAGAATTCAATATTTTCGTTTATATTAAGACTTTGCGCTAAATCTTTAATTATTTCTTCCCTGTAATCAGGGCCTTTACCTATTAGAGTAAGATGTAGATTATAGCCTTTTTGCTTTAAAAAGCTTACAGCTTTTAATAAATTGTCATGGTTTTTATACTCAAAAAATGCAGACACATATAATAGCGTCACGACACTATCATCTGTAGATATGCTTTTTGGCTCATTAAAGCTTTCTTTTAACATTCCAAAATGAATAACTTGTCCGCTTTTATAGGATATTTTGTTTTTATCGGCATCTTTTTTCGATTTATCACTTAAAAAGATTACGCCATCAGCATTTTTCATCGAGCGTCTTACACTTTGCCTGAAACCCAACATTGTTAAAAATGTTTTTTTGCTGATATTTTTTAATAATATTTTATCATCCACATAGAGTTGATTGTGTAAAACCATAACATTCGGGTATTTTTCAAGCCCCCTTCTTGTCCAACCGGCTACAAAAAAAACTATATCAGGATTAAATTTTTCCACTTCTAAAACAAGTTCTTCATGAAGCGGTTTATTTAAGAATATATCCGTTCCTTTTTCTTTCGCGTAAGGCGTTGTATGTATTTTAATATTTTTACAATTATGCTTTACCTTTTCTTTTAGTTCTTCAGTGCAGAAAAAAACAACATCATGTTCTGTAATTTCAGAAAGAAGCCCTTTAATATAGGCAATATATCCTCCGCTTCCGCCTTGATTTGCAATCATTGCAATTTTCACGAAAAAGCCTCCCAAATAATATTTCAAAAAAACATTAAAGTACCACAGTGAAATCAGTTCACCTTAAGTTTTTCAGTTTTATCATTAGATGTTGTATGATATGTAGTAACCACCTCTGCTATAATTCTTCGGGTTAGTTCCTCATTACCGCTATATGCAGAGTCCATAAGAAGCTGAATTTGATTCATAAACACATCCGTGTCAAACGGAATGGGGCTTCCTATGTGTATCAATTTGTTAGGTGTTGTCCTCATTCCCTCTTCTGTCATAAGCTTTTCCTCATACAATTTTTCGCCTGGACGAAGACCAGTGTATGAAATCTTAATATCAATATCAGGCTTTAATCCCGATAGCTTAATAAGGTTTCTCGCCAGGGTGTCAATCTTTACGGGAGAACCCATATCCAAAACAAATATTTCTCCGCCATTTGCATAAGTTCCCGCCTGTAAAACAAGTGACACTGCCTCAGGTATGGTCATAAAATAGCGTATAATATCGGGGTGTGTAACAGTAACAGGTCCACCCTTTGAGATTTGTTCTTTAAAACGCGGAATTACTGATCCATTGCTTCCTAAAACATTTCCAAAGCGAACTGCAACAAATTCTGTTTCAGGGTTTAAAGTTGTTCCTGCAATATCCATCATGCTTCCATCTTCATCTTCGACATGTACATGAAGCGGCGGAATTTCATTCGCTTTTCCGTCACGGATTTTTCGGTCAAAGAATTGAATTACCATCTCGCATATTCGCTTTGATGCACCCATAATATTAGTAGGGTTCACAGCCTTGTCTGTTGAAATAAGAACAAAACGCTTGCATCCGTTCATCATTGCAGCATAAGCAGTTTTATATGTGCCTATTGCATTATTTTTTATTGATTCACACGGACTGTCCTCCATTAAAGGAACATGCTTGTGCGCAGCAGCATGATAAACAATATCAGGCTTTAATTTTTCAAACACATGGTTGATTCTTCTGCTATCTCGCACCGAGCCGATTAACACCTCTAAATCAAGGTTTGGATATTTATCCTGAAGCTCTAACTGAATAGCATAGGCGTTATTTTCATATATATCAAATATAACAAGTTTTTTGGGGTTGTTTTTAGCAATTTGCCGACAAAGCTCACTGCCTATTGAACCGCCGCCGCCTGTAACTAAGATGACTTTTCCCTCAATAAATCTGAATATCTCATCCATCTCTACTTTTATAGGCTCACGACCAAGTAAATCTTCAACATCTACATTTTGTAACAAGCTTACAGATACATTGCCCGTCAAAAACTCATACATGCCCGGTAGATTTTTAAGCTCGCAATTAGTTTCTTTACAGATGTCTAAAATGTCGCGCCTTTGGGCAACACTTGCACTCGGAATTGCAACAAATATTTTTTCGATATTATATTTGTTTACATTTGATAAAATATCATCTCTGCCACCAACTATCGGGATACCGTCAATGTATCTTCCCCATTTGTTCGGGTTATCGTCAATTATACAGCACACACGCTCGTTAACCTCTTTTGCGTTATGAATATCACGCAAAATCATCTGTCCTGCAGAGCCTGCACCAATAAGCATAACACGGCTTGCCGCCTTCTTTTGCAGTCCCGCTTCTCTTCTACTTTTTTCTAAAAGAACAAAGCGATATGCAAACCTTATACCCAAAACAAAAATAAACTGAATTACAGCACCTATTATACAATATGAAATAGGCATACGACAAAACAATATATTGATAAGCAGAATATGTAAGGATGACGCGATTAAGCATGATGTAAATATTCTTTCAAGCTCTTTATAACTTGCAAATCTCCACAAGCTCTGATAAAGCTTAAACAGGTAAAATATAATTAAAGTAATTACAGTATATATGGGTACAAATTTAATCCATGCAGATAAATAAATTTCGGGAATATCCGAATAGCGACAATCAAAACGCAACCATAAAGCTAAAAGGTATGCACCATTTATAACTGCAAAATCATAAACAGCCAATAAAAGCACAATAAAATGCCAGTGCTCAAAAGTAAATCTTTTAGCCTTTTTTCGGTGCTCGGTGTTTAATTTTAAATTATCAGCATTTTGGTCGGAAATTCTGTTTTTCTCGATTTCCACTAAATACTCCTCCTTTGAAATTTATAAAAAGAGACATTTTAAACATATACTACCTTTTATTTTAACATTTTAATAGTGCATTGTCAACAAAAAATATAATTCCATCATTTTCATTTCTTGCAAATCTACCAAATAGTTTGTCGAAAATAAAAAAGGCGTGTAGAAAACACGCCTTTTTTGTAGAAAACTAATCGCAATCGCAGTCGTTTCTATATCTTGTATTTCTTACACAACCGCAATCGTGGTTATCATGGCAAGGACAGTCAGAGCGAGTACCCAGACCGCTTGCACAGGTAATTCTCATTTGGGGTTCACACCATCTTCTGCTTCTTTCATATTCGCAGTCACAGCCACAACCACAGTTTCTTCTTCCGCTTCTGCCATTACCTGTAGCACATCTTACTAAATTACAAATTCCACACATAGCAATCATCCCATCTATAAAATTAAGGCAAACTTGCGCCTCACAACATTATATGTCGAAATTTGTTTTATTGTGAAGAATAGAAAAAAATATTGAAAGATATTTTTATATGGAGTATAATATGTATTATAGTAACATTAAATTTATGGAGTGAGTATATCTTGACAAAATTTTTGACAAAGCTGTTTATAAAAGACTATGAAGATGTGAAAAATCCTGAGGTAAGAACTGCTTATGGTGTTTTTGGCGGAATAATCGGAATTGTATGTAATATAGTATTATTTTTCATTAAAATTATTATCGGCAGTATTATTAACTCAATTGCTATAATTTCAGATGCATTTAATAATCTTTCTGATATTGGCTCATCGGCGGTTACCTTAATCGGCTCAAGGCTTAGCAATCACCGTGCTGATGAAAAGCATCCCTTCGGCCACGGGAGAATTGAATATATTTCGTCTTTAATTGTTTCATTTATCATAATTATGGTTGGAATTGAGCTTATAAAATCATCATTTGGCAAAATTATAAATCCTGTTGCACCGCAATTTAATCTTTTGATGCTTTTAATTTTAGCTCTGTCTGTATTGATTAAGTTATGGATGTATTTTTCTATGAGATACTTAGGTAACAAAATAGAGTCAGATGTACTTCTTGCAACCTCTGCTGACAGTTTAAGTGATGTTTTTGCCACAAGTGCAGTAATTTTATCAACCGCCCTGTGTCGCATTCTGCCACCGATTATAGATGGTTTTGCAGGCTTTATTGTTGCAGTTTTAATATGTGTTACCGGAATAAAGATTGCACTCAAAACCACAAATTCACTTTTAGGCTCATCGCCAGACCCCCAGCTTGCAAAGAAAATTTCTGACATTTTACTTTCAAATGATGAAATTTTGGGAATTCACGATTTAATTATCCACGACTACGGTCCGGGAAGATGCTTGGCTTCTGTTCATGCTGAAGTGTCTTGCGGTAAACCGGCAATAATGCTCCACGAAATCATTGACGCGTTAGAAGTTCAAATCAAAAACGAAACCTTTGTTGAAACTGTAATACATACTGACCCAATTTTAGTCGGATGTGAAAAAAGCGACAGGACAAGAGAACTTGTTAAGTCAGTCGTTAACGAAGTAAACGAAGATTTTGGAATGCACGATTTTCGTATGACAGACGGTGAAAGCAGAATAAACTTAATTTTTGATTTAGAAGTTCCCTTTTCTGTTTCAGAAAATGAAATAAATAATTCTATAAAAGAAATTGAAACAAAGCTTAAAGAAAAGGATGCAAAATATTGCACAGTTATAAAGGTCGATTACAAGCAAAATTACTAAGGAGAGGCATTATGAAAAAAAGCGGACTTTTCAAAAGATTTTTACCATACTATAAAAAATATAAAAAGGTTTTAGTATTTGATTTAAGCTGTGCATTATTTACCACCTTTTGTGAGCTTATTCTGCCTCTCATTGCACGATTTATCACAGACAAGGCTACAACCGACATTGCAGGGCTTACAACCCGTGCAATACTTTCTGTAGGCTTTATTTATATTATTTTAAGACTTATTGACACCGCTGCAAACTACTATATGGCATCGGTAGGTCATGTTATGGGCGCCAAAATGGAAACTGATATGAGGCGTGATATGTTTTCGCATCTTCAGAATCTTTCTTCCTCCTTCTATGACAGTGCAAAGGTAGGTCAATTGATGTCAAGAATCACAAATGACTTGTTTGATGTTACTGAATTTGCACATCACTGTCCCGAAGAAATTCTTATTTCAACTATTAAGATTTCAGTTTCCTTTGTGATTTTAGGGAGCTTTAACATCTGGCTTACTCTTATAATTTTCTCAGTTATACCTTTAATTATTATCTGTACAAGGTATTTCAGCAGAAAAATGCGAGTTCAGTTTAAAAATCAGCGTGCTCAAATCGGCGAGCTAAACGCGAGAGTCGAAGACTCACTTTTGGGAATTCGCGTTGTGCACTCATTTACAAACGAAGAGTGCGAAAAAGAAAAATTTGAAAACGGAAACTCAAAGCTTTTAAGCATCAAAAGGCTTTCTTATAAATATATGGCAGGCTTTCAGTCGTCAACAAGACTTTTTGATGGCTTTATGTATATTTTGATTGTAATTGCGGGAGCTTTCTTTATCAGGGCGGAAAAAATATCTACGGGCGATTTTACAGCATACCTGCTGTACACCTCAACACTGCTTACATCAATTCGTAAAATTGTTGATTTTATGGAGCAATTCCAGCGTGGTATGACAGGCATAGAAAGATTCTTTGAGGTTATGGATACTCCTGTTGAAATTTACGACGCTCCAGACGCAAAAGACCTTAAAAATGTTTCAGGAGAGGTTTCATTTGATAATGTAACCTTTAGTTATTCATCTGAAACCGATAATGTTTTAAACAATTTGTCGCTTCATGTAAAACCTGGAGATACTGTAGCGTTAGTTGGTCCGTCGGGCGGCGGAAAAACAACTCTTTGCAGTCTAATTCCGAGATTTTACGATGTTACATCAGGAAAAATTAAAATTGATAACAAAGATATTAAGTCATTAACGCTAAAAAGTCTTCGCGATAACATAGGTGTTGTTCAACAAGACATTTACATTTTTTCGGGCACAGTTTATGAAAATATTGAGTACGGTTGCCCGGGTGCAACGAAAGAAGAAATTGAAAATGCAGCCCGTCTTGCAGGTGCTCACGATTTTATAATGAATTTAGAAAACGGCTATGACACCTATGTGGGAGAGCGCGGTGTTAAGCTTTCGGGCGGTCAGAAGCAAAGAATCGGCATTGCAAGAGTTTTCCTTAAAAATCCACCAATACTTATTTTAGATGAAGCTACCTCGGCACTTGACAATGAAAGCGAAAGGCTTGTTCAGGAGTCTTTAGAAAGACTTTCAAAAGGACGGACAACCTTCGTTATTGCGCACCGCTTAACGACAATAAAAAATGCTACGACCATTTTAGTTTTAACTGAAAAAGGAATTGAAGAACAAGGAACTCACAACGAGTTAATTGCGAAAAAAGGCATATACAGCAGAATGTATGAAATGTATAGTTTGTAGAAATTTGTTACAGAAATGTAAAATAAAAAGCATTGACCTATTTTACATTTTATGCTAAAATGTAAGCGTAATTTTAATAATATACTATAATACGGAGTGGTGCGACATGAAATCAATTGGAATTGTAAGAAAAGTGGACGAGCTCGGAAGAATTGTGCTCCCTATTGAACTAAGAAGAACATTAGACATTGCTGAAAAAGATGCATTGGAAATCTATGTAAGCGATGATAGTATAATCCTCAAAAAATATGAGCCATCTTGTATTTTTTGCGGCAACTCAAAGGATGTAGTTTCATTTAAAGGCAAAAACATTTGTCCTAAATGCTTAGAAGAATTAAAATAAAAATAAACATAAACATAAAAAAAGCACTGCTCTCGCAGTGCTTCTATTTTTTTATTATTCAGCGCTAAATGGCAAAAGTGCAATATGTCTTGCTCTCTTGATTGCCTCTGTGAGCTGTCTTTGATGCTTTGCACATGTTCCTGTAATTCTTCTTGGAAGAATCTTTGCACGCTCAGAAACATATCTTCTTAATTTTGCAACATCTTTATAATCGATATAGTCAACTTTGTCCTGACAAAAAGAACAAACTTTTTTCTTTGCTTTACGATTTCTCATCATAGGTTTTTCAGCCATCAAAATTACCTCCTTTATAGATTGAGTTCACGGCTATAAATTAAAAGGGCAAATCCTCTTCTTCGATAGGCATAAATCCATCAATATCTCCCATTGATGAAGAAGCATTACCTATTTCAGAATACGCCTCGGACTGAGAAGGAGCGTTCCAAGAACCACCCTCATTTTTGCTTTGAGCAAATTCCCAACCATCAACAACAACTTCCATGGTATAACGATTTTTACCTTCATTATCCTGCCATGTTCTTGTCTGGATTGATCCTTCGACTGCAATTCTGTGTCCTTTTGCGAAATATTTAGAAATTGATTCGCCTGCTTGACGCCAAGCGATACAGTTGATAAAGTCAGCCTTGCGTTCCTCACCCTGTTTTACAAATCTTCTGTCGCATGCAATGGTAAAGCTGCAAACATTAACACCGGATGATGTAGCACGAAGCTCAGGGTCTTTTGTTAAGCGACCTACTAATATAACTTTATTCATTCGTTTACCCTCCTGCTAAAAAAATTAGCTATTGGCCTTTTTTTCATCTTTTTTGATAACAATGCTTCTTAATAAGCCATCTGTGATGTTGTAGATACGCTCAAGTTCAGCGGGAAATTCAGGTTTCGCGCTAAAGTTCACTAAAACATAATAACCCTCTGTTTTGTAGTCGATAGGATAAGCGAGTCTTCTTTTACCCCATTCGTCAACAGATTCAATTGTACCTGCTTCAGCGATTAATGTTTTGAACTTATCAACAACTGCCGTGATTGCTTCTTCTTCCAAAGACGCGTCAACCACAAAGATAGTTTCATACTTGTTGATGATTTCTGACATTTTTTACACCTCCTTCTGGACTTTGGCCCTACGCTTTTGCATAGAGCAAGGATTACATTGCACCTTGCAATGTTAACTACATTATTATATATAAATATACTTTATTTGTCAAGCAGTTTTAAAATATTTTTCTAAAAAAGTTCCCCCTGCATTGTACCCCTCATAAAAAGCTCTTTATCAATCCCTGCAAGGACTGAAATTTTATCTAAGCTCCACAAAGGTGCAACAAGGCTTTCTTTTCCTCCATCGCCCGTTAATCTCTCCACTACGCATTCAGGCGGCAAAACCTCAAGCTGACGGCATACCGTGTCAATATACTGCGATTTTGTCATAGGAACAATAATTCCGTTATTATAGTCATCTTCTGCCTTAGTTCCGCTCAATATATGCAAAAGATGAATTTTAACTGCATCAGGATGCATTTTCCCCACAATCTCTGCCGACTTTACCATATCTTCCCTTGTTTCATCATAAAGACCATTTATCAGATGAACACAAACCCTTATATTGTTTTCTTTAAGCATTTTAAAGGTGTTTTTAAATGTTTCAAAGTTGTATCCACGATTAAATTTTTGTGCTGTTTTATCGTGAACGGTTTGAAGACCTAGTTCAACAGTAAGGTAAGTTTTTTCAGAAAGCTCTTTAAGCAACGCCACATTTTCTTCGTTTATACAGTCAGGACGGGTTCCTATGCTGATACCTACTATATTTGGAAACGCAAGTGCTTCACTATAAATCCTGCTTAATCTTGTTACATCAGCATAAGTGTTGGTGTTTGACTGAAAATAAGCAATCATTTTGCTCTCGCCGTGTTTTTTTAAGATACGCTCGCTTTCCATTTTAAGTTGTTTTGTAACAGAAAGGTCAGGCGAATTAGTAAACTCCCCTGCCCCATTTTTGCAAAATCTGCAACCGCCAGAAGATACTGTCCCATCAATATTGGGACACGAAAATCCTGCATTAATCACTGCCTTTAAAACCTTTTCTCCAAACATTTTATTTAAATGAAAGCTTAGTGTGTGGTATCTTTTGTTGTCTTGAGAATACTTAAACGGACTTTTATTTAAACTCATATTTAAAATCCTTTTTCTTAGTAAAGTTGAAATTATTATACACTAAAATGTATTTACTGTCAACGCCGTCTTGCACCTGCATAAGCCACTAAAAATAAAAAACTCAAGGCTATAAATGGTAAAATCTCGACATACTTTTTTGCAATCTGGGAGGTGTTTAAAAATACGGGTTGTATATTTATAAGTTTTAAATAGAAATACGACAAAACGAATGATAATGTCATTTGAATAAACTTTCCCAAAATATAGGTTTTTACACTAAGCTCGGCCTCTGAAACAATTCCCCACACCTGCAAAAACACACAAAGTCCACCAAAACCTAATATGCCCGATGTTAAAATCAGTGTCTTTTCTAAATCTAAAGAGGCGGAACATATATTAAATGCCCCTAATGTTACCTCAAGTAATCCCGAAAGATAAAGTGATGCGTCTCCATCTCCTGATAACTTATAAATTATCGGCATCAAAAAAACTTTAATGACCGAAAAAAATATGATGTAGCCACACACATTTGCCATTGTGCTGACACCGCTTATAACAGAATCTGACAGCGCTTTTCCAAAATTTACATTTAGTATTTGTGTTCTTTGTGTTTTCTTTGTCTTTCCCCCAAAAAACGATAGAATTACGCCTGTTAAAAGTGCTGAGGCTATATGGATTATATAAAGAAATGCTCCCAAACGCACACTTCCTA
>JAZSJX010000046.1:0-7098 GCA_045534535.1 Congzhengia sp.
AGATGCCGCAAAATCATTTTACCAGGAGTAAAAATGCTTGTGAGCCGCGGCATTTTTGCGACGCCGTCAATTGATGAGTCAATTCTACCAGGAGCAAAAACGCTTGCTTGCAAGGGTGTTTTTGCCACGCCGTCAATTGACACAGTGCTCGAAAGAGCACATAAGAGCGTAAGCTCTTGAGAATTTTATGAAATAAAATTCTGTATGTGTCAATTATAACATATATTTTATCATATTTCCACAATTTTTCTAAGTAAATTAAATGCACAGCATACTGATTAAAATAAAAAAACTGACACCACGCGCGTGGTGTCAGTATAGTCTATGTTTTTATAAATTAGCAAATGCCCTGAGCCATCATAGCTTCTGCAATCTTTTTAAAGCCTGCAATGTTAGCACCTGCAACTAAGTTGTATCCTAAACCATTTTCTTCTGATGCTTTTGCTGCACTGTTATGGATGTTAACCATAATTCCTTCGAGCTGAGCATAAACCTGTTCAGGTGAGAATACTGTATGACCTGCATTCTGTCCCATCTCGATACATGAGCAAGCAACACCGCCTGCGTTTGCAGCCTTAGAAGGTCCGATTACAACGCCTTTTTCTGCAAGGTATGCCATAGCCTCGTTTGTGGTAGGCATATTAGAACCTTCACAAAGGAATTTACAGCCGTTTTTAACCATAACTTCGGCTTCTTTGATTGTGATTTCATTCTGTGTAGCACAAGGAATGTATAGGTCTGCCTTAACGCCCCATGGTTTTTCACCAGGGAAGAATTTAGCGCCTTTGAATTTCTCAGCATAAGGTGCACAGATGTTTTTACCTGATGCACGAAGCTCTAATAAGTAATCTTCTTTTTCACCTGCTGTAACACCGTCAGGATCATATATGTAACCATCAGGACCTGAAATTGTAATAACCTTTGCACCAAGCTGATTTAGCTTTCTAACTGTACCCCAGGATACATTACCAAAGCCCGATACAACTACTTCCTTACCCTTTAGGCCTTCGCCAAAGTGTGCAAGCATTTCTCTTGCAAAGAATACGATACCATAGCCTGTTGCTTCTGTTCTTCCATTAAGACCGCCGTAAGCTAAGCCTTTACCTGTAAGAACGCCTTCGTATACATTTTTAAGTCTTTTATACTGACCGAACATATAACCGATTTCTCTTGCACCAACACCTAAGTCGCCTGCAGGAACATCAGTTTCTGCACCGATATGACGGAATAACTCTGTCATATAACTCTGGCAGAATCTCATAATTTCAGCATCACTTTTGCCTGTTGGGTCAAAGTCAGCACCGCCTTTACCGCCACCTATTGGAAGACCTGTCAAGCTGTTTTTAAAAATCTGCTCAAAGCCTAAAAATTTAATAATTCCTGAATATACATTAGGTGCAAATCTTAAACCACCCTTATAAGGTCCAATTGCACTGTTAAACTGAACCCTGTATCCGCGGTTAACCTGAACCTTGCCGTTATCATCAACCCAGGGAACTCTGAAGAAAATCTGTCTTTCCGGCTCAACTAATCTTTCTAAAAGACCTGCCTTTTCATACTGAGGATTTTTTTCAATCACAGGTTCGATTGACTCTAAAACCTCAGTAACTGCCTGGATAAATTCAGGCTCATTAGAGTTTTTCTTTTTTAACTCTTCTAATACTCTCTCTACATAACTCATTTATATACACCCCTTTTTAATAAATAACAAAATTATTATAAAATTCGTGCACGATTTAGATGCCGCAAAATCATTTTACCAGGAGTAAAAATGCTTGCTTGCAAGGACATTTTTGCGACGCCGTCAATTGACACAGTGCTCGTAAGAGCACAAAAGAGCACAGGCTCTTAAGAATTTTATGAAGTAAAATTTTGTATGTGTCAATTATATCATAAATTTAAATAAAACACAATAGCTAAATTAAATAAATTGTTACAATAGTTAAGGTGCGCAATATCAGAAAAATCAGTTTTTGGGTCAACGCTATTAGAATACATATTCATTGCAAGGGTAATAATATCAACATTACCTGTGCACCAAATCGGTTCTTTTTAAATATTGTCCTTATTCCTTAAATTAGATTATATCATTACAATTTCTTCGGTCAAGCCAATTTAATATTTTCGTTGCCTTGAGGAAAAAAATGTGTTATAATGATATGGCAAATTTTTAGTCGAAAATTCGACAGAACGGAGCTTTTATGGAAAACAACAAAGAATTCAAGCCATACATTCCTGCTGAAAAGAACATTCCCGAAATTACCGTTACTTCGGTTGTTATGGGTATTATTTTGGCAATTGTATTTGGCGCAGCAAACGCATACTTAGGTTTAAGAGTTGGTATGACAGTATCGGCATCCATTCCTGCCGCTGTTATCTCTATGGGTGTTATTCGAGTTTTAATGAGAAGAAACTCAATTTTAGAAAGCAACTCAGTTCAGACAACAGGCTCAGCAGGAGAATCACTTGCTGCAGGTGCGATTTTTACACTTCCTGCACTGTTTTTGTGGGCAGCAGAGGGTAAAATGGAAAAGCCCGGAATATTAGAGATTACACTGATTGCACTTTTAGGAGGTCTTTTAGGTGTATTCTTTATGATTCCGCTGAGAAAAGCTTTAATTGTAAAAGAGCATAACACTCTTCCCTATCCTGAGGGAAAAGCCTGTGCTGAAGTCTTGCTCGCAGGCGAAGAGGGAGGAGCAAATTCGTCTACTGTTTTTGCAGGTCTTGGTTTTTCTGCAATCTTTAAGTTTATCATTGATGGTTTAAAAATTGTCAAAGGCGAGGTTTCGCTTGTAGTCAAAGGCTTTGCAGGTACAATAGGAACACAGATTTATCCCGCCGTTTTAAGCGTTGGTTACATTTGCGGACCAAAAATTTCATCATACATGTTCTCAGGCGGCGTACTGGCCTGGCTTGTAATAATTCCCTTAATTGTTCTTTTAGGCGAAAATACTGTTCTTTACCCCGGAACTGTACCTATTGGCGAAATGTTTGCAACCGGCGGCGCAGGAGCTATCTGGAGCTCATATATAAGGTACATTGGTGCAGGAGCATTAGCCTGCGGCGGCGTTATAAGTCTTATAAAATCGTTGCCCCTAATCTTTAGCACATTCTATGGTGCAATTAAAAGTGTTTCCGCTTCTGCCCCGACAAGCAATTTGAGAACAGACAAAGATTTAAGTATGAAAACAGTAATTTTTGCAGTAATTGTACTTACCGTTTCAGTATGGCTCGTTCCTGCAATTCCTGTTTCATTTATAGGTGCAATCATAGTTGTTGTATTCGGATTTTTCTTTGCAACAGTTTCTTCCCGTATGGTTGGTTTAGTAGGCAGTAGCAACAACCCTGTTTCAGGTATGGCAATCGCAACACTTTTAATTACTACACTTATTTTAAAGGTGTCAGGCACAACAGGTGCATTTGGTATGGCAAGTGCAATTGCAATAGGCTCTATTATTTGTATCGTTTCTGCTATTGCAGGCGACACCTCGCAGGACTTAAAAACAGGCTACATTTTAGGTGCGACACCTAAAAAACAGCAGCTCGTTGAAGTTTTTGGTGTTATTGCAGCGGCTCTTGCAATCGGCGGAACGCTATACCTTTTAGATGCGGCATGGGGTTTTGGCACACCTGAGCTTGCTGCTCCTCAGGCAACCTTAATGAAGATGATTATAGAGGGTGTTATGGAAGGAAATCTTCCCTGGACATTAGTATTTATCGGTGCATTTATTGCAATTGTAGTTGAAATTTTAGGAATCCCTGTTCTTCCGTTTGCAATCGGTGTTTATCTTCCTGTTCAGCTTAACGCTTGCATTATGGCCGGTGGTCTTGTTCGCTTGGCTTTAGATAAAATTAAGGAAAAGAAAAAGGACAAAGAAAATATTGTAAGTAACGGTATTCTGTTCTGCTCAGGTATGATTGCAGGTGAGGGTTTAATCGGTATATTGCTTGCAGTACTTGCAATTTTCGGTTTTGACAAAGCTATGGATATGTCGGGGCTTTTCCCTGAACCTGTATCTGATATCGGCTCTATCGTTGTGTTTGGTTTAATTATTTTATCCTTACTAAAATTCTCACTCTGGAATAAGTCTAAAAAAGAGCAATAAAATAAAAAGCATTGTGGCGGTCGCGACAGAGCTTTTTGGGCTGGACGGAAAATGATGCAGAATGGACAAACCGAACAAAAAGGGCGAGATACTCGCCCTTTTTGGCTACCCGAAGGCGTACGAGGGTACGCCGAGAGGTGAGGTTTGTTCATATCGCAAAACATAAATTCAATGTAAAATTCGTGAATTTCGAATTTTACAACATCTCTTCCTTATTCTCGTACTCTATATTTTAGTAATATTGCTTAAAATCCACATATTCTTGTTTTGCGGGGTCTGCGCTTTTTGCTACAGCCCTTTCTCATTTTGCATTTCTTACCTTATCCCTTAACGGCAATATATAAGATGGCGAAACAGAAAGCTCATCTATACCCATTTCTAAAAACCTTTCAGTAAGTGAAAGGTCTGCCGCAAGCTCTCCGCATATGCCTATCCATTTCCCGTGCTTATGCGCACTTTTTGAAGCAAACTCTATGAGCCTTAACACGCTCTCATGATGTGGGTTATAAAACGCCTCAAGCTTTGGATTCTGTCTGTCTATCGCCAATGTATACTGTGTTAAATCGTTTGTGCCTACGCTGAAAAAATCAACCTTTGGTGCAAGCATATCGCAAATCACAGCAGCTGCAGGAGTTTCTATCATTATTCCCGTTTCTACATTTTCAGAAAACGGAATATTTTCCTCTTTTAACTCATTTTTTACCTCATTTATTATTTTGTTTATATGGTCAATTTCCTCTACCGAAATAATCATTGGAAACATTATTGAAAGATTTCCAAATAAAGATGCTCGAAACAGTGCACGGAGCTGAGTTTTAAAAATATCCTTTTGTGCAAGACATATTCTTATCGCACGGTACCCTAAAGCAGGATTTTCCTCGTGCTTTAAGTTGAAATAGTCTATTTTTTTATCGGCTCCTATATCCATAGTCCTTATTATTACTTTTTTGCCCGCCATACTTTCCAAAACTTTTTTATAGACCGCAAATTGTTCTTCTTCTGTCGGAAAATCATCGTTTTCCAAATAAATAAACTCACTTCTGAAAAGTCCGATTCCGCCTGCATCATTTAAAAGTGCGGCACCAACATCTTTTATACTTCCTATATTTGCGTATATATTTATTTTCTGTCCGCTTTTTGTTATATTTTCTTTCCCCTTAAGTTCTAGTAAAAGTTTCTTTTTCTCATAATCTTCTGCCTGTTTTTTCTTCATTTCTTTCAATGTTTCTTCATCAGGCTCTATATATACCTTACCCGTATATCCGTCAACTATAGCGGTTTTGCCTTCGTATTCGTACTTTAAGCTGTCGCCAACGCCAACCACCGCAGGAATATTCATCGTACCTGCTAAAATTGCCGTATGTGAATTCAGAGAGCCTTCTTGCGTTATAAATGCAAGCACTTTCGTTTTGTCAAGTCGCATAGTTTCACTAGGTGCCAAATCATCTGCGCATATTATTTCTTTTTCTTCGCTTTCAATAAACTCTTCGTCTTTCCCCATTAAACATTCTAAAAGTCTATTTGATATATCCTTTACATCTGCCGCACGCTCTTTCATATAGTCGTCATCCATAGAAGAAAACATATCGGCAAAATTATCTGCCGTTACTGCAACTGCAAACTCTGCATTTAAACCTTGGCTTTCTATTATATTTATAATCGAATCGTTAAAATCTTCGTCATTTAACATCATTTGATGAATTTCAAAAATTTGAGCACTTGTCTCGCCGATTTCCTTTACTGCCTTTTTATAAAGCGCTGAAAGGTCGTCTATTGCATCTTTTTTTGCTTTTTTAAAACGCTCAATTTCACTTTCTACGCTTTTAGTTTTTTCTCTTTTTACAGTAAGCTCTTTTCTGTCAAAAAAATTAAGCTTTCCTATGGCTATTGCACCATATACTCCCTTGCCCTCAATAGTTATCATTTTACTCAAGCCTTTCTGTTATGCTCACAGGTTTTCATTTAAAAATTTTTCAATATCACTTTTTGCTTCTTGTTCATCTTCTCCCGAAATTTCAATTTTGATTTCATCATTCTGCTTTACTCCCAAGCCCATCAGACCAAAAAGTTTTTTACAATCTGCACTTTTTTCGTTTTTTATTGCCTTTATATTTGATTTAAAAGCACTCGCTTTTTTTACAAGCATTCCTGCAGGACGGGCGTGTATTCCGTTTTCGTCTTTTATAACATAACTTATTGTTTGCATAAAAACCACCTTTTTAAATTTTATACTTATACTTATTATGGTAAAAAAAAAGGTTGCCATACATGGCAACCTTAAATTTTTTAATTACATTTTGTCAACAGGATATAAAATTTTAAGCTGATTGATTTTGCTTTGTACTGCCTTTTGGCGTTTTGTATTTATAACAACATTTTTAATTTGGTCTTTAACCTCGTCGAACTCCATTGTTCCCGCAGGATTTTTAGCAGTAACCTTGATCAAGTGATAACCAAACTGTGTTTTTACAGGCTCTGATACTACATTTATATCCATAGAAAAAGCTGCTTCGTCAAACTCTGGAACCATCTGTCCTTTTGTAAATTCGCCCAAAGCTCCGCCTGACGCTTTAGACGGGCATGAACTGTTTGCTCGTGCTGCATCTTCAAAGCTTATTGCTCCGCTTTCAATATCTGTCTTTAACGCTTTTGCCTTGCTCTCAGAGTCTACTAAAATATGACTTGCACAAACTGACTCACCCTTTTCAAACTGAGCCTTATTTTCTTCATAATAGGCTTTTGCTTCATCATCTGTTACTGTGATTTTTTCAATAGCCTTCTGAAGATTAAAGTTTGCAAGCATTTCTTCCTTTACTGATTTTAGCTGTGCCTTAAATTCAGCATTGTGCTCAAGCAAGTTCTTTTGAGCGTCTAAAAGCAACAGCTTTTTGCTTATAACCTGTTCTAAGATAGATTCTCTGCCCTCAGGTGTGTTAAAATTCTGCCCACGCTGACTATAGGCTGCTATCATTTCATCAATTTCATACTC
>JAZSJX010000026.1:0-14286 GCA_045534535.1 Congzhengia sp.
AGCACTTGAAGAATTCTGGGCAAGCGCAGAAGTTGGCAAAGAATATACAGGTACTGTTAAATCATTGACAAATTTTGGTGCATTTGTTGATATTGGCGGTATTGATGGTTTGATTCATATTTCCGAACTTTCATGGGGAAGAATTAAACATCCGTCAGAAGTACTTAAAGTTGGAGATGCAGTTAAGGTTTATATCCTTGCTCTTGATAAAGAAACAAATAAAATTTCACTTGGATACAAAAAGGCTGAGGATAATCCTTGGGAAATCGTTAAATCAAAAATTGAGGTTGATGGCGTTGCAACAGTTAAGATTGTAAGAATTATGCCTTACGGTGCATTTGCGCAGATCATTCCTGGTGTTGATGGTTTAATCCATATTTCTCAGATTGCTAACCGCAGAATTGAAAAGCCTCAGGACGAGCTTACATTAGGACAAGAGGTAGAAGCTAAGGTTACAAGCATTGATTGGGAAAACAAAAAGATTGCACTTTCAATCCGTGCACTTTTAGCTCCTGAAGAGGTTGCTCCTGCAGAAGAAACAGAGACTACTGCAGAAGAAGTAGAAACACCTGCAGAAGAAACAACAGAAGAGTAATTAAGTAATTTTCGGAAGACCGGGTTTACCCGGTCTTGTTTTTTATATAAACATTGTGAAAAAAGCTTGTTTTTGTCATATTTTTTAATATCATCGTTATACAATTTAAATAAATAATCAATAAAAAATGTTATAAAGGTTTAATCTGATACAAAAAAATAGTGGCAGTAAAAGCATTTTTGGCAATAACTAGTATCATTTACCAAAAAAACTGTAAAAAAATTATAAAAAATCACAAAAAAATTAAAAAAAACTATTGCAATTTGGTTACAAGTTGTGGTAAAATAGAATAAAACTGTGAAACTATGCTAATTTTTTAGGCATTTCGTTTTATGGATTCGCAAATATTTTATAAAGGAGAGGATTTTCTTTGAAAAAAACAGCAGCAGTGGAGGTTAACCCTTTTATAGAAAAAAAACCCTCATTGTCTAAACAATTTAAAGCATCATATCCGTTTTTATTGATGATGCTTCCAGGTATTATAACCTTATTGTTATTCTTCTATAAGCCAATATATGGTTTATTGATAGCATTTAAAGATTATAAAATCAAGCTTGGTGTAACGGGCAGCCCATGGGCTGACAATTACGGTATGCAGTGGTTTATAATGCTATTTAGAGGATCACAATTTGGTACGATAATGAGGAACACCATAGTAATCAGTGCGTTGTCATTGGCGTTACAGATGCCTAGTACTATTATTCTGGCATTGCTTCTAAATGAGTTGAGAGGCGTTGTCTTTAAAAGAATTGTACAGACCATTACATATTTGCCACACTTTTTCTCTTGGGTTATCGTGGGCGGTATTTTCAAAACAATGTTTTCTATTACAGGACCTATAAACGCTATTCTTAATGATATGGGAATGGAAACATTTAAGTTCCTGGAAAATGATAGTGCGTTCTTCGTACTTCTTATGGTTTCAAGAGTATGGAAAGGTGTAGGCTGGGGTGCTATAATTTATATTGCTGCTTTAGCCGGTGTTGATGAATCTTTATATGAAGCTGCATACATTGATGGTGCATCCAGATTAAAGCAGGTATTTCACATTTCACTTCCTTCTATTATGGGAACTATCACAACCGTGCTTATCATGTCGCTAAGTGGTCTTTTAAGTGCAGGCTTTGACCAGATTGAAAACATGATGAATCCTCTTGTAAGAGAAGTATCTCAGATCTTGGATACCTACTCTCTTGATTTGTTAGAAAGAGGTGGTAGCGCAGGCTACGGTTTAGGTACAGCTTTGGGAATTTTCAAATCAGTGGTAGCGCTTATTCTTCTTAAAACTGGAGACAAGGTTATTAAATTAATAAGTAAAGACGAGTTTGGTGTTTTTTAAGGAAGGGGTTGAAAATAGATGATAAAACGCACAAGGGGCGAAAAGATTTTTAATGTATGCAATTACATAATTCTTACATTGCTCGCCGTAACTACAATATATCCATTTTTATATACGCTGACGATTTCATTTAGTACGCCTGCAGAGGCAGTAAAACCAACTCTGCACATTATCCCTAATTTTAAAGCGGTTACACTTGACGCTTATAGATATGTGTTTGAAAATAAAGAACTTTGGTTAGCTTATAAAAATACAATTGCAATAACAGTTATAGGAACAGTGCTTCAGTTGCTTGTTACACTTATGTTTGCCTGGGGTTATATGCAAAAAAATTATCCGTTTAAAAGACTTATCACGGCATTCTTTATGGGAACCCTCTTCCTTCCTGTATGTAGAATTCCTAACTTCTTGAACATAAAGCAGCTTGGATTGATGGACAATTTCTGGGTTTATATTCTTCCGTCACTTTTGACTTCATATAATGCTATTATTGCAAGATCGTTCTTCGCGTCTCTTCCTGAGAGTTTGAACGAATCAGCCCGAATTGACGGTGCAGGTGAATTTAGGATATTCTTCCAGATTATAGTTCCGCTTTCAAAACCGGTTATTATGACATTAGCACTTTGGGATGCGGTTGCTCACTGGAACAGTTGGCTTCCTTCAATGCTTTATATGAGCGATGACAGATACATCACACTTCAGTATTATATTCGTAAAATAACAGGTGCTGCAGCAAGGCGTTTTGCTGACTCAGCGGATCCGTCAAAGAATCAGGAAATAGTGGGCGAGACACTACAGTCAGCAACAATTATGGCTGCGGTTATTCCGGTGCTTTGTATATATCCGTTCATTCAGAAATATTTTGTTAAGGGCGTAACATTAGGTGCAGTTAAGGGTTAAGCTGGGGGCTTGACTTTTGACATAAAATTAAAGCTTATAAGGAGGGCTATTTAATGAAAATGAAAAGAATTTTGGGCGTTATATTAGCAGCAATTATGTTAATTGGCACGCTCGCAGGCTGCGGTCCTGAAGGCAAACTATCAGAAGCCGCAAAACAGTATGTTGAAACAGATGAAAAATTAACACTTACATGGCTTGGATATCCAGGTTGTGAAGGTAAAGCCGGAGATACTGCTCCTGAGCGTTTACTTGAAGAAAAGTTTAATGTTGACATTGAGCCTATCTTCTATGGTTGGGGTGAGACAAACCAGAAAAAGGTATTGCTTTTAGCTAGTGGTACAACACCTGACCTTATGATTCAGATGGACCCTGCTAACCTCTTTACAGATGTTGAACAGGATTATATCGCTGAATTACCTTATGAAACACTCAAAATGTATGCTCCCGAGCTTACAAAATACATAACAGAGTACATTCCTAACAGTTGGATTACAACTCGTTATGACGGCAAAAACTGGGGTATTCCTAACTACAACCACTCACACGAGACGGGAAATACTGCACTCTGGAGAAAAGACTGGCTCGATAAGTTTGGTTTAGAGGTTCCTGAAACATTAGACGAAATGCATGATGCATTCGTAAAATTCGCAAAAGAAGACCCAGATGGCAACGGAAAGAATGACACATGGGGTATCACAACAGGTAACGGTACAAAAGAAGCTACATTCAATGAAATCTTTGGTGCTTTTGGCGTTAACCCATATGGCTGGATGGAAATTGACGGTGAAATCGAATATGGCGGTTTACAAGACGGCGTAAAAGAAGCTATTAAAGTATTGGCTGCTTGGTATAAAGAAGGCTTGATTCACCCTGACTTCTATACACCGGGTATTGCAGACGATAACTTTTTCGCATCAGGTAAAGTAGGTTATGCTTTATCAGGTTACCAGAATCCAGCAAGCGCAAACTCTGTTATAGGCAAAGTAAAGGCTAATTTCCCAGAAGCAGAGGTTGCTTATGGTCGATTACCAAAGGGCCCGGATGGCGAATATGGTGCTTTCAGTTATACAGCTGCATCAAACGCTGTTTCATTTGGTAACGGCGAAGGCTACGAGAAGAAAGTTCCAAGAATGCTTAAAATGTTTGAAACAATCTTTAATGATATAGATCTTTACACAGAGATTTCAATTGGTAAAGAGGGTGTAAGCTGGGAAAAGGCAGCTCCTGACACAACGTCCTCTATATCATATAAGTTTATCGGTGATTACACAACTGGCACATCGGATAAGGGATATTCATCAGCAGCGTTCTATAGCCCAATGTTCTTCACACTATTTGCTCCAAAACACGAAGAATTCTTAGCTCATCGCTCTGACGCTTGGCTGTCTTGGTACAATGAATACGATGGACCTGAAGCTTACATTTCTGATGAATTCGGTAAGACAGATATCTGTCCTTCATCTCCTGACTATGATAAAGACTTAAGAAGTAACCAGTACGCTATAATCTTAGAAATCATCGTTGGTCAGAAAACAATTGATGACTATGCAGAATTTGAAAATGCATTCGAAAGAGATGGCGGTGCAATCTTACTTGAAGAAGCAAGACAGATAAAAGACGAATTAGAACAGATTCACAAAGAGCTTAAATAATAAATAAATGAAAACGGTTGCACATTCGTGCAGCCGTTTTTTTATATGTTATTTTTACTTGTTTTAATAAATATATTGTGTTAGAATAGATTTAACAGAGTTAAATCTATTCAGTTAAATTCGCCTGACGGCGAGCTAAATGCTTGGACTCTGTATTGTATACTGATTATATAATGAAGAAATTAAGAAAAGAGGTTTTGTTGTGGCAATTGAAATTTTAAAATCAATTCTTTTAGGTGTTGTTGAGGGAATAACCGAGTGGCTTCCGATATCGAGCACAGGACATATGATTTTGGTAAACGCATTTTTAAACAATTACAACGAATTTACTGCAAGTGATTTGTACATATATGTTATTCAGCTCGGTGCAATTTTAGCGGTTGTTACCATGTACTTTAAAAAGCTGAATCCATTTTCACCATCTAAAAGTCAGGATGAGAAAAAAAACACCTGGTCTATGTGGTTTAAGGTAGTAGTAGCATGTGTTCCTGCCGCAGTGATCGGTCTTTTGTTGGATGAATATATGGAAATGCTTGAAACTCCTTATGTTGTCGCATCAACCTTAATAATCTACGGTATTTTGTTTATTTTAATTGAGAAGATACATAAGACGACTAAGGTTTCCGATATGAAGCAAATGACATATAAAACAGCTCTTTTTATAGGTCTTTTTCAGGTTTTATCAATAATTCCCGGAACATCACGCTCGGGTGCTACAATACTTGGTGCTATGATTTTAGGTTGTTCAAGAGGTGTTGCGGCAGAGTTTTCATTCTTTTTGGCAATACCTGTTATGGTTGGCGTAAGTGGGCTTAAGATTTTAGGAAATTTAGACCTTTTAACACCAGACAATATTATGGTGCTTTTAGTCGGTATGATTGTTGCATATATAGTATCTTTGGCATCCATTAAATTCTTAGTTGAATTTGTAAAAAAACACGATTTTAAATCGTTTGGCACATACAGAATTATATTGGGTGTAATAGTTATTGCATGCGGACTTTTAGGATTTATAACGGTTTAATAAAAAAGATAAAAAAACCTTGTTAAATTCTTGACTATTGAATCAAATAGGTATATAATATACAGTTGAAATAGATTTTTTGGAGGGGTACAAATGGATAGAGTATACAATTTTTCAGCGGGACCTTCAATGCTTCCCGTACCGGTGCTTGAAAAAGCAGCAAAACAGATGTTAAACTATGAGGGCTGTGGTATGTCCGTTATGGAAATGAGCCACCGTTCAGCAGATTATGAAGCAATTATCGGAAATGCAGAAGCACTTCTTCGTGAGCTTATGCATATTCCTGAAAACTATAAGGTGTTATTCTTACAGGGCGGTGCATCAAGCCAGTTTGCAATGATTCCTTTAAACTTAATGAAAAATTCTAAAAAGGCTGACTATGTTATCACAGGTCAATGGTCTAAAAAAGCAGCTCAGGAGGCTGCAAAAGTTGGTACAGTAAACAAGGTTGCAAGCTCTGATGACAAGACTTTTTCTTACATTCCTGAGCTTGACGCTTCTAAATTTGATAAAGATGCAGATTACTTCCACATCACATTAAACAACACAATCTACGGAACACGCTATACAACTCTTCCTGAAACGGGAAATGTTCCTTTGGTTGCCGATGCATCATCTAACATTTTATCTGAGCCTATTGATATTTCACGCTTTGGTCTTTTATATGCCGGTGCACAGAAGAATATGGGTCCTGCAGGTGTTACAGTTGCAATTATGCGTGAAGATTTAATTACAGGTGCGATTGAGGGTGCACCTACAATGTTTGACTACAAAATTCACGCTGACAATGGTTCTATGTACAACACACCACCTACATACTCAATCTACATCTGTATGTTAGTTTACGAGTGGTTAAAGAGCATTGGCGGTGTAGAAGAGATGCACAAGATTAACATTGAAAAAGCAAATCTTTTATACGATTACCTTGACAACTCATCAATGTTTAAAGGAACAGTTGTTCCAAAAGACCGTTCACTGATGAATATTCCATTTATTACAGGTGATGACGATTTAAATGCTAAATTCATTAAGGAAGCTAAAGCAAACGGTTTTGTTAACCTTAAGGGTCATCGTTCAGTTGGCGGTATGCGTGCAAGTATCTATAACGCAATGCCGATTGAGGGCGTAAAGGCTTTGGTTGACTTTATGAAGAAGTTTGAAACAGAAAACAAATAGTTTTTTGTATAAGGAAAGGACAGTTCACTATGTTTGATATATTAACACTTAATAAAATTGCAAAATGCGGTCTTGATAAGTTTGATAACAATTACAAAATCACAGACGATGCAAAAGACCCAGATGGTATCATATTAAGAAGCTTTTCTATGCATGAAATGGAGCTTGGTGCTAATTTAAAGGGCGTTGCAAGAGCAGGTGCAGGCGTTAACAATATTCCAATTGAAAAATGTACCGAGAAGGGTATTGTTGTATTTAACACACCAGGTGCTAACGCTAATGCTGTTAAAGAATTGGTTTTACTTGGTTTTTTATTATCTTCAAGAAAAGTTGTAGCAGGTATTGAGTGGGCAAAAACATTATCAGGTGCTGATGTTGGAAAGACAGTTGAAAAAGGCAAAGGCTCATATGTTGGACCTGAAATTTGCGGCAAAACCTTAGGTGTTATCGGCCTTGGTGCGATTGGTGCAATGGTTGCAAACGCAGCAGAAAAACTTGGCATGAAGGTTATCGGCTACGACCCATTTATGACAGTTGACGCTGCTTGGAGATTGTCAAGCGGTATCATTCACGCAAACTCAATGGATGAGGTTTTTGAAAACAGTGATTACATCACCTTGCATATTCCTGCAAACGATGCTACGAACGGCACAATCAATTCAGATACACTCGCTAAAATGAAAGACGGAGTCAGAATTTTAAACTTTGCTCGTGGATCATTGGTAAATGACGCACATTTGGCAGTAGCTTTAGAAGAGGGTAAGGTTTCCTGCTATGTAACAGATTTTCCAAACGATGCAGTTTTATCTATGGAAAATGTTATTGCAATCCCACACTTAGGAGCTTCAACTCCTGAATCTGAAGATAACTGTGCTAAAATGGCAGCAGAAGAGCTTAGAAATTTCCTGGAAGATGGAAACATCAAAAATTCAGTTAACTTCCCTGATTGTGAAATGCCAAGAGCGGGCGTGAGAATTGCAGTTGCTCACAAAAATATTCCTTCAATGCTTTCGAACCTTTCTACAATAGTAGGAAATAAGGGAATTAACATAGTAAATATGTTAAATAAGAGCAAAAAGGAAAATGCATACACAATTAT
The DNA here is from genome assembly GCA_045534535.1 of Congzhengia sp. Taxonomy (GTDB): domain Bacteria; phylum Bacillota; class Clostridia; order UBA1381; family UBA9506; genus Congzhengia. The sequence continues at coordinate 7,786 of JAZSJX010000026.1, forward strand.
GGATATTGATGGCGATGCTGACGATAGCGTAGCTTCAGAAATTGCTGCAATTGACGGCGTTTTCTCTGCAAGAGTTATTCATTAAAAAATTCTTGTAAAAAATGCTTGCATTCTAGAAACTTTTCTGTTATAATTAAATTTGCTGTTTATAAATTTGATTATTTACGACAAGAACATGGAGGTGCTATATATGGCTAAATGTGAAATTTGCGGAAAAGGTGTTACATTCGGTATAAAGGTGAGCCATTCACACAGAAGAAGTAATCGTACCTGGAAGCCAAACATCAAAACAGTTAAGGCTTTGGTTAACGGAACACCTAAAACATTACATGTTTGCTCAAGATGTCTTCGTTCTAACAAAGTAGAAAGAAGCGTTTGATTTTAAACTGTAGTTTACTAATGTGAAATTGCGCATCGGCATAACCGGTGCGTTTTTTTCGTTTTGTATTTATTTAAAAAATACAAAAAAACCTTGACAATTCTTTCTAAAACAAGTATAATATATTAAGAATTGTGTGTAAGTGTTTTAAAAATAAAAAAGGCGGCAAACTTATGCTATACGATTTAAGCTCTATTCTAAATAATGACGGCGCATTTTTGGAGATTTCAGAAAAAATCGACCTTATGCAGGATGGTAACAATCTTGGCGTAGCATTTGATGAACCCATCTTGGTTACGGGCAAAATTGTATGCAGGCGTGATGTTTTAGAGCTTTCGGCAAAGGTTTGCGGCAATTTTAAAACAGAATGTGCAAGGTGCTTAAAGGAAATTGAGCTTCCCTTGGAATTTGAGTTTTGTGAAACGCTTGCACAATCAAATGAAAATGTTACTGATGACGATTCCGTTATTCTCTTTGAGGGTAAAGAAATTGATTTAAAGGACTTAGTCGAAAGTAATATTTTACTTAACCTATTCTCAAAATATCTTTGCAGTGAAGACTGCAAGGGCATTTGTTCAAAATGCGGTGCTGATTTAAATAAAGGGAAATGCACCTGCACAGATGATGAGATAGATCCTCGTTGGGAGAAATTAAAAAATTTTAAGATATAAATTCAGGAGGTGTTAAACCATGGCAGTACCTAAGAGAAAAACCTCAAAGGCAAGAAGAGATAAAAGAAGAGCAAATTGGAAGCTTTGTATTCCAGGCTTTGTAAGCTGCCCAAAATGTGGTGAGCCTATTATGGGACACAGAGTTTGTAAGGCTTGCGGATATTACAACGGCAAGGAAGTTGTAAAAAAAGAAGCGTAATTATGCGGAAAAAGGGGTAGAGAAGGCGTTTTGTCTTCTCTATTTTTATTATACATGGTTTTAAGGAGGCGAGAATATGAAACAAGGAGCGTTCGTTTCTTCGGTAGACAGCGGAAGCATTGCAGAAGAACTAGGTATTGAATGTGGCGATTTGATTTTATCGGTTGACGGTAAAAAAATTGTCGACTATTTAGACTATAAATTTTTAACGACAAACGAGGAAATTGTTTTAGATGTTAAAAAGAAAAACGGCGAAAGATACGAATTTGAAATAGTAAATGAAGAATTAGAAGATTTAGGAATAAATTTTGAGAACATGCTTTTTGACAAGCCAAGGAGCTGCCAGAACAAGTGTATTTTCTGCTTTATCGACCAGATGCCAAAGGGTATGAGAAAAACGCTCTATTTTAAGGATGACGATTCACGCCTTTCATTTCTGTACGGAAATTATGTAACGCTTACAAATATGAAAAAAGACGATTTGATGCGTCTTATAAACTATAAAATCTCGCCTGTTAACATATCGGTTCACACTACAAATCCGAATCTTCGTGTAAAAATGCTAAAAAACAAAAGAGCGGGGGAAATTTTAGACCACATAAAGCTTTTGTTTGACCACAAAATCGAAATGAATATGCAGATTGTTTTGTGTAAGGGAATAAACGATGGTGAGGAATTAGACCGCACGATTGAAGATTTATCACGCTTTTTACCTATGGCAAAAAGTGTTTCAGTTGTGCCTGTAGGTCTGACATCTTGCAGAAAGGGGCTATACCCGTTAGAGCCATTTGAAAAGGAAGATTCACTTAAGGTTATAGAGCAAATTACATCGTGGCAGAAAAAGTTTTTGAAAGAAAATGGCACAAGATTTGTTTATGCGTCCGACGAGTTTTATGTAAATGCGGGAATTGAAATTCCTAAAGCCGATGAATATGAGGATTTTCCTCAGATTGAAAATGGCGTAGGAATGTTAGCTTCAATGGAGGAAGAATTTAATTTAGCTATCGAAAAAAGGCAAAAGAAGCCGAAAAATGTAAAAACCATAGTCGCAACGGGAGAAATTTCCTATGAATTTATAAAAAAGCTGGTAAATGCATTCAAAATGCGATATAATATAGATAGCATTGAGGTAATATCTGTAAAAAATGAGCTTTTTGGCGGAAAAGTTACTGTTTCAGGTCTTTTAGGTGGGAGCGATTTAATTCGTGAACTAAAAGGCAAGAATGCTCAAAGGGTTTTGATTACAGAATCTATGCTCAAGGCAGATGAAGACATTTTTTTAGACGACATCACTAAAGAAGAGGCGGAAAAGGCAATAAAAATGAAAATTGTTCCCGTTAAAAATGACGGATGGGCTTTTTATGACGCTCTTTTAGGTGAATAGAAAGGAACTCATAATGAGAAAAGCGACAGTTGCAATAGTTGGACGACCAAATGTTGGTAAGTCCACGCTTTTTAATAAAATAGTTGGAAGCAGGGTATCGATAGTTGATGACACCCCAGGTGTTACCCGCGACAGAATTTATATGGAGGCTGAGTGGTTAGGCAGAAGTTTTACGCTTATTGACACGGGCGGTATAGAGCCTAAAACTGATGACGAGATTTTAAAGCATATGCGTCTTCAGGCAGAAATTGCGATTGAGCGTGCGGACTGCGTTATACTTATGACCTGTATTCATGATGGGCTGACTGCGGCAGATATGGATGTTTCAGCAATGCTTCAAAAGGCGGGAAAACCCACAGTTCTTGCGGTTAACAAAGTGGATTCTACGGGCGAGCCACCTATGGATTTTTACGAGTTTTACAATATGGGCTTAGGCGACCCGATTGCAATATCTTCTGTTCATGGTCTTGGTGTGGGCGATTTGTTAGACGAGGTTTTTGCAAAAATTCCAAAAGAACTTTTAGAGTCTGATGACGAAGAAGAAGACACACTTCGCGTAGCAATCGTTGGAAAACCAAATGCGGGAAAATCGTCGCTTTTAAACAGGATTTTGGGAGAAAATCGTGTTATTGTAAGTAATATTGCGGGAACAACCCGTGATGCTATTGATACAGAATATGAGAAAAACGGAAAAAAATATACATTTGTAGACACTGCAGGAATGAGAAAAAGAGGAAAAATAGACGAGGGCATAGAGAGGTATAGTGTCATTCGTTCGCTTTCTGCTATTGACAATTGTGATGTTTGCGTAATCGTAGTTGATGCAAAAGAAGGAATATCCGAGCAGGATTCTAAAATTGCAGGCTATGCTCACGAAAAGGGAAAAGCCTCGATTATTGCAGTAAACAAGTGGGATTTAATTGAAAAAGATACAAACACGATGAAGACATTTCGTGAAGAAATAAATTTAGAGCTTGGGTTTATGCTTTATGCCCCTCAGGTTTATATTTCAGCACTCACAGGTCAGCGGGTTGAAAAGCTTTTTGAACTTATTGATTATGTTCACGCTCAAAACTCAATGAGAATTAAAACCGGTATGCTAAACGATGTTTTAGCAGAGGCGACTATGAAGGTTCAACCCCCGTCAGACAAGGGAAAACGCTTAAAGATTTACTATATGACGCAGGCATCAACCTGTCCGCCAACCTTCGTGGTGTTTGTAAACAACAAAGAGCTTATGCACTTTTCATACCTTAGATATTTAGAAAATCAGATAAGGGGAGTTTTCGGTTTAGAGGGAACACCTGTAAGATTTATTGTAAGAGAGAGAAATAGCGGAGAGTCGGAGACAAAAGAGTAGACAGGAGGTCTTTTTATGGTTTGGGCATTGGTGTTAAGTGCAATTGAGGGTTATCTGATAGGAAGCGTAAATACATCAATCATAATTTCAAAGTTAAAGAAACAGGATATAAGAAAGCAAGGTAGTGGTAATGCAGGTGCGACGAATACCTTACGCGTTATGGGAAAAGTTTCTGCGGCAATGGTTGTAGCAGGAGATGCCTTAAAGGCAGTTATATCTGTTTTACTGGCGTGGGGTATTGCAAAGTGGTTTAATCAGGGTGCAGATATGATTGCGTATTGCAAGTATATAGCTGCACTGTTTACAGTATTAGGTCATAATTTCCCGGTATTTTTTGGTTTTAAGGGTGGAAAGGGAATACTTACATCAACCACAATAATTTTTATGCTCGACTGGAGAATTGGAATTTTAGTACTTTCAGCAGGTCTGTTTATGATAGTTTTAACAAGGTTTGTTTCGGTAGGCTCGCTTTTGGGATGTGTACTCTATCCAATGTTTGTGTTTGCTTATCTTGACGGCGAAACGGCTATTTACAAATGGGCACACTTGGTGCTGGCTCTTATTCTAGGAATTTTAGGAATTGTAAGACATAAAAACAACATTAAAAAGCTTGTGCGCGGAGAGGAATCAAAAATCGGCGTGAAAGCAAAATAAACATCTATAAAAAGCAGAAAGGTAGACGCTTATGAAGGTTTCTGTAATAGGTTCAGGAAGCTGGGGTTGTGCTTTGGCGACAGTTTTAGCAGATAACGGCCACGAGGTTTGTCTTTGGTCTTATTTTAAAGAAGAAAGTGAACAGTTATCTCGCGACAGAGAAAATAGAAATAATCTTCCGGGGCTTATTTTACCCGAAAACATTTCTTTTACGAGTGATTTGGCAGAGGCGGTTAAAGAACGAGAAGTAATCGTTATGGTTACGCCATCGCATGTTATAGGAAGCACGGCTAAAGCTATGAGCCCTTATGTTAAAGATAAAGCAATTATAGTTTGTGCATCAAAGGGATTTGATTCAGAAACACAGGACACCCTAACAAATACTATAAAAAGTCATATTCCAAATGCGTATGTTTCGGCTCTGTCAGGACCCTCTCATGCAGAAGAGGTTGCAAAAAAAATGCCGACAACCTTAGTTTCGGCTTGTGAAAATATAGAAATTGCTAAAAAAATTCAAAACCTTTTCTCAACTAAATATATGAGGATATACACCAGCACAGATGTTACGGGCGTAGAACTGGGCGGTGCACTAAAAAATGTTATTGCACTTTGTGCCGGAATTTCTGACGGTCTAGGATACGGCGACAACACAAAGGCGGCGATTATTACACGCGGCATGAACGAAATCGCAAAGCTTGGTGTTGCTATGGGTGCAGACATTTCAACCTTCAGCGGTCTTACGGGAATGGGTGATTTAATTGTTACCTGTACGAGTATGCACTCAAGAAACAGAAGAGCGGGAATTTTGATTGGTCAGGGAAAAACTGCCGATGAGGCAATGAAAGAGGTAAATATGGTTGTAGAGGGAGTATATGCCACAAAGGAAGCGTATGCACTTTCTAAGAAAATGAACATAGAAATGCCGATAACTACACAGGCATATCGTATAATCTTTGAGGGAGTTTTAGCATGCGATGCGGCAAAAGAGCTTATGAGAAGAGAGAAAAAACACGAAACTGATGAAGGCTTTGTATCAAAAAGCTGATTTTGGAGTGATTTAATGCTTTGGTTTAACAAAAAGGAAAAGACAGAAAAAGAAATAATAGAAGCTGTCATAAAAGAGGCAGAGAGAAAAGAAGAAACAGAAAAAGACACATCTCAATACGACAAAAAAGGTTTTTTTGCAAGGCTAAAGAGCGGTTTATCTAAAACAAGAACTGCAATTTTTGGTAGGCTCGACAATGTTTTTTCTGCATTTTCATCTGTTGACGACGAATTATTTGACGAGCTTGAAGAAATTTTAATTATGGCAGATATCGGCGTGGATACATCTGTTTATATAATTGACGAGTTAAAAAGAAAGGCTAAAGAAAACCACATTACAGAGCCACAGGAGCTAAAAAATTCACTTAAGGGCATAATAAGTGATATTTTGGAAGGTCAGGACTCTGTTTGCCATTTAGAAAGCACACCATCAGTTATAATGGTAATAGGTGTTAACGGCGTTGGAAAGACAACATCTATAGGCAAAATGGCAAGCTATTATAAAGCCCAGGGGAAAAAGGTAATTCTTGCTGCCGCTGACACTTTTCGTGCGGCGGCTATCGACCAGTTAGAAATCTGGGCTGAGCGTGCAGGTGTGGATATTGTAAAGCATCAGGAGGGCTCTGACCCGTTTGCTGTTGTGTTTGATGCAATTTCCGCCGCGAAAGCAAGAGGAGCCGACATTGTAATCTGCGACACGGCAGGCAGACTTCACAACAAGAAAAATCTTATGGATGAGCTTTCTAAAACCGCAAGAGTTATAGAGCGTGAAACGGGAAAAGGTGCTGATGAGGTGCTTTTGGTTTTAGA
>JAZSJX010000060.1:0-3186 GCA_045534535.1 Congzhengia sp.
TCTCTTCTCTTTAACCTCCGCTTGCGGAGTTGATATCCTTTTGACCGATATCTCTGTCTTCATCCAAAATTACTCGGAATTAATCCTCAAATGAATTATTCAAAGCCTGCACTGTTCATTTTTCAAGGTTCTGGTCCGCTTTTTTCGGCGGAATTTCATTATATCACGCTGTCTTTACCTTTGTCAAGACTTTTTTTAAACTTTTTTATCCAAAGCCACTCAAAAGCGACAGCCTACTTAGAATACCACATTTCCTTCCCCTTGTCAATACCCTTTTTTAACTTTTTTTATTATTTTTTTATTTTCTACTATAATATATATGATTACACAAAAAAGTTGACACACATATTTAAAGTTGGTATAATCATCATTAAGGAAGTGAGATTATGTCAAGACAAATTGCGTTAGATAATGTATATTATCACCTAAATGACGAGGTTGAAATTAAACTTTGCGTGCTTTTTTGCATAAGGTACGCTGATATTCCTATCTCCGACATTGAGCTTAAACACTTTATGCTCTCTGCTACGAGTGTTGATTTTATGGACCTTTGCAACGCCATTGAAAAGACAGTTTCTGATAATTATATAAGGAAAGTATGGCGTGATGAGATAGAAAAGTTTGACTTAACCGACCGCGGACGCGAGCTTATTGATATGTTTGACGATAAAATCATGGCAAGTGTGAGAGGCTCCTTAAAGGAAGCGATTGACGAGTATTATCGTCGCGAGGCAGAAAAGGAGCAGGCACATTGCGAAATTGTTCCGTTGGGAAAAGATGCATACAATGTGAATATTGAACTTAAAGAAGGAAAAAATACGCTTATTGATATGAAAATTTTTGCAGGAAGCAGAGAAAAGGCGATTGAGCTTCGTCGTGGATTTAATAATAATCCTATTGGGCTCTACTCGTCAATTATTTCTTTACTTTCCGAAAACAGTGAAAAAGGCGATGAGTAATATGTACGATTTAATAATTATAGGCGGTGGTCCTGCCGGGCTTTCTGCCTCACTTTACGCAGGACGCTCAGGTCTTTCCTGCGTTATTTTTGAAAAAATGTTTTTTGGCGGTCAGATGCTAAAGACCTACGAAATTGACAACTACCCCGGAGCACCCGAAATTCGTGATGTTTACGCATTTACAGAGTCTATGAAGAATCAGGCAGAAAGCTTTGGTGCGGAGTTTAAAACTGAAAATGTTTTAAGTATTTCTGAAGAAAACGGAATTAAAACCATAGTTACTGATGGTGGGACATACACAGCAAATGCTGTAATCATTGCAACGGGAGCGCACCCTAAAAAGCTTGGCGTTTCAGGGGAAGATGATTTTTCAGGCAAAGGTGTTTCGTACTGTGCAACCTGTGATGGTGCTTTTTTTAAAAACAAGACTGTCGCAGTTGTCGGCGGCGGTGATACGGCTTTGGAAGATGCTCTTTTTTTGGCAGAAATATGTGAAAAGGTATATATTATTCACAGGCGTGATGAATTTCGAGCATCAAAGCACTTAATTGTAAGAGCAAGCAAAAAAGAAAATATAACTTTCGTTTTTGATAGTGTAGTTTCAGAAATTTCAGGAGATGCAAGAGTTTCTGGCGTCAAGATTAAAAATGTGAAAAATGATACTGAAAGCGTTTTAGAGACAGACGGCGTTTTTATTGCTGTAGGTACAACGCCTGAGAGTTCGCTTTTTGAGGGTTTTGTTGAAATGGATTCTTACGGATACATTCTGACAAACGAAAAATTAGAGTCGTCTGTTCCGGGAGTTTTTGTTGCAGGCGATGTAAGGCAAAAAGCCTTAAGGCAGATTATTACTGCAACGGCAGACGGTGCAGAATGTGCTGTGAATGCTCAAAAGTATATATTAGAAAAATAGAATAGATATTTTACAAGAGTGGCTTTCGGCCACTCTTTTTTTGTTTTGTCGAAAAGTTGTTCTGTTTTCTCCAAAAAGATGTATATTTCGCCAAAGGAATGGCAATAATACTTGTTGAATATAAAATAAGTATAATTTCCATTTTATACCAATACATACAAAGGAGGATTCACATTGGAAATTTCGGTGATGATAAAAAACAAAACACTGATTGCATCACTTTGTGGTGAGCTTGACCACCACAGTGCAAAAGAGGTCAAGGAAATGATTGAGGAGGTAATCAAAAACCGAGGGGTTAAAAACTTAATATTTGATTTTTCACGCCTTTCATTTATGGATAGTTCAGGTATTGGCGTTGTTGTCGGCAGATACAAGCTTATAAATTCTATTGGCGGAAATGTCGCAATTGTGAGCCAGACAAGAGCCGTAGACCGTCTGCTTATGATGTCGGGAATTAAGAGGCTTATTTCCACATTTAACAACCTAGATGATGCACTTTTAAACATTCAGGAGGAAATATCATAATGAACAACGAAATGAAGCTTGAATTTTTAAGCGTATCCCAAAACGAAGGCTTTGCAAGATGTGCTGTAGCGTCATTTGTATCTCAGCTAAACCCCACGCTAGACGAACTTGACGATATTAAAACTGCAGTATCTGAAGCCGTTACAAATGCAATTGTTCACGCCTATCCCGACACACTCGGAACAGTACATATATCCTGTAGTATAGAAGAAAACAACATATCAATCACAGTAAAGGACACAGGGTGCGGAATTGAAAATATCGATATGGCACGGACTCCTCTTTACACAGGCTCAAAGGACGGCGAGCGTTCAGGTCTTGGCTTTACTGTAATGGAAACTTTTATGGACAGCATCGAGGTTTTAAGTATGCCGAAGCGCGGCACAGTTGTAACGATGTACAAAAAAATTGGCGTGGCAAAAGAAATGCCCCTATGCGTATAGCGGGGTGCTTTCGTGAACAGCTTTGAAAACGAACACACATACTCACTTATTTTATCTGCACAAAATGGAGATGAAAAGGCTAAAAGCCAAATAACCGAGGAAAATTTAAAGCTTGTGTACAGTGTTGCAAAAAGGTTTTATAACCGAGGATATGATGATGAAGATATAAACCAAATAGGATGCATAGGACTTTTAAAAGCAATTCAAAAATTTGACCTTTCTCTGGGCGTCAGGTTCTCCACCTATGCTGTGCCTTTGATTATGGGCGAAATAAGACGGTTTTTGCGAGACGACGGACCAATTAAGGTAAGCCGTAGTCTTAAGAACACTGCAACCTCTGTGGCTT
>JAZSJX010000055.1:0-13360 GCA_045534535.1 Congzhengia sp.
TATTTGTGTTCTTTGTGTTTTCTTTGTCTTTCCCCCAAAAAACGATAGAATTACGCCTGTTAAAAGTGCTGAGGCTATATGGATTATATAAAGAAATGCTCCCAAACGCACACTTCCTAACATTCCAACGCCTACAGCACCAATTATAAAAAGCGGTCCCGAATTGTTGCAAAAAGGCAAAAGTCTTAATGCTTCGTTTTTCTCTATTTGACTTGTTTTATAAAGCTCTGAGACCATTTTTGCACCCGTTGGGTATCCGCACAAAATGCCCATAATAAAAACTACTGCCCCGTTTCCGCTGACACGAAACAGTGTTTTAGCAACAGGCTCAACTATTCTTCCTACAGAATTTATAAAACCTGTATTTATCATAAATGACGATAATATAAAAAAAGGAAAAAGTGAAGGAATAACAGTTTTATAGCATAAATAAAGCGTATCTTTAACCACATTTATACAAATATCGGATTTCATAATAAGCAAAATTAAAAACAATACTGAGAAAAAATATATTAAATATCTTTTTACCTTCATTGTCTCACCTCTTGTAATTATTATGATTTTTTTAACATAAGTATTACAAGAGGTGAAATGATGAAAAGGCGTAAAAAAAGGGAAAAATCTGTTAAAGAAAAGATATACGAGCATTTGGATGTTCCAAAAGATTTAGTATTCGATGTTCCGCATATTACACTTTTTAACAACACAGAAATGAGAATAGAAAACTACAAGACAGTACTAGAATACGAAGAAAACAAAATCACTCTTGCCTGCAAGGATAAATTTATAAACATAATAGGAAAAAAATTAGATATAACAATAATTACAGACGACGAAATAAGCATTAAGGGAGAGATTTTAAGTATAGAATTTTCATAGGAGGCAAATATGATTGTCCCTGCTATTTTTTCATATTTTAAAGGCTATTTACTTATTACAGTTACGGGAAATTTTGTCGAGCGGTTTATAAATGTTTGTGCTGTAAAAAATATTCTTTTGTGGGATATCACAAGAATTTCAGAGCGTGCAATAAGGTGTAAAATATCTGTTCGTGGCTTTAAGGAGCTTTCAAAAATAGTTTATAACACAGGCGTTAAGGTAAAGATAAATGCTCGCTATGGTTTTCCCTTTTTTATGCAAAGGTACAAAAAAAGAAAAATCATTATGTTTTCATTGCTATTCTTTATATTTTTTATAGTTTTAGTAAACCAGTTTGTTTGGGATATTGAAATTCGCGGAAATGAAACAGTCAAGACTTCTGAAATTTTGTCTGCACTTGAAGAGGAAGGCTTAAAAATCGGCACACTAAAGGCCAAAATAAACCAAAGGGATATAAAAAACAAGGTTATTATTAAGTTAAACACTCTTTCATGGCTTTGGATTGATAAAAAAGGCTCTAAAATTATTGTCGATGTGAGGGAGCGTCTGCCTGTTCCTGAGATTTTTAATCCTGATGACTATACGAATGTGGTTTCTGCAAAGGACGGAATTGTTGACTCACTTATTGTAAGAAACGGAATTCCTGTAGTTTCCCCAGGCGATACAGTTTTAAAGGATACTGTTCTGGTAACGGGAAAAATTCCAACCTCGTCAAAGCCCAATATTCGTTATCTGCAGGCTGATGCGAAAGTTTATGCAAGAATATGGTACGAAAAAAAAGAAAAGTTTTCAAGAATATCAACTGTTTACAACAAGACCGATAACAGAAAAACTCACTACACCATTAAGGCATTTGGTAAGGAAATTCCGCTTTTCCACAAAAACAATACGCCATTTAAACATTTTGAAATTAGCGAAAAAAAACATGAACTTAATTTTTTTGGTAAATACTTAGGTATTACACTTTTTGCGACAGAATATAATGAGGTAATTCCCAATGAGGAGCTACATACCGAGGAAAGCATCGTTTCAGAAGGCATAGAAAAACTTAAAGAGGAAATAGAAAAGGAGGCACTTCCCGACTCAAAAATTATCTCTTATGAAGACTCCTATGAGGTATTAGACGAAACAACTGTTGAGGTTTCGCTAAAAGCTGAATATTTAGAGGATATCGCGGTAAAAATTAAGGCTGAAAAATAAGAGGCTGTAGCTTTTGCTACAGCCTCTTTGTTTAATTATTTTTTAGCCTCGGCTATTACCATCTGTGCAACATTTTGCGGAGCTTCTTCATAGTTTGTTACTTCATATTCAAAGCTTCCTCTTCCATTTGTCAGCGCCTTTAAGTCGGTTGCATATTTTTTCATTTCTGCCGCAGGCACTATCGCTTCAACCTCTGTGTTTGCATTGTCTATAGGCGTCATACCCAAGATTCTTCCACGGCGTTTATTTAAATCGCCTACTATATCGCCTGTATACGCGTTTGGTGCAATTACCTTAGCTGTTCCCACAGGCTCTAAAATAATTGGATTAGCCTTTGGAAGCCCTTCTTTATATGCAATCGCTGCAGCTGTTTTAAATGCCATTTCAGACGAGTCTACCGAGTGATATGATCCATCAACTAATGTAGCCTTTAGGTTTACCATTGGGTATCCAGCCAAAACGCCCTCTTTCATCGCGTCCGAAATTCCCTTTTCAACCGCAGGGAAGAAATTTTTGGGAACTGTTCCGCCAAACACCTTTTCTTCAAAGACCAATGTGTCGCTTATAGTTGGTTCAAATTCAATCCATACATGACCATACTGACCATGACCGCCGGATTGCTTTTTATGTTTACCTTCTGCCTTAACCTTGGATTTAATCGCTTCTCTGTACGGCGTCTTGGGGTCCTTTAGTGTAACCGACACCCCAAACTTATTTTCAAGTTTTGAGCAGATAATATTTAAGTGTTGTTCACCAAGACCGGATATTATGGTTTCGTGTGTTTCGTGATTTCTCACTAATGTGAAGGTTTTATCCTCACTTGCAATTTTTGCAAGTCCTGCACTGATTTTTTCTTCATCGCCTTTTGCTTTAGGCTCGATGGCCATTGAAAGAACGGGTTTAGGAAACATTAAAGCACCAATAGCAACAGGAAAGACAGGGTCGCACAAGGTGTCGCCCGTTTCTGTTACTGAAAGCTTTGCCAAAACACCAATATCGCCTGCACAAAGGCTTGTAACCTCTGTCTGCTTTTTGCCTCTTATTGTATAAATTTTTCCTATTTTTTCATCTTTACCCATTGCAGGATTTACAAGTATTGTATCAGGCTTTAAAGTACCCTGAAGCACTTTAAAATACGAAAGCTTTCCTACATAACTGTCAACAACAGTTTTAAATATATGTAAAACTGTAGGCTTTGTACTGTCGCAAACAATTTCTTCAATAGTACCTGTCTTTTTATTTTCGCCCTCTTTATAAATAAACTCATTAGGTGCAGGCATATAATCCACAATTGTATTTAAAAGATGTGTTATGCCGATTTTGGCAAGCACACTACCGCAAATAACGGGAACTACTGTGCCATCTTTAATGCCAACTTTAAGAGCTTTTTTAATTTCGTCCTCTGTGAATTCTTCGCCTGCGAAATATTTTTCCATATACTCGTCGCTTACCTCAGCAACGGCTTCTAACAAAATATCACGGCTACGAGCAGCAATGTCTTTATACTCATCAGGGATTTCTTCATATTTGTGAGTATCCCCACCTTCTGAAAACATCTTGGCACGCATTTTTATAACATCTACAAAACCTGTTAATTTGTCCCCCTCTTTAATCGGAAATGTAAAAGGTGCTATGCTTCTTCCAAAAACCTCATTTAACTGTTCAACTACCTTAGCGTAATTTGCCTTTATATCATCTAATTTATTTATATAAACTACTTTGGCTTTTGTTTTGGCAATGTCCCAGGCACGCTCTGTTCCTGCTGATACGCCTGATTTTCCGCTCACTACTATAAGTGCACTGCCGCAAACCGATGCACCCTCAATTTGCTCGCCTAAAAATTCAGCTGTTCCCGGAGTATCAAGAAGGTTAATTTTACAACCGTTCCATTCAATAGGGATAATTGATGTGTTTACTGAAATTTGTCTCTTAATTTCCTCAGGGTCGTAGTCTGATACAGTATTTCCGTCTTCTGTAGTGCCGGCTCTGTCAATCAAGCCTGCTTTTTGAAGCAACGCTTCGCAAAGGGATGTCTTTCCTGCATTTGAATGTGCCAAAATGCACATATTTCTGATGTTTTCAGTGTTAACCATACTTAATCCTCCTTAATATAAATAAAACTTAGCTATATAGTCTATGGTATTAAATCCATAAAATACGCTATATTTATATATTCGACAAAAAATATATTATTCCCTTGTAAGTTTTGCCTTAATGGTTAACAAAAATAGTATGTTTGATATGTAAAAAATGCACAAAAAAAACGCAACGGAAAACCGCTGCGTTTTTTTTATTAAAATTAGTTTAATTCAGCAAAGTATTTGATTGTTCTTACCATCTGGCTTGTGTATGAGTTTTCATTGTCATACCAGGAAACAACCTGAACCTCATATAAATCGTCTGCAACCTTAGAAACCATTGTCTGTGTTGCATCAAATAATGAGCCGTATGTGATACCGATAACATCGGATGAAACAATCTGGTCTTCGTTGTAACCGAATGAAGCAGAAGCTGCAGCTTTCATAGCAGCATTGATGCCTTCAACTGTTACATCTGTGCCTTTTACTACTGCTGTTAAGATTGTTGTTGAACCTGTAGGAACAGGAACACGCTGAGCTGAGCCGATAAGCTTTCCGTTAAGTTCCGGAATAACAAGACCGATAGCTTTTGCAGCACCTGTTGAGTTAGGAACAATATTAACTGCGCCTGCTCTTGCTCTTCTTAAATCGCCTTTTCTGTGAGGACCGTCTAAAATCATCTGGTCGCCTGTGTAAGCGTGGATTGTAGACATAATACCTGACTGAATTGGAGCGTACTCGTTTAATGCTTTAGCCATAGGAGCTAAGCAGTTTGTTGTACAAGATGCAGCAGAGATGATTGTGTCATCTTTTGTAAGTGTATCTTCGTTAACGCTGAATACAATTGTCTTAAGGTCGTTACCTGCAGGAGCAGAAATAACAACTTTCTTAGCACCAGCATCAATATGAGCCTGTGATTTTTCTTTTGAGCAGTAGAAACCTGTGCACTCTAAAACAACATCTACGCCGATTTCTCCCCATGGAAGATCTGCAGCCTTAGGCTCTGAGTAGATGATGATTTTTTTGCCGTCAACTACGATGTAGTTTTCGCCAGCTTCAACTGTATGTCCATCATATCTGCCCTGTGATGAGTCATACTTTAAAAGATGAGCAAGCATCTTAGGATCTGTTAAATCGTTGATAGCTACTACCTCATAACCTTCTGCACCGAACATCTGGCGGAAAGCCAAACGACCGATACGGCCGAAACCGTTAATTGCAACTTTTACTGACATAATTTTATTCCTCCTAAAATTTGTTATATATTTATCAATATATATATTACACTAAATATAATGTTTTTTCAAGCATAATTTGAAAAATTATAAAATTTTTATAAATCTTAAGCCTCGGGCGAGTATTTTTTAAGAATTTTCACAGTTTTCATTACAGGCTTATTGATAAGCATCTGGTTGCTTGTCGCCATATTTGCAATTTCGTCAACATATTCCATACCCTCTACAACTTTGCCAAACGCTGCATATTCGCCATCTAAGTACTCTGCGTCGCCGTGCATAATAAAGAACTGACCGCTCGCAGAATCCCTTACCTGAGTTCTTGCAAAGGAAACTACACCTCTTGTGTGAGACAGCTTATTATCAAATCCGTTGCTTTTAAATTCGCCCTTAACTGTTTTTCCGCATCCGCCGATGCCGTCTCCGTTTGGTGAACCGCCCTGAATCATAAAGTCTTTAACTGCTCTGTGAAATGTTAATCCGTCATAGTAGCCATCTTCTACGCAGTTTAAAAAGAACTCCGCAGTTTTTGGTGCATATTCCGGCATAACCTCAATTACAATTTTGCCCTCATTTTCAAGTTCAATCTGAACATATTTGTTACTCACTTTCTCTTCCCCCTTATCGCCGCAGCCTGTTATAAACAAAGCCGCACAAAGCGTTAATAAAATCACAGAAAATATTCTTTTTCTGAGCATAAAAACATTCCTTTCAAATTTTATACACAAGTTATATTTTACCATAATTTTTTAAAAAAACAAGTGTCTTTTCTTAATTTACAGCTTTTACTGCTGACACAAAAAATCCATCAAAAAGTTTTTCTGCCTTTACTATGTCGGGCTTTTCATTAAATATTCCAAAACAGGTTGCCCCGCTACCGCTCATCATTGAATGTATTGCCCCTAAATTATCTATTTTTTTTATAATTTCTGCAATTTTTCCGCATTCTTTTTGTGAAACATCCTGCATAACATTTATCATATATTTTTTCGCTGTATTTATATCGTTATTTTTTAATGCGCAGGCAAGCTTTTCGTTATCTGTTTTATTATATAAAACCTCATTATCTATTTTTTCATATATCTTTTTGGTGCTGACCTTTTCATTGGGATTAACAAGTAATATCCACAAATCATCTGAAAGTCCAGATATAGCGGTTATTTTTTCGCCTATCCCCTCTGCTAAAGCAGGCTTTTGATAGATGCAAAAAGGAACATCTGCACCAACTTTAACGCCTATCTTCATAAGCTCGTCTGTAGTCAGTCCAAGCTTACAAATCTCATTTATAGCTTTTATTACAGCAGCGGCATTTGTGCTTCCGCCTGCCATTCCTCCTGCTACGGGAATATTTTTTTTAATAAAAATATCAAAACCGCAGGAAAGATTAAATGTATCTATCATCAGTTTTGCAGCCTTATATGCAATGTTTTCTTCATTGTTTGGAATTTCAGCACTGTCAGAGCTTATAGATATTGTGCCGCTTTCATTTTTTAAAACTTCCACCTCATCACAGAGCGTAACCGACTGCATCACGCTTGATATATCGTGATATCCGTCATCTCTTTTGCCTGTAATGTCAAGTGATAGATTTATTTTTGCATACGCTTTAAGCTTCAATCAAATCGCCCCTTAATGCACAAACTCAAACTCAATGTCGTAAAGCTTTACAGTATCGCCCTCTTCAATTCCGGCATCTTCCAAAGCTTTTATTATTCCACTTGTGCGAAGTGCATTCTGGAAAAACTGCAGTGATTCATAATCGCCAAAGTTTGTACTTTCAATAATTGTTAAAACCTTGTCGCCCTCAACAAAGTAGACTCCATCTTTAACTGTAACCTCAAAGGTTTCATCTCTTGTTTCTATGTTGTCAAATTCGTCTTCTTCAACACTAAACTCTGGAATTGGAATATCCTTAAGCCTTCCTGCAACAATTTTCATGAGCTCATCCGTTCCCTTGTGGGCTGCAGCTGAAATAAAGTAAACCTCTACCCCACGCTCCTGCATCGCCTTTTCAAACTCTTGCATTTTCTCATCGTCATAAATTGCGTCTATCTTGTTTCCGATAGCAATCTGTGGCTTTTTAGAAAGTTCAGGATTAAACTTTTCCATTTCTGTGCAGATAATATCAAAATCTTCTATAGGGTCCCTGCCCTCATTTCCCGAAACATCAACAATGTGAAGCAAAATTCTTGTTCTTTCAATATGGCGTAAAAATTCGTGTCCTAAGCCTATGCCTGTGTTTGCACCTTCTATAATACCAGGTATGTCCGCCATAACAAAGCTTCCTGCATCGCCTGCAGATACAACTCCCAAATTTGGTTCAAGTGTTGTAAAGTGATAGTTTGCAATTTTAGGTCTTGCACTGCTTACTGCAGACAAAAGCGTTGATTTGCCGACATTCGGAAATCCTACCAATCCAACATCTGCTAAGAGCTTTAATTCTAATGTAAGCTCTCTTTCCTGTGTTTTCTGCCCAGGTTTTGCAAACTTCGGCACCTGTCTTGTGGGGGTTGCAAAATGCACATTACCCCATCCGCCACGACCGCCTCGGGCAGCAACGAATGTATCTCCGCTTTTCTTTAAGTCCGCTATGATTTTGCCGGTTTCGGCATCCTTAACCAATGTTCCTGCAGGAACATTTATATAAACACTTTCGCCGTTTTTGCCTGATGATTTTTTTGTTTTTCCGTCCTCGCCATTTCCTGCTTTGTATATTTTTCTATAGGTAAAGTCGGTAAGCGTTGAAATCTGGGCATCAGCAACTAATATAACATCTCCGCCGTTTCCGCCATCGCCGCCGTCAGGACCGCCTGCGGCAACATATTTTTCGCGGTGGAACGAAACAAGCCCGTTTCCGCCGTTACCTGCCTTTATTTTTATAGTAGCTATATCTGCAAACATAATTTTTCTCCTTATGAATCACTTTTATTATGCTATTTTCTACTGGTTAATTATACATAATTTTTTAAATATTGTCAATAAAAAGAAACCTTTGCAAAAGCACAGGTTTCTTAAACTAACATTATTTATTTTTTATTGGCAAGGAAATTATAACCGTTGTTCCCTCTCCTTGTACACTTTTAATTTCAATATTTCCGCCATGGGAGTCAATTATACTTTTTGAAATTGCAAGTCCCAAACCTGTGCCACCAAGTTCACGGCTTCTCGCTTTATCAACACGATAAAATCTTTCAAATATTCTTGACAAATCCTTTTCAGGAATACCAACACCCGTGTCGGTTACTTCAATTACGATTTCATTATATACTTTTTCTGCAGAAACCACAATCTTGCCGCCATTGGGCGTATATTTTATAGAGTTTGAAATAATGTTATATAAAACCTGTTCCAACTTGTCCCTGTCTCCGTAGTAGTCAGGCAGGTCAGACGATTGGTTAAACTGTAGTCTGTGCCCTTTTTCCTGGGCAACTAGGGACATTGTGCCCACAACATCGTTTATCATAGTCTTTAAAGAAAACTGTGCAGGATTTATTGATGCGGCATTTTCTAAGCTTGATAAAACGAGCAGGTCTTTAACAAGTCTTGTCATTCTGTCGGTTTCATTTAAAATTGTATTTGTAAAGGTTTCTGCCATTTTGTTGTCCTTTACAACATCTAAAAGCGTTTCAGCATAAGACTTTACGGTAGTTAGCGGCGTTCTTAATTCGTGTGATACATTTGCAACGAATTCACGGCGTGAATTATCAAGCTTTTGCTGTTTTGTAACATCGTGAATAACTGCTAAAACACCGCTTGTACGGTTTCTTTTATCATCAAACACCGTAAAGTTAACCTTAAGCGACAAATTTCCCTTTGTTATTTCACGCTCAATGCTTCTCTTGTTTTCCAGGTATAAAAGATCGCCTATTAAAACATCGGCATCCAAAATTGCAAAAAGTTTGTCAAACCTGAATTTTTCGACACCCTTTATACCAAGAATTTTTCTTGCCATAGAGTTTATGTGGATTATTTTACCGTCAGTTCCGAAAGCTATCACGCCGTCGGTCATATTCTGAAGTATCGCTTCCATCTTACTTTTTTCAGTGGAAATATCAGACAGTGTGCCCTGGAGCATCATGGACATATCAGAAAAGGTTTCAGATAAAACACCTATTTCGTCTTTTCGGTTTAAAGGCTCGACTCTCGCGTCAAAGTCGCCCTCTGAAATATTAAGTGCTCGTTTTGTAAGGTTCTTAATTGGTTTAGTTATAGCACGGGAAAACCAAAATCCAACAAAAATTGAAAAAACAACACCCAAAACAAGCGATTGCAACAATATATTAAAAACATGAGTTAAAACATCTGTAAGTTCTTCTTTTGTATCTTTGATATATACAATGTTTGTGCCCTGCGGAGTTTTTACTGATACCGCATAATCCATAAACTTATTTCGCATATCAACAGTTTTTCCGCATTTTTCTGTAAGAGCTTTTATATAGTTCTCAGAATCAATATAGACCCCTGAATCTGCACTATGTGTGCCGTCTATGATTTCGCCCGATTCTGCCGAAATTATATAATAATTTCTGTATGCATCTACCCCGATACGACTTTTTACTTCGTTTAATGTTTCTTTAATGTGTTTTTCATCACTGACAGCACCTTTTTCAAGGTCAGCTATAAACTGTTCGTTAAACACATTATCCATATCACTTATAAACATCTGATGGCTATGGTAAGAAATCCGCACCAAAATAAAGGCACCCGAGAGTGCCATTATTGTCATAACTACCAGCATAAAGAGTGTTACAAGTTTCCATTGAATGCTTTTAAAAAAGCCTACTTTTCTCTTCTCTATTTTCATTTTCTGAAATAGTATCCTACACCGCGTTTTGTTAAGATATATTTTGGATTGCTGGAATCATCTTCAATTTTTTCACGAAGTCTTCTTACTGTTACATCAACCGTTCTTACATCGCCATAAAACTCATAACCCCAAACGCTTGACAATAACGCTTCTCTTGTAAAAATTCTGTTAGGCTGAGTTACCAAGAATTTCAAAAGCTCATACTCACGAAGGGTAAGGTCTAAAACCTCGCCATTTTTTACAGTTTCATACTGAGTAACATTTATAACAAAATTATCGTCAACCTGGATTTTGTCATCAAGTTCGTCCGCTACACCATTTGAAACTCTTCTCATATTCGCCTTAACTCGTGCAATAAGTTCACGGACAGAAAAAGGTTTCGTTATATAGTCATCCGCACCGAGCTCTAATCCCAACACCTTGTCAACCTCTTCATCACGAGCAGTTATCATAATAATCGGGACATTCATTTTTTCGCGGATTTTTCTGCAAACATCAAAACCGTCCATTTTAGGAAGCATAATGTCTAAAAGAATGAGGTCAGGATTTTGACTGAGTGCACATTCTAAAGCACTTACGCCATTATCTGCCGTTAAAACATTAAACCCCTCTTTTTCAAGATTAAATTTTAAAATATCAACTATTGGCCGTTCATCGTCAACAACAAGTATTTTGCGTTCCATCACTTAACGTCCTTTCAAGTTTTATTTACACATTTCTGCACTTTTACACTTTTATTATGTATTTTTTATTATAGAATATTTTTTTCTTATTGTCAATTAAAAACAAAAAA
The DNA here is from genome assembly GCA_045534535.1 of Congzhengia sp. GTDB lineage: Bacteria > Bacillota > Clostridia > UBA1381 > UBA9506 > Congzhengia. Next base: position 10,993 of record JAZSJX010000055.1, read on the forward strand.
AATATATTTTTGTTGAAAAATATATTTAAATGTTATATAATGTAATAAATATTAGTCAGTTTGAGGTGCTTATGAAAAAGATTATTTCGGCATTATTGCTTTCTATATTATTGGTTTCAAATGTTTCATATGTTTCATTTGCTGAAAACGAAACAGCAACTGCAGCTTCTTCAGAAGATTCCAAAAATGAAAAAAATAACAGGATAAAATCAAAGGAAACAAAAAAACCATCTCCCACTCCCAAGCCATCTTCTACGCCAAAAGCGAAAGAAACTGAAGATGTAAAGGTTGAAAATGTACAAAAAGAATCTGATGATCCTAACATATTATCTGAGTCTGCTCTTTTGATTGATGCATCAACAGGTAAAGTTATTTACGAAAAAAATGCCGACAAAAAAATGTTTCCTGCCAGCACTACAAAGATTATGACGGCTTATCTTGCAATAAAAAATCTTGATTTGGACACGCAGTTAATTGCAAGCAAAACCGCGGTAGACATTCCGCTCGACAGTTCTAAAATGGCTCTTGTAGAGGGCGAAATTCTATCTGTGTATGACCTTTTGAGCGCATTATTGATTCATTCTGCCAACGATGCGGCAAATGTGTTAGCAGAGGCAGTTTCAGGAAGTAATGAAGAGTTTGTTGCCCTTATGAATAAGACCGCGTCGGATATAGGTATGAAGAACACAAATTTTGAAAACCCTCACGGTTATCACGATGACAATCACTACACAACTGCCCGTGATATGGCAATAATCGCAAGGCTTGCTATGGAAAACCCCGTCTTTGCAGAAATGGTGGCTGCTAAAAGAATGGAAATCCAGCCAACCAACAAATGTCCCGAGGTTCGTACATACACAACACGAAATATGCTTATAAACAAATACGCAAGTGTAAAAATCAAGTACTCTTATGCTACAGGCATAAAGACAGGACACACAGACAAAGCAGGTCAGTGTCTTGTAGCCTCCGCCTCAAGAAACGATTTAGACCTTATTTCTGTTGTGTTTAAAGCCCCGAAAAATGTCGCCGACAGAGTTTATATGGATACGATAAACCTGTTTGAACATGCTTACACAAAATATCGTGCTAAGGTCGTTTTAAAGGCTGATGATTTAGCTTCAGTTTGCAAGGTAAGATGGGCATCAGGTTCGTCTTCATTGGTTTTAAAAACAAATCGTGATGTAAAACCTCTTTTGCCTAAGCAAAATTATAATCCCGAGCTTTTAACAAACGAAATCAATTTGTATGAAAATATAACTGCTCCAATAAAGCAAGGCGATGAGCTTGGCGAGGTTAAATATTTTTATGACGGCGAAGAGGTTATTTCGTCAAAACTATACGCAACCCACGATGTTTCAAGAAGCTTTATAAAACAAATTCTTTCTTATATTTTTAATATATGGTTCCTTTTAGTCTTTGGAATAGTTGTTGCTGCAATTATCTTAAGGCGTATAAAAATGCTAAAAAGGATAAAGAAAAAAAGGCGTATTAAAAGGTCTTACAGGAGGTAGTGGAAGATGCCACAGAAGAAAATAGATTTTGACAAAAAGAATTTGGCTAAAAATCTAAAACATCTGATGGAAAGAAATCATATAAGTGGCGTAGAGCTTGCGAGGTATCTTAAGCTATCAAGGTCTGCCATAAGCAATTACCTTCACGGCACATCTAGTCCCAGAACAAATACACTCCGTAAAATTGCTGATTTGTTTGGAGAAAGCATTGATACTTTATTTATGGAAAACCCTTTCCCTAAAAAAACAATTCCCAGAAAAACACAAATATCCCACACTATGAAAGAGCCTTATGGTGAAGATATCAGTTACTATGAAGTGCCGGTTTTTGCCAGAAGTTTAAATTATACAGATATAATATATGTAAAGGATAATTTTGCAGACAGTATTCTATACTCTTTCCCACCGTATGGCGACAAGGATTGCTACGCGGTTAAGGTTATAGATAACTCTCTTATAAAATCCGGAATTCCAAAGGGTTCGGTTGTTATTTTCGCAGCCAACGAAGAGGTTTTAAATGGTAATTTTGCAGCAGTTCTTATGATAAAAGAGAAAAGAATTGCTATAAAAAAGGTAACATATCAAAATAATAAGGTTATTCTTTCTACTGACACTGAAAAAAATATTTTTAATAAAACATCTGATGATATAAAATTTTTAGGAAAGGTTGTTAACGCTACTTTTTCACCAAATAAAAAATAATAGGCTGTAGAAAAATGCGCAGACCTCACAAAACAAATTTTTATTGTTGCATAGCTTTTTATAAAGCAATAAGTAAATAATAAATAAAAGGTTGTAGTAAAATTCGTAATATCACGAATTTTACATTGAATTTTTGTTTTGTGATATGAACA
>JAZSJX010000016.1:0-19934 GCA_045534535.1 Congzhengia sp.
CGTGTAAATGAATTTGCATTGGGAATGGGTCCTAAAATAATAAAGTTTCAAAAGGGCGAAACGCTTTATTCAGTAAGGGCGTTTCCAATCGGTGGCTTTTGCGCATTAGAGGGCGAGGACGAAGACACTAAAGACCCCAGGGCATTTAGTAACAAACCTGCATACAAAAGGCTTGTAATTTTGGCAGCAGGTGCTTTTATGAACATTTTGTTAGGCTTTGTTTTGTTGTTTTCATTGGGCCTGGGTGCAGACACGGTAGTTGTACCGGAAATTAAAAGTGTGGCAGAGGGTGGCTCTGCCGAAAGCGTTGGTCTTCGTGAAAACGACAGGATAATTTATGCAAACGGGAAGAGAGTTCATATAATGGACGATTTTTCGTGGGCAATAGCTAACAATACTTATGACAATGGAGAACTTAATTTAGTCGTTAAAAATAACGGAGAAAAGCGAAATGTAAGCCTTACCCCTAAAATGGAAGACGGCAAAAAGGTTTACGGAATAATGCTTAAAACCGAACAAAACAGCGTTTTTAAAACGATTAGAAATTCGTGGTACAGAACGGGATTTTACAGCGGAGTTATAGTCGATTCGTTTGTGAATTTAATAAAGGGCAATATACCGATGTCGCAAATTTCAGGTCCTGTGGGGATTGTGTCAGAGATTGGAAACGCTGTAGAAGAAACAAGAACCTCGGGAATGGAAGGCTTTTTAAGCTTAATTTCCCTAACAATTTTATTAACCATAAATTTAGGTGTATTTAATCTTCTTCCATTACCTGCGTTAGACGGCGGAAGAATTTTATTTGTTTTAATTGAGCTTATTTTGCGAAAACCCGTGCCTCGCGATAAAGAGGCGATTGTACATTTTATAGGTCTTGTTTTGCTGTTGATATTTTCGGCATTTATTGCCTTTAAAGATGTGATAAAACTGTTTTAAGGTAGATGATAGAAAATGGGAAAGATACAGGTTTTAGAAAAAAATGTTTCTGACAAAATTGCAGCGGGCGAGGTTGTTGAGCGTCCCGCGTCGGTAATTAAAGAGCTTTTGGAAAACTCGGTTGACGCGGGTGCCAAAGTAATTGCAGTTGAGATTAAAAACGGCGGAATTTCTTATATGAGAGTTACCGATAACGGCGTGGGTATGTCAAAAGAGGATGTCGAGCTTTGTGTTCTTCGTCATGCAACGAGCAAGATTAAGACAGAAGATGACCTGAGTAAAATTTCAACTCTGGGCTTTCGAGGCGAGGCACTTTCGTCAATTTCGGCGGTGTCAAGACTTGAAATTTACACAAAGACCAAAGATGACGATGCAGGAACGCATTTAATTTCTCATAACGGAGAAATTGTAGACATTGCAGAAGCGGGTTGTCCTGACGGAACAACCGTGGTTGTAAGGGATTTATTCAGCACGGTTCCTGCAAGAATGAAGTTTTTAAAAAAAGACTATACTGAAGCTGGCTACATAGAAGACATAGTTTCTCGTCTTGCGCTTTCGCATCCTGAAATTTCAGTAAAGTTTATAAATAATGGAAAAGAAGTGATTTTCACACCGGGGGATAATATGCTTTCCTCGGCGATTTTTGCTGTCTACGGAAAAGACATAAAAAATGCTATGGTTGAAGCAAATTATGATGATCGTGGTGTTAGTGTCTTCGGTATGGTAGGAAAGGGCACGGCATCAAGACCTAACAGAAATATGGAAAGCTTTTTCGTTAACGGAAGATACATAAAAAGTCCGCTTCTTTCCCGTGCAGCAGAAGAGGCCTATAAAAATGAGCTTATGGTTGGAAAATTCCCGACACTTGTTTTAAATATAACGCTTTCCCCCGAGGATGTTGACATAAATGTTCATCCTACTAAGCTTGAAGCAAAGTTTGCGGATGAAAAGCATATTTATCACTGCGTTTATTGGGCGGTAAAAAATGCACTTTACTCGTCAGAATTTATACCTAAGGTGTCGGAAAATAAAAGCATCAAGCCACAGTTTGTAAAAAAAGAGGTTTTGGTAAAAGAAATTACAAAAGAAACACCAAAACCTGTAGAAGTAAAAAAACCACAAATCAGCGTAAGCTTTCGTGAAATAGATGAAAGGCCAAAGGTTAAAACAGAAGAAAAAGTTATAAAAGAACCTGTTATAGAAAAAACTATAATAGAAAAACCAGCCGTAGAAAAACTTGTTATAGAGAAACCGACAATAGAGAGTTTCATTCCCGAATTTAAAAAGGAAGAAGCGGTTATACCAAAAGAAGTAGTTTTAGAGGCTGTAATTGAGGAAACAAAAATTCCTGAATACAAAATTTGCGGACAGGTTTTTGCAACCTACATAGTAGTTGAGAAAGACGGCAAAATGCTGATGGTAGACCAGCACGCCGCACACGAGCGTCTTCGTTATGAAAAGCTTTTAAAAGAATATCAAAAGCGTGAGGTTTCAACTCAGCTTTTGCTGTGTCCTGAAAATGTCAGTCTGACATCAACGGAATTTGGTGTTTTTTGTGAAAACAAGGATGCGATTTATGATTTAGGCTTTTTAGCAGAGGAGTTCGGCGAAAGGCAAATTGTAGTTCGCGGGGTTCCGCAAAATGCGGCAAACTGCGATGTTTCAGCCACGATTTTAGAAATAATCGGTATGCTTTCTTCCAACCACAAAAATATTGATGACGATTTAGCGTCAAAGATGCTTTACAGAATTGCTTGTCGTGGGGCGGTTAAAGCAAATGCGGTTTTGACAAACAATGAGATGAAAACACTTTTAGATGAAATATTTATGCTAAACGGAATAAACACCTGTCCTCACGGAAGACCGATTACGATTGAGTTTACAAAGGATTTTATAGAAAAACAGTTTAAAAGGATTGTTTAAATGAATAAGGTTATTGTTATTGCAGGGCCTACGGCAACAGGAAAAACCGCAGTTTCTGTAAAGCTTGCAAAAGCTTTTTCGGGCGAGGTTATTTCTGCCGACAGCGTGCAGATTTATAAGCATTTAAATATTGGAAGTGCAAAGCCGACAGACGATGAAAAACAAGGGGTTTGCCATCATCTTATGGACTTTTTAGACCCTAAGGAAAGCTTTAGTGTTGCGGACTATTGCAAATTGGCAAAAAACAAAATTCACGAGATTTTAAAAAGAGGTAATGTGCCGATTGTTGCAGGCGGTACAGGGCTTTACATATCGTCTTTGTGTGATAACATTACATTTACAGACGAAGAAGCCGACACATCGGTTAGGGATGCGTTATATAAAGAATTAGAGCAAATAGGCGAGATAAAATTGCACGAAAGGCTCTCCAAAATTGATCCGGTCGCCGCTTTAGAAATTCATCCAAACAATGTAAAAAGGGTAATCAGGGCTTTAGAAATTTTTGAGAAAACGGGAAAAACGAGAACCGAGCAGAATGAAGAGTCAAAAAGAGAAAAATCGCCTTATGAATTTATTTTGTGCGGTCTTTCAGGGGATCGTGAAAAGCTGTACGCCCGAATTGACACACGGGTTGATAAAATGGTTGAAAACGGACTTTTTGAAGAGGTTAGTAAGCTTTCCCAAATGGGACTTAATGAAACACACCAATCTATGCAGGGAATTGGATATAAGGAGATTTTGTCGTATTTTAAAGGGGAAATTGATAAAAACGAGTGCATAGAGCTTATAAAAAGGGGAAGCAGAAGATATGCAAAAAGACAGCTTACCTGGTTTCGCAGAGGAAATTATAAATGGTTTGACTGTCTAGACGAAAATTTATATAGCGAAATTAAAACATATATCGGAGAAAACCTTAGATGATTGAAAAAGACGCATATTACGGCATAGTTGACGAGGTAATATACGAAAATGAGGACAACGGCTACGCAATTTTTGATTTAGATGCAGGGGAGGAAGGACTAATTACCTGTGTCGGCACGGTGCCCTTTATTAAGTGCGGTCAAATGCTTATGGTATGCGGAGTATGGGTAAATCATCCGAGCTACGGCGAGCAGCTTAAAATAGAATATTTTGAAAGAGTGGAGCCTGAAACCCGCGATTCGTTACTTGCGTATTTGTCGTCGGGAATAATTAAGGGAATAGGCAGAGCAACGGCAGAAAAAATAATAGACGAGTTTGGAGAAGAGGCACTGAGTGTAATTTCTGATACTCCCGAGCGGTTATCTAAAATCCGCGGCATTACGCATCAGAGGGCAATGAAAATAGCTGAAAGCTATTTGTCGGTGCGTGAAAAGGAGCAGATAATTTTATTTTTGCAAAAGTTTAACATATCGCCTCGCTTTGCCGTAAAGGTCTACGATTTGCTGGGCAAAAATTCAGTTGAAATGATAAAGGAAAATCCGTATATTTTATGCGAAAAAATTCGTGGGATAAGCTTTAAAACGGCAGATACAGTAGCGTCAATGTCGGGTGGTGCACAAAACAGCATCCACAGAATAAAGTCGGGCATAAAATATATTTTAACATACTTTGCAGGAAGCGAGGGGCACACATATCTGCCTCGCGAAACGCTTATTTTCCATACCGAAAAAATGCTCGGTGTGTCGGCGCTTGATGCTGAAAATGCACTCGTTAAGCTTTTGTGTGACCGTGAGCTTATATCTATGAAAATAAAAGACAATGATGCTATTTTCCTGCCTGTTTTATACAGTGCCGAAATGACTGTGGCATCTTGCATAAAAGAGCTTATGGCAGACAGCATCAAGGAAAAAATCAAAAACCCCGAAAAAGAAATAGAAAAGCTTGAAATTGAAAATGGAATTACATTGGCTGAAAAACAAAGGGAAGCGGCACTTTCTGCATTAAATAGCGGAGTTACAGTAATTACGGGCGGTCCCGGAACGGGTAAAACCACCACAATTAACTTTATTATAAAGCTTTTTCAAAAAAACAAAAAGAAAATTGCACTTGCGGCGCCCACAGGTCGTGCTGCAAAGAGAATGACAGAGCTTTGCACAATGGAAGCAAAAACAATTCACAGGTTACTTGAGGTAGGATACTCAGAGGACGATGTTTTAAGAGAGTATATGCGTGAAACAAATGAGCCGTTAGAAGAAGATGTTATCATAATTGATGAGGTCAGTATGGTAGATGCGATTTTGATGAGCTCGCTTATGTCGTCTGTTAAAATGGGCGGACGGGTAATTTTGGTGGGCGACAGCGACCAGCTGCCATCAGTTGGTGCGGGAAATATTCTGGCAGATATAATATTGTCAGAAATAGTGCCTGTCGTAAGTTTAGATACGGTATTTCGTCAGGCTAAGGAGAGTATGATTGTTGTAAATGCTCATAAAATAAACAAGGGCGAGTACCCCATACTAAACCAGAAGGACAAAGACTTTTTCTTTATTGAGGCTGAGGATACTGATCAAACCTCACAAAAGCTTTTGGACTTAGTATCAAGAAGACTGCCAGCCGCCTATAATTTAGACCCGATGGCAGACATAGAGGTAATTACCCCTATGAAAAAAACACAGGTTGGAGTTTTTGCGCTTAATGAAAAGCTGCAGGAAATACTAAATCCAAGAGCAAAAAATAAGCCTGAAAGAGTGTTCCAGAACAGAACGCTAAGGCTTAATGACAAGGTTATGCAGATTAAAAACAACTATGACTTAAAGTGGAAAAAACACGACACGAAAGAAGAGGGCTACGGCGTCTATAACGGCGATATGGGGAAAATAATCGAGGTTAAGAATACTTCTATAACTGTGCTTTTTGATGACGGAAAAACTGTGGAATACGAAAACGCTCTGCTTGAGGAAATTGAGCTTTCTTATGCAATTACTGTACACAAAAGCCAGGGCAGTGAGTTTAAAACTGTGGTTATCCCGATTTTCTGGGGAACGGAGAAGCTCTTTTCGAGAAACCTTTTGTACACCGCTGTAACTCGTGCAAGGGATATGGTAGTTTTAGTGGGTCAAAAGGCAGCACTTACAAAAATGGTAGATAACGACTACGAGGCAAAGCGTTTTTCAAGCCTTTCATATCAGCTAAACCAAGGAGAAATTTAATGAACCAGATAGTTTACGATTACATAGAAGAATATATTGATAAAACTCACAGAAAAAATGATGATTTTTTTGAAAGCTTAAGAGCGTATGCGGAAGAAAATCACATCTATATCGTAAAACGCCCTGTAGAGCAGTTTTTAATCACATTTTTATCATCACTAAAGCCTAAAAAAATCTTAGAACTTGGAACGGCGATAGGCTATAGTGCACTTTTGATGCACAAGTTTTCAGGCGGTGCTAAGGTTACAACGATAGAGCGTGATGATTCGGTTTTAGAGCTTGCTAAGAAAAACATAGAAAAAGGCGGAGCAGCAGGCGACATAAGATGTATTTTTGGCGAAGCGTCGGAGGTTTTGGAAAGCTTAAACGACACCTACGATTTAATCTTTATAGATGCTGCAAAGGGACAGTACAGAGCGTATTTTGATGAGTGCGTAAAGAAATTAAACAAAGGCGGAGTTATCATAACAGATGATGTTTTATATATGGGAATGACCGCGACTGACACATTATTCAGAAAAAAACACGATACCATAATTAAAAGGCTTCGTGAGTATTTAGATTATATTTGTAAAGACGAAAGATTTCACACCGTTATTCTTCCTATAGGCGATGGTGTGGCAGTAACCTACATAAAATAAAAGGGGAATAGAGATGTTTGTAATTTTAGGCATAGGCAATCCCGGGAAACAGTATGACGGCACAAGACATAACATTGGCTTTATCGCTATGGACTATATGTCAGAAAAATACGGGATAAAAATAAATAAAATAAAGCACAAGTCACTAATCGGCGAGGGCACCATTGCAGGAGAAAAGGTTATTTTGGTAAAGCCGCAGACCTATGTTAATTTGTCGGGCGAGGCACTTCATGAAATTTGCGCGTATTACAAAATTCCCATTTCAAAGGTTATCATAATTCACGATGATGTGAGCTTAGATTGTGGTAGGTTAAGAATCAGGGAAAAGGGCAGCGATGGCGGTCATAACGGCTTAAAGTCGATTATATATCAGCTCCGTTCTGATGAATTTACAAGAATTAAAATCGGCGTTGGCAATAAGCCACCCGAGTACGACCTGGCAGACTGGGTTTTAGGGCACTTTTCCAAGGAAGAAATTCCTCATTTGTCAAAGCTCGTTGACTGCGTTGTTGAAGAGGTTGTGCCCGAGATTATAAGAAACGGTGCACAAAGTGCTATGAATAAATTTAACGGAAAGGCATTTTAGATGAGCGTTTTAATTGACACCGCGCAAAAATTAAACGGCTTTACAGAGGCTGCGAATTTAAAAGGCAAAGAGGCGCTAAGTTTTACAGGGCTCAATACCCCTGCAAAATCGCACTTTGCCGCTTGCCTTTGCCTGTTTTTGCAAAAACAGGGGATTTTTGTTACAACAAGCGACTATGAGGCTAAAAAAATAGCGGATGAAATTTCTTACTATCTTCCTCAAAAAACATATTATTATCCGTCTAAGGAAATTGAGTTTTTCAAGGCAGATGCCGTAAGCCACGAGCTTTTAAATTCGCGTCTTGCAGTTATAGAAAAGCTAATAACTAACGGGGCACAAAGCCTGACCGTTATGAGCATAGATGCACTCTTGCAGTTTACTGTCGATTTTAAAACATATAGTGAAAATTCTGTATCCATTTCAATGGGCGATGAGATTTCGATTTCTGAAATATCGAAAAAATTAGTTAATATGGGATACACAAAAGAGGATATGGTGGAGGGAGCGGGACAGTTTTCTGTCCGCGGAGGTATTTTGGATGTATTCCCGCCATCTGCTCAAAACCCTGTAAGAATTGAACTTTTTGGCGACGAGGTTGACTCACTAAGGGAGTTTGACTCTTTTTCGCAGATGTCTGTAGAAAATATAGATTTTGTAAAAATAGGCCCTGCTGATGAAAAGCTTTCTCACAAAACAGACGGCACATCAGTTTTAGAGTATTTCAGTAAGGACGCCTTTGTGTTTTTCGATGAGCCAAAGGGTATTTCGGAGCGCTACGAGGGGCTTAAATGGGACATTGAAGAAACTGTTAAGGCGTTGGCTGAAAAGGATGAGCATTTTGAATTCCAGGAAAAATATATTCACGACTACTATGATGTGCTAGATGAGCTTTCAGAGCATCCGATAATCGCAATGTCAGAGCTTTCAGGCAGTATAAAGGAATTTAAAATAAAGCAGGAATTTAATATAAATGCAGGTGAAATCGGCAAAAACTTTGGAGACAGGCAAAGGTTTTATGAGGATGTCCGCGAGTGGCAAAATAACGGCTTTACAGTTGTTTTTTCAGTGGATGAAGAAAGATGTGAAAGGTTATCAGAAGACCTTAAGGAAAACGGTTTTTTGGTAAATATATGGAATAAAAATGAGCCTAAACCTAAAAAAATAAACTTTGTTACCGGCGGTCTTAAAAAAGGCTTTTACTATGAGGGGTTAAAATACGCATTTTTTGGCGAAGAAGAGATATTCGGAAAGAAAACGAACAGGCGTGTAAGACGGAAAAAGCTTGATTCTGCAAGCAGAATTCGTGATTTTAACGACTTAAATGTCGGCGACTATGTTGTTCACAGAACTCATGGTATCGGTCAGTACATGGGGCTTGACACCTTAGAGGTCGAGGGCAAAAAGCACGATTACTTAAAGGTAAAATACAACGGCGACGATTTTTTGTATGTCCCAGCCGACCAGTTAGACCTTATTCAAAAGTATGTGGGAAAAGAGGGCACAGTACGCTTAAATAAAATGGGCGGTGCCGACTTTGCAAGGCAGAAAAGTAAGGTCAAGGAGTCTGCAAGAGAGCTTGCAGAAGAACTTGTAAACCTGTATTCTGCCCGCCAGAGGTCGGTGGGATTTTCGTTTTCCCCTGACACCGAATGGCAAAAGACCTTTGAAGAGGGTTTTCCGTATACTGAAACTGATGACCAGTTAAGGAGCATTGCAGAGGTTAAAAGCGATATGGAAAGCGAGCGTCCTATGGATAGGCTTCTTTGCGGTGATGTCGGTTATGGAAAAACTGAAATTGCACTTCGTGCAGCATTTAAGGCGGTTATGGACTCAAAACAGGTGGCAATTTTAGCTCCCACAACAGTTTTGGTAATGCAACACTTTAACACCTTTAAAGAAAGAATGGGGAATTTCCCTATAAGAATTGCGTTTTTATCACGCTTTAAAACTAAAAAAGAGCAGTCTCAGATTATAAAGCAGATAAAGTCAGGCGAAATCGATATAGTTATCGGCACTCACAGGCTTTTAGCACAGGATGTTGAGTTTCGTGATTTGGGGCTTTTAGTGGTTGATGAGGAGCAAAGGTTTGGTGTTAAGCACAAGGAAAGAATTAAAGAGATGCGACACAATGTTGATGTTTTAACACTTTCTGCAACGCCGATACCAAGAACGCTTCATATGTCTATGATAAATATTAAGGATATGAGTGTGTTAACAGAGCCTCCTGAAAACCGATTCCCTGTACGCACAGTTGTTATGGAGCATAACGAGGCTATCGTAAACGACGCTATAAAAAGAGAGCTTTCCCGCGGCGGTCAGGTTTACTATATTCACAACAGAATTTCAAGCATTGAGTCTACGGCAAGAAGACTGATAAAAGCGTTTCCTGACGCTAAAATTTCAGTTGCACATGGAGCTATGAACGAGGAAATGTTAGAAGAAATAATGATGGATATGCAGGAAGGCACAACTGATATTTTAGTGTGTACAACTATTATTGAAACGGGGTTAGACATTTCAAATGTCAACACAATAATCGTTGAGGATGCCGACAGAATGGGACTTTCTCAGCTTTATCAGTTAAAGGGAAGAGTCGGAAGAACGAACAGGCGAGCTTTTGCATATTTAACATATCGCCCTGATAAAGTTTTAAACGAAAAGGCAACGAAAAGGCTTAAAGCGATAAAGGAGTTTACAGAGTTTGGCTCGGGCTTTAAAATAGCTATGCGCGATTTAGAAATAAGAGGTGCGGGAAATATTTTAGGTGCTGAACAGCACGGACATATGGAAACAGTAGGCTATGATATGTACTGTGAGCTTTTGGCAGAAAGTGTGGGCGAAATTACGGGAGCCTCTGTAAAAGAAGAGGTGCAGACTGTAGTTGACATAAATGTTGAAGCATACATTCCGCCTTCATACATTAAAAATCATGCGATGAGGCTAGATATCTATAAAAAAATTGCAGCTATTGAAAGTGATGAGGATAAAATTGAAACGGAAGCAGAAATCTGCGACAGGTTCGGTGATTTTCCCGAAAGCGTTTCATCCTTGATTTCAGTAGCGGAAATAAAATATCTTGCAAAAACAGGCGAGATATCAGAAGTTTCATATAAAGACGGGAAAATTTTATGCTATTTTTATGGAGATATGAGATTAGAGGCCATAGCGGAATTGGTGTCTGTATACGGAAGCAGATTTTTCGTATCCGCAGGGGCGAAGCCCTATATGGTGCTTAAGATAAGTGAAAAGTCTTCTGTTGAGGTTTTAGAGCAGGCAAAAAAATTATTAAAAGAATATAATAAATGCTTGCATAGTAATTCCAAATAGTGTATAATAATCTTATTATAATTTAACGAAGGAGCGTGTTTTTTTTGAAAACACTAAAATCAGTAATTAAATGGGTTGTGGCAATCGTTGCAATTTGTGCAGCATTAGTAATTCTTGCAAATAAAAATGGACTTACAGTTTCAAGAACTGTAGCTACAGTTGGCGATGTAGAAATCACAGAAGAAGAGTACAGATACCATTTAGAAGCAGTAAAACTCGAGATGCTTTCAGAAGCAGGCGATGTAGAAGAAAAGGATTTCTGGAAATCAGAAATTGATGGGAAAAAGGCTTCAGATGTTGCAAAGGACAGAGCTTTAGAAGAAGCTATTCGCACACAGATTGCGTGCGACAAGGCAAATGAGGAAGGAATTACATTAAGTGAAGAAGAGCTTGCAAGTGCTCATTCATTGGTAAATGCAGATACCGCCGAGGCAAAAAAACAGTTGAAGGAATTAACAAAGACAATCGGTGCTGATAAATACCAGCTTTCTGAGATTGCGGAAAAGGCTTATCTTTCAAATGCATATTTTCAGTCTTTAATTGAAAAAGAGGGTTCCCCTGTTGCGGTTGATAATAAAACAATTGAAGAAAAGGCAAAAGAGACTTATGCAAGGGTAAAGCATATTTTAATTTTGAGTGAGCCTGAACAGACAACAAACGAAGACGGAACAGAAATCGACTTAGAAGCTTACAAAAAGGACGCTAAGAAAAGAGCCGAAGATGTTTTGGCAAAGGCTTTAGCGGGAGAAAATTTTGAAGGTCTTATAGAGCTCTACGGCGAAGACCCAGGAATGACAAGCACTCCTGACGGCTATATCATTGACGAAAACGGCGTATCACTTGATGAAAGCGGACAGATGATTCCTGAATTCACAAAAGGTTCATTTGCGCTTAAAGTAGGCGAAATAAGCGCGACTTTAATTGAGTCAGATTTTGGTTGGCACATTATTAAAAGATATGAGCTTCCTACAGAGGGAGAGGATTATGCTGCATTTATGCAGAAGGTTCAAGGCGTACTTATGTCAGAAAAATATAATGAGTATATAGACGGACTGGGCAAAGATATCAAAGTAGAAGTTAAAGAAAACATTATAAAGGGCATTAAAGTAAAATAAGCTTTTTACATACCCCCTGAGTTTCAGGGGGTATAAATTTTTTTAAAACAAATACAATAAATAAAAAAAGAAAAAGGGTGAGTTTATGGTATTTGTTTTAAAAAGAAAAAGGCTTAGCATCGTTTTTTTATCATTGGTTATGGCAATTTGCGTTATGTGCGGTGTGATTGAAAATTCAAAGACAAAAGATGTGTATTTAGGAATAGAAGGAAGAACTATCATTATTGATGCAGGACATGGTGCACATATATAATACTATAAATTTTAAAAATATTTAAAAAAATGCTTTACAAACAGAAAAGTTTGTGTTAAAATATTCCTTGCACTACCAAAACTGGGATTTTGGCGTCGCCTCGACAAAGGCCACTTCTCGGTTTTCGGTGAATATTATAAGAGGAGGAAATTAAAATGAGACCAGAAGTAAAACAAGAAATTATTGCAAAGTACAAATTGCACGAAACCGACACAGGTTCACCTGAAGTGCAGATTGCTATTTTGACAGAAAGAATCAACCACTTAAACGAGCATCTTAAGGAGTTCAAAAAGGACCATCACTCAAGACGCGGTTTGTTGAAAATGGTTGGTCAGCGTCGTGGACTTTTAGCGTATCTTCAGAAGGTTGATATCGAAAGATACCGTGATATCGTTAAAAAGCTCGGACTTCGTAAATAATTTAATAAGTTCTTTCGAGGGTGTTGCGTTACTGCTTTTCGCTGACGCATCACTCTTTTTTTATGTTTTTACAGAATTTTATCGAAAATGGTCTTATCGTGTTTACAAAATATTTTTTTTGTGTTATACTTATAGTGTATGATGAAGAAAGAGTGTGTTGGTGAGGTAAATGATTTTAAACCCGATATCTGATGGACCGAAGGTCAACTTTATTAAAGTACCTGAGTGTGCAGTAGAAAAGTTAACAAAGACGGGCAATACTCTATATCTTGCCGTGTATATGCGTGCCCTTTGCGAGTATTACAATGGGAAAGTGAACATATCAAACAGGCAGATTGCAGACCTTTTACATATAAATGTAATGGATGTTGTAAATGCGTTCCTTTTCTGTTCTTCCGAGGGGTTAGTTAAGGTACATAATTTTACAAGCGTGGCTGATGCTGAATTTGATGTTGAGTTTGTTTTTGATGCAAAAGGAAAGGTAAACACATTAGACTTTAAGCCAAACTATAAAACAGGCGAAATAGCAAAACGCATATCTGAAAACCCGAAGCTGTCGCAGATATATAAAATAGTAAGTGGTATATTAGGCAAAAATTTGTCTTCTGCGGATACTGAGATTTTATATTCTATGTACGACTATTACGGGCTTCCTGCAGAAGTAATAGCGGTTATGGTCGAATATTTTTCGGGCAAGGGAAAAACTACAATGCGTGCTTTAGAGCGTGAGGCTCAAAAATGGGCAGAGCTTGAAATTACATCGGTTTCAAAGGCTAATACATTTATCAAAAAGAGAGAAGAACTTTTGTCTTATGCAGGAAAAGTTCGTCAGATTATTGGTGCGAACGAAAGAAAGCTCACTACAAGAGAATTAGAATACATAAATAAATGGCAAAACGATTTTAAGGTAAGCTTGGATGATGTAAGGTCGGCTTACGAAAAAACAGTTGAGAACACAGGTAAAGTTGCCTTTCAGTATATGAACAAAATTTTAGAGGGGATTGCAAAGGAACCAAGGGGTATAAGTGTTAAAAAGCCTTTAAAAACTACACCTGAACAGAAAAAATCAAGATATGACTACGATGAAATAGACAGAAAAACATTTAAGAAATCAGCAAATAAAGGCGGTGAGCTAAATGGCGTATGATGCAGAACTTTACAGAGAGGTTGAAGCAGAATATGAATCCTTAAGAAGACATAACGAGGAGGACTTAAATGCTCGCCGTGAGGAAGTGTTTGAAAAGGTTCCTGAGCTTTTTGAAATTGATAGTGAAATTAAAATGCTGGGTCTTAAAATTTATAAGATTGCACTCTCGGGTGGCGATGTAAAAAAGCAGATAGAGGAGCTTCGTGCGTCGCAGAAAGCACTTTTGTCAAAGCGTGATGAGCTTTTGCAAAAAAACGGCTACGCTAAAGATGAGCTTTCGGAACGCTTTTTGTGTGAAAAGTGCCGCGATACAGGTGCAGTCGGCACATCTGCTTGTGAGTGCTACAAAAGAAGGCTTATAAATAAGGCATACGAGCAGTCAAACCTTTCTATGCAGCTTAAGGACCAGAGCTTTTCCACATTTGACATATCACTTTATGACGAAAAGATTGACGAATACTACGGCGTGTCTCCAAAAGAGCACATTAAGGAGATTTTAAATACCTGCCGTACCTTTGTAGATAATTTTGAAAAATTAAATAATAACCTTTTGTTCTGGGGTGCTCCGGGTCTTGGAAAGACTTTTCTTTCCACCTGCATTGCAAAAGAGCTTATAAAAAAAGGCTATTCGGTAATTTACGAAACAGCGTATCAAACCTTTTCAATGCTTGAAGAGTTAAAGTTTAAAAGAAACGATGACGCTGATAAGCTGAAGTTTAAAACAGAAAAATTATATACCTGTGATTTGCTTATTTTAGACGATTTAGGCAGTGAGTTTTCGACACAGTATACAAACGCCGCTCTGTTTGATATTTTAAATTCAAGGCTGATTTCAGGCAAGAAAACAGTTATTAACACAAATCTTTCTATGGCTGAGCTTGAGAAAAAATATTCAGAGCGTGTTGTGTCAAGAATTTTAGGACATTATTTAATCCTGCACTTTATTGGAAACGATATAAGGTATGAAAAATCAGTAAACGATTTAAAATAAATTTTTTATATATAAGAGGGGAGAATTACAAATGATTAACCATGGTAAGGATGTAAAGATTTTTTCCTGCAACTCAAATCCCGCATTAGCAGAGAAAATCGCAAAGGAGTTAGGACTTCCGGTAGGTAATGCAGAGGTAAGTATGTTCTCTGATGGTGAAATTTCAGTTAACACATACGAAACAGTAAGAGGCTCGGATGTATTTATAGTTCAGTCAACATCAGAACCTGTAAACAATAACTTAATGGAGCTTTTGATTATGATTGACGCATTTAAGCGTGCATCAGCATCAAGAATTACAGCAGTTATGCCATATTTCGGTTATGCCAGACAGGACAGAAAATCAAAGGCAAGAGACCCGATTTCAGCAAAATTAGTTGCTGACCTGATTACAACAGCCGGTGCTGACCGTGTTCTTACAATGGACCTTCATGCCGCACAGATTCAGGGCTTTTTCAATATTCCTGTTGACCATCTTCGTGGCGGCACACTTTTGGCACAGCACTATTTAGACAAGTTCCCGAACCGTGATGATGTAGTTGTAGTATCTCCTGATTTAGGCAGTGTAACCCGTGCAAGAAGCTTTGCATCAAAGCTTGATGTTCCGATTGCGATTATTGATAAAAGACGCCCGAAACCAAATGTTTCAGAGGTAATGAACATAATCGGCGATATTAAGGATAAAAAGGTCATCTTGATTGACGATATGATAGACACAGCAGGTACAATCACAAATGGTGCTACAGCTTTAGCTGAGCGTGGTGCAAAAGAGGTTTACGCTTGCTGCACACACGGTGTATTGTCAGGCCCTGCTATTGAAAGAATTCAGAATTGTCCGATAAGGGAGCTTTTGGTATTAGATACCATTGCAATTCCTGAAAGCAAGATGATTGATAAGATTCAGACTAAGTCTGTTGCATCACTTTTTGCAGAAGCAATTAAGAGAATATACAACGACGAAACAGTCAGCATTCTATTCTAGGATTTTAAAAATTGCGTAGAGCGTGCAAGACAAGAATTGAGGTTTAAGCATAATGAAAGGAACTCTTTTAAGAGTTCCTTTTTATTTATGTCTTGCACTATTGCCAAACCTTACCTCTCGCAGTACCTATGTACAGCTTCGGGTGCGGTTTGACAATTCTACATCAATTTTTTTCAATCCTTCCTAAAAAGCGCAGAACACGAAAAACAAAATTACATACAAAACCTAAAAGAAAGAAATCCACTTATAGTGGATTTCTTTTTTTATTTAAATGTTTTTCGTTATGTACGAACTTCACCTCTCGTAGTACCTTTGTACAACTTCGGGTTCAGTTCGTACATTCTGCATCTTTTTTCTTCCATCCTAGGATTTTAAAAATTCACATTATAAGATTTCCTCTAATTTTATCACAAATGTGCTCATTTTAATATCAAGAGCTGTGCATATTCTGTAGAGTGTTTCAAGTGTTGGCTTTCTTTCGCCACGCTCTATGGCACTTAAATGACTTCTTCCGATATCTGCCAAACCGCTCAAAACTTCCTGTGATATTCCCTTTTGTTGTCTAAAGAAAGATACTGTTTTACCTACTTTTACCGAATCAAGTGTTGATACATACATATTCACTCACCTCAAGAATAGTATATGTTACTTCTATACAATTCTTGAACGCATATGTTGACATACAAACACATATGTGTTAATATTTAGTAGAACCAACAAATAAGGTGGTGTTTAAAATGAAAACAAAAATCTATAAATTATACAGACTAACTGCAAAACTAAACTTATATCTAAATTGTTGCGATGTTAAAAAAGACAGAGTTATAGAAGAGTTGACGGATATAGAAGAATTGGTCAAAAATCTTTTAGAACAAATAAAGGTACAAAAAAAGCGGAGCTCATAAGAAGAGTTCCGCTTTTTGCTATAGTGTTGCTCTATAATATTCTCTTAAAATATCACAGGATTTTTGCATTTTCTGCATTTCCTCGTCGGTAAGCTCTAAGGTAAGCATACCCTTTATACCATCACGCCCTACGACGCAAGGAACGCCTGCGTAAACATTTTCCTGACCATACTCGCCGTTTAAAAGCGATGAAACAGTCAGTATACTGTTTTCATTTGAAAAAATGGCTTTTGTAATTCTGACAAGTGCCATACCAATTCCATAGTAGGTTGACTGCTTTGCCAAGATAATTTCCTGTGCTGCATTTTTAACCTTAAGACCAATTTCATCCATTTCGCTCTTCTTAAAGCGGTCGCCATACTCGTTTACAATTTTTGAAACTGATTTTGTTCCAATCATAGCCTGTGACCACGGAACAAACTCGCTTTCGCCGTGTTCGCCCATAACATAGGCGTGAACATTTTTAGGGTCCACACTAAAATATTCGCCTAAAAGAAAACGAAGACGGGCAGTGTCAAGCGTTGTGCCTGTTCCTATAACGCGATGATGGTCAAAACCCGAGATTGACTGTGTAACATGTGCCATAACATCAACGGGGTTTGACGCAACTAAAAATATGCCTGAAAATCCTGATGATACAACAGGCTCTATAATAGACTTAAATACTTCCGTATTTCTTTTCAAAAGTGCCGGTCTGTCCTCGCCGGGCTTTTGCGAAACACCTGCACAGATGACGACTATATCTGCATCATGGCAAGTGTCGTAATCAGCCTCATATATTCTCATATTTGAGCCTGCAAATGCAAGACCGTGATTTAAGTCCATAGCCTCGCCACGAGCCTTGTCTTTATTTATATCGATCAGTGCAAGTTCATTACAGAGGTTCTGATTCAAAAGGGCATAAGCATAACTCATACCAACAAAGCCTGTACCAATCAGTACAACCTTTTGCTTTTCATCCTTCATAAATTACCCCCAGATACAAGTAAAATTTATGCTTTAAATGTTCTGTAGTTAAGCTTGGAGTCTAATAGCTTTGCGGATTTTAATGCACTCATAATGATAATAGAAATTACAAAATCAATCGTGTGATGAATAAATGTTCCCAAACCTACTGTTACTAAAATATAATTTAGCACATTTCCATTTGGCACTGCAATAAACGGAAGAGAAATTAATCCAACCAACATTTCAGACGCTGCGTGGATAATACCTGTGATAAAGAGTACCCAAAAAATATTAAATCTTTTCTGTACCATTTTGTATCCTACAAGTCCGAAAACCAGGTGCATAATTGCTCTTGCTGAAACCCAGGGTCCTAATTGCAAAAATCCTAATGCACTTCCTACTGCCGTTCCGACTACTGCAAACGGACCAACAAAAATTGCTAAAATTCCAGGAACATGCGACGCAAAGGTTGCCGTAAATATAGGCTCTAAAACGAGCTTTATAGGCATAAACATCGGGATTAGCAAAGATAATGCCGTAAGCATTGCAGCGATAGTGATATTTTTTGCAGAAAGTTTTGTTTTATTCATTATGTAGCCTCCGTTTTTTGCACCAAAGATAAATTTTGGCATAAAATGTACCATCTTAAAAAAGGGGGATACATATTATGAAAAACATTTTCTTTGACGCTTTGATTATATTTTTAATTACTTACGCAATAATTAACATTTTTTATGAAATTGCACAATTTCTCGTGAAAAAATTTTCTAAACTGCCGCCTAAGTGTGAGCTTGTATTACTCCTTAACAGTGGTAACACGACACTAGAAGCAGACATCCGCACGGCAATAACAAAAAGCCAACAGACAAACTGTTCTTTAACTATCGTAGATTGCGACCTGACGCAACAGGAAAAAATGATTTTGTGGCGCCTGACAGATGTGTACGAAAACATCAAAATAGTAGAAAAAGATGGTTTAAACTATAGTCCCTCCACCAATTAACTCATCTTCTGCATAGAAAACTGCAGCTTGTCCGGGTGTGATTGCCCGTGCCTGTTCGTTTAATAAAACATCATAGCCATTGTCGCTTTTAATTAAGGTACAAGGCACTTCTTTTGCACTGTACCTGACCTTACATAAACAGCTAAAACTTTCGGTTGGCTCATAAAAAGGAATGAAATTACAGTTTTCAATGTGAAACTTATCTGAAAATTCATTTCCCGCCTCTCCGAGCGTGATTGTATTATTTTTAGGGTTTATAGAAAGCACAAACATCGGCTTTCCAAATCCCATTCCAAGCCCTTTTCTCTGACCTACAGTATAGTGAAAAATGCCTTTGTGTTTTCCTAAAATGTTGCCGTCTGTGTCGATGAAATTTCCCTCCCTTTCGGGAAGAAACTGCTTAAGGTATGCGTTTTTATCGCCGTCAGGAATAAAGCAAATATCCTGACTATCACGCTTTTTTGCAACTAGCAAGCCGTTTTTTTCGGCAAGCGAGCGAACCTCATGCTTTTCGTAATCTCCCAACGGCATTAAGACCTTGGATAAAACATCTTGTGTTAATGTATATAAAAAATAAGTCTGGTCTTTATCGTAGCTTTTAGCCTTAACTAATGAAAACAGACCTGTTTTATCGTTTTTATAAACCTTTGCATAATGACCTGTTGCCAGATAGTCGCATCCGTTTTCTTTTGCAATTTCAAGCATTTTTCCAAACTTGATTTTTTTGTTGCACACAACACAGGGGTTTGGAGTTCTGCCGTTTTTATATTCGCTTACAAAATAGTCGGCAACATTTTGCAAAAATTCGTCTTTTAGGTCAACATCAATATGAGGAAAACCTAAAAGCCCGGCAACTTTTTTTGCATCTTGAGAGTTTGTTCCATCGTCATTTTGCGTTAAAATCAAGGTTACACCTAAAATATCGTAACCTTGTTCTTTTAATAAAAGAGCAGCAACAGAGGAATCTACGCCGCCGCTCATACCTAATAAAACTTTTCCCTTACTCATGCTTATGACAGTCGTCGCAGCAAGAAGCACAACGAATTTCAAACTCAGGCTCTATACCTAACCTTTTGTAGTAATCTGCGATTGCGGCGTTAATAGCCTCTTCTGCCAAAACTGAGCAGTGAACCTTTGCAGGAGGAAGACCGTCTAACGCTTCCATAACAGCCTTGTTTGTTAAGGACAACGCTTCCTTAATTGACTTACCCTTAACCATCTCTGTTGCCATAGAGCTTGTTGCAACGGCAGCACCACAGCCAAAGGTTTTAAATTTAACATCAGCAATAATGTCATTTTCAATTTTCATATATATTTTCATTATATCGCCACACTTGGCGTTTCCAACCTGACCTATGGCGTTAGCATCTTCTATTTCGCCGACATTTCTTGGGTTAGAAAAGTGGTCCATAACTTTTTCGCTGTACATAATATATCTTCCTTTCGGTTAGTTTCTGTTTTTAAAATCCTCGTAAAGAGGCGACATATCGCGAAGTCTTTGCACTATACCAGGCAGCACATCAATAACCTTGTCAATTTCTTCTTTTGTGTTAACATCGCCAATTGATAGTCTTAAAGAGCCGTGCGCAATTTCGTGGGGAAGTCCCATAGAAAGCAGAACATGGGA
>JAZSJX010000021.1:0-2629 GCA_045534535.1 Congzhengia sp.
GCTCTAAATACTTTTTCTGACGGAGCTCACAAAATTCTGCAATTGAAATGTCAGATGTATAGTGGGGAGTTAAAACAACCAACTCCGCACCGCACCTTTTTGCGGTTCTTAGCATTTCAACAGATTCATTCAGACTTTTTGAACCGTCATCTATTTTTGGGAGGATGTGAGTGTGAAAGTCGATATACCTCATTGAATTCACCCCTAAAATCAGAGTTTAGTATTTGTTGTAGTATCTTGAATAGTATTTTGGTGATCTTTTTTTGTTTGACTGGTCTATAGTAATAAAGCCCAACAGCTTAGAATTGGAAAATCCCAGGCTGGTAAGAGCCTTTTTCACTTCAGGAAATGTGCTTGCACCGCATCTTAAAACAAAGACGATGTTTTTAACGATGTGAGCAAGTGCTGCAGAATCTGCAACTGCGTTAACGGGAGGAGTGTCGATTATAATATAGTCATAGCTTTTTTTAAGCTCCTCAACAAAATCCTCCATTTTTTTCGAGGTTAAAAGCTCCGTAGGATTAGGAGGAAGCTCTCCTGCAGTGATATAATCGAGGTTTTGTTCCTTGTTCCTTTTTATAATTGACGCAGAATCGCAAAAACCGCCCAGGAAATTTGCAAGACCTTCCTTGTTTTGAATATCGAGGTATGTGTGAAGCCTTGGACGCCTTAAATCAGCGTCAACCACAAGCACACGGGCTTCTGTTTTTGCCATTGTAATTGCAAGGTTTATAGCAGTTGTTGTCTTTCCCTCAGAAGCTAACGCTGAGGTTATCATGAAACACTTTCCGTTTTCCTGGTCAGAAAGAGAATACATTATATTTGTTCTTGCAGCCTTAAGAGATTCGCAAAAAGCAAGACTTTGGTTTTTAGTAAGTAAAACAATATCTGAAAACGCGGTATCGTCGCGCTTTTTAATCTTCAGGTAATTACTCAGCATTTAAAAAACTCTCCTTAAAAAGTAAAAAATCTATTCTTTATAACATTATATCAAACAATGAAAAATTTTTCAACAAAAATTTAAAAAAATACTTGACAGGAAAAAAATACTTTGTTATAATTAAAACAGAAATAATAATCATTATCAATTTTGGAGGTGCTATATGAATTTTTCTAAACAACGAGAAACAATTTTAAACTATTTAATAAATTCAAAAGAGCATCCGACAGCTGAAAAAATATACCTTGATTTAAAAAGCACGCTTCCTAATTTAAGCCTTGCAACGGTCTACAGAAATTGTAATGTTTTAGTTGATTCAGGGCAGGTTATAAGGCTTACTGCAACTGATAAGGTTGACAGATATGATGCAGACATTTCAGATCATCAGCATTTTGTCTGCACATCGTGCCAACAGGTTTCGGATTTGTACTTTAAACTTTCAGAGGATAATATAAACAAAAATTTATCTGATGGTTATAAGGCTGACTCGTATCAACTATATATTTATGGAATATGCGATAAGTGTCAAAAAATTTAAGTTAAATAAAAAAATAAAATAAATTTATGGAGGAAAAAATTATGAAAAAATTTGTTTGTCCCGTTTGCGGTTATGTTCACGAAGGAGAAATGCCACCTGAAGCTTGCCCCGTGTGTAAGGTTGCTGGCGAGAAATTTACAGAAATGAAAGCGGGCGAAAAGCTTGCTGCAGAGCACGAATATGGTGTATATGCAAAGACAGTTAAAAATAACCCTGATATTTCAGAGGAAGACAAAAAGTTTATCTTTGAGCAGCTTATGGCAAACTTTAATGGCGAATGTGCAGAGGTTGGAATGTATCTTTGCATGGCAAGAATTGCACATCGTGAAGGATATCCTGAAGTAGGTCTTTACTGGGAAAAAGCAGCTTTTGAAGAAGCAGAACACGCTGCAAAATTTGCAGAGCTCCTAGGAGAAGATTTAGAACCTAATATGAAAGCTACAACAAAAGACAATCTTGCATGGAGAGTTGATTGTGAATACGGCGCAACAAAAGGAAAGTTCGACTTGGCAGCATGTGCTAAGAAAAACGGCTTAGACGCAATTCACGATACCGTGCATGAAATGGCTCGCGACGAAGCTCGCCACGGCAAAGGTTTGGAAGGCTTATTAAAGAGATATTTCTAATTCACTGCAACTGATTCTGAAACCCTTGAAACAGGCTTATTGCCTGTATCAAGGGTTTTATTATTTTTATTGCTATATAAACTTTGTATCAACAAATAATTGTTATACGAGGTGTGCACATTTTTCTGCCTCTTTTTTAAAAATCTTTACAAAGCTTATAGATTATGGTTTGATAATATGTGTATATTATTCAATACAATTTGGAGGAAGATAAAAATGAAAAAACTGATATGCTTGGTTATGGCTTTTGCAATGATTTTTGCGTGTGTTGCAGTCAGTGCGGAAGGCCTGGATGAACAGTATGTAATTGACGAGAGTTTGCCTGAACACTATGTTACATTCGATTGCAGCACCAGTATTTATGAAGACGAAATTGTTGTGTCAAAAGGTGCAAATATGAAATTTAGCGCAGCTCTTTCAGATCTTAATATAATAGACCGCGACGATGAGTCGGCGATTTATTTCGATTGGACTTATGGGGCTGTATCCGATGAGGAGTCCGGCATTTTAGTAGAATACGGCGAG
>JAZSJX010000067.1:0-7293 GCA_045534535.1 Congzhengia sp.
ACGATGATACTATAAATGAAATTATTGAAGTTACAGACGAGATATAGCACACAACTCCAACAAATCCTGACACCTTAAGACTCGGTTTTCCTGTTAACGCAATCGTTTTTGCTGCGTTTAAGCTTTGAACGATTTTTGCCCTATATACAATCGCAAATGCATAGACAACGATCGCAACAAAGAAAAGCACAAAAGCTGCAATACCTGCCTCCTCCGCTCCGTTTGCCATCAAGCCTATTCCTGCCATAAGTAATCCAATCAGCACTAACACTGCACCAATACAGGTAAAGACCATGTTTATCATACTTATAACCTTGATCATTGTAAATCCGCTCGTCTTTATGTATGGGCTTTTCTTGTCTGAGCAGGTTGCATAAATTAACCAAAAACCTACAGCTATTATAACAGACGGGATAGACGCTACTATTCTACCGATAATTCCTCCACCATAAATCATACTGTAGAAATCGCTCATATCAATACTTAGCTCCCAAATAAGCTCTCTAACAGCACTACTGTTTAAAAACATCGGAATTAAACTGCTTACGCTCGATGTAAAACCAAACACTATATTTAGCGAAAAGATTATTGCAACAACTAAAAACAGCGGAGATGAACCAATTTTTTTAAGAGCCATTACTGCAGGTGGCATAACAAAGGTCTGCTCCGGTGCTTTATATTCTGCCGGTTCTGCATTGTATAAGGTACTCTGCGTTTCGTCTGAAATCTTTACCCCGCACCCTGTACAAAATTGTGCATCTTGCTTTAGCTCTTTTCCGCATTTAGTACAAAATCCCATTTGTAAAATTCCCCCCCTTAAATTACTTTAAAAAGGTAAGATTTCTGATAATATAAGGTTCCTTTGCTTTTCCTGTGCAAATCTGGAAGAAACAGATAATCTGAATAACTGATAAAACAGCGATTGCTATACCGCACACAACAGGAACAATAACCGTAAACAGTAATAATACAGCCACAAGACCTAAAAGTGTGTTACACACCAAAAACTTTAGCGCTTGACGAACATGGAACATAACATATTCTGACTTTGAGCTTGCTAAAAGTGCAATAATAATACCAAAGACGCCCATCAAGTAAACAAGCATCGCAATCACTTTGTTGTCAGAAATATCCTTTGCATCAAATTCTTTTGTATGGTCGTAGGGGTCATACAAAGGAGCATAATTATACCGAGCGTTTGGCGGAACATTTTCACTTACCTGTGCACCACACGCTGCGCAAAATACAGCGTCATCTTCAAGCTGTGCCTGACAATTCGGACAAATTTTCATAACAAATACCTCTTTCTTCACCATAGTTTTTTAAGCATATGCTTCTTCTTTGATTATACTTTATAACCAGCACAGTTGTCAACGAAAACAATGTCGATTTTTGTAATTAAATAAACAATTTTGATATTGCATTTATAAAAACGCAAAAGGCTACGCCGAATACTGTAGGCAACAGTGCTGAAAGAAGTGTCCATTTTATACTTCCCGTTTCTTTTTTTATTGTTATTAGGGTTGTAGAACACGGCCAGTGCATAAGTGAAAATAGCATTACATTTATGGCGGTTACTATATTCCAGCCGTTTGAAATAAGTATGCTTTTTAATTCTGAAATATTTGGGACCTCAGTTAAAACTCCCTGCGATAAATACGCCATAAGCATAATCGGTATTACAATTTCATTTGCAGGAAAGCCTAAAATAAATGCCATTAAAATTATACCATCTAATCCCATTAAGTTTCCTATTGGATTTAAAAAGCTACCCAAATGTGTCAAAAGTGTTCCGCCGTCAACTGAAACATTTGCCATAAGCCATATTATAAAGCCTGCAGGTGCGGAAACCGTTATTGCACGCCCTAAAACAAACAGCGTTCTGTCAAAAACCGAGCGTACCAAAACCTTGCCGATTTGCGGGACTCTGTATGGTGGAAGCTCTAATGTAAACGAAGACGGCACCCCCTTTAAAACAGTAACAGACAAAAGCTTTGATGCTAAAAATGTCATTAAAATTCCTAAAAGTATTACCAGAAGCAAAACAAATGCACTAGAAAACGACTCTAAAATTCCTGTCGATGAAATTACAAACATTGAAATTAGCGATATTAGCGTCGGAAAACGCCCATTACACGGAACAAAGTTGTTAGTCAAAATCGCAATCAGCCTTTCTCTAGGCGAGTCTATAATTCTGCACCCCACAACTCCTGCAGCATTGCAACCGAAGCCCATACACATCGTAAGTGCCTGTTTTCCGCAGGCACTGCATTTTTTAAAGCACCTGTCAAGATTAAACGCAATCCTGGGAAGGTATCCCAAATCCTCTAAAAGCGTAAAAAGCGGAAAGAAAATTGCCATTGGAGGAAGCATAACGGATGTTACCCATACTACCATCCTGTAAACTCCGTGCACCAACATTTCCCTTATAATGTAAGGGCATTTTAAGTATGTAAGACCGTTATATATCCATTCTTCAGTTGCAAACAGAAATTTACTCAAAAGCGTTGACGGATAATTTGAGCCTACAATTGTAAGCCAGAAAATCCCTAAAAGCATTGCTATCATCACTAAAAATCCCCATTTGCCTGTAAGGATTTTATCAATTTTTCTGTCCCTTTCATCGTATCTTTCATTTTCTAAGATTACTACCTTTTTTGCAATCTCTTCCGCTCTTTTTATAAGTTCTGATACTGTAAGCTCTTCTTTTTTCTCTTTACAAATCTCTGTTTTGGAAATCTCTTCTATCTTCTTTAAAAGCTCATCTAAACCCCTTCTGCTTCGTGCCGAGGTTTTAACTACAGGCACTCCTAAAAGTTCGCTTAAGGCATCTTCATCAATTTTTATTTTCTTTTTTTCCGCCTCGTCGATTAAATTTATGCACACAATTGTTTTAGGTGTGATTTGAATGGTCTGAAGCACAAGATTTAAGTTCCGTTCAAGTGTTGTTGCGTCGCACACAACGACCACCGCTTTTGCCTTTCCTGATAGTATAAAATCACGGGCAACCTCCTCTTCAGGCGAATGTGCCATTAAGGAATAACAGCCCGGCAAGTCAACAATAGTAAACTTTTTTTCACAAAAACTACACTTTCCCACCGCACCGCTTACAGTTTTTCCCGGCCAGTTACCTGTGTGCTGATGCATTCCCGTAAGTTCGTTGAAAACTGTGCTTTTACCGACATTTGGGTTTCCTGCAAGCGCCACAACCATTTCATTTTCGTCTGCTTTAAAATTTAAAAATGTGTCGCACGCACCCGTTCCCGTTGAAGATTTTGTAAGTCCCATAAAACTCCCCCATATATGTAAAGGCGGCAAGCCGCCGAAATTATTTAATAAATATGTTTTTAGACTCCTCCTCGCGAAGAGCGATAACTGCACCCCTTACACCAAAGGCTATGGGGTCCCCTAACGGACTTTTTTGAAGACAACAAACTCTTGTTCCTTCGATAAACCCTAAATCCTCTAATCTTCGCTTTATTGTGCTTTCGCATCTGATAAATAATATTTCGCCATACTCTCCCGGCGAAAGGCACGACAAACAGTTATACTTCACATAAATTCAGCTCCCCTTTATTTGCTATACTAAAATTTGCTTCTCAATCTCAGTATATGACTTAATTTTCTTTTCGTTACTAAGAAAAAGACATCGACAGTTTAAACTGTCGATGTCTTTTTGCATTTTTCTATGCCACTTCTTATTATCTTAATCCTTTTATTGCTTTATCTAAGTTGTCTAAATCCGTTCCCATCTTGTTCCAGTTGTTGCTTCCCGATGATGCTTTAAACGCCTCGTACGCATCTAAAACTTTTTGGATTTTTTCGCTCACATCTGAAACAGTCGGCTCCTCAGGTGTTTCGGGGATTACCTCTGCTCCTTCTTCCAGTGCACCTCCATCTATGCCCTCAGAAGCTTTTAGCACCTCTGCCAACGCCTCTTCTAATGTGGGTGCCATAACAACATCATCTTTGTACGCCACAATTATTCGCTTAACCTCAGGAAGCGACGCATTGTTCTGTGAGGTTATATAAACAGGCTCAACATAGAAAATAGAATTTTCAAACGGAATAACCAAAAGGTTTCCTCTTATAACAGTAGAACCGCCCTGTCCCCAAAGCGTCATTTCCCTTGAAATATCGGGGTCGTTGTCGATTTTATTTTCAATCTGCATAGGTCCGTAAACTGTTACGCTCTTTGGAATTCTGTAAAGCACAAGCTCACCGTAGTGCTCGGGACTGCTTCTCATCATCAGAATTCCGACCATATTATATTTATCGCCCAAAACATAAGGGATTGTCAAAACGAGTTCAGGCTCGGTTTCACCCTCAACCGTAAACATATTAAAGTATGGTGCAACCGTTACCTCATTATTCTGATACTTTTCAGTCGAAACACGCCAAACATCAGACTGGTCATAGAACTGACCTGCATCATTTAAATGATATTTTTGATAAATCTGTGTCTGGAGCTTAAAAAAGCCTTCAGGAACAGTTAAATGGTCCTTTATTGCATCAGGTATGGGCTCGTCTGTAAAGAGCGACGGATATATATTTTTATAAGCTTTTACAACCGGGTCTGTTTCGTCTATAATATAGAACTTTAAGTCGCCCGTATATGCATCGACTATAACCTTAACAGAGTTTCTTATATAGTTAACACCGCCGACCTTTTGAGCATATGGATATTTGTCAGTAGTTGTAAAGCCGTCTATAACCCACTTGATTTTTCCGTCATCATCTACAACTATGCAGGGGTCTTCTTCGTATGTGAAGAAAGGCGCAACCATTTTAACCCTGTCCATAATATTGCGGTTAATTAAAATCTTGCTGTCTTTGTCAACATTTCCCGAGAAAAACATCTTATAATCGCCGTAATATATCGAAAAGAGAAGCTTTTTAAAGAAACTTAAACTTACACCTGAGTCGCCCTCATAGGTGTATTCGATATCCTGATACCCCTCAGAATAGTCAAGTTCTTTATTGTTATCTCCAACAATTACATAATCGTTTGTGCTCTCGCCGTAGTAAATTCTTGGCTGAGTAAGCTCGGGCATTCCGTTTTTAGATTCAGGCGGAATATTCTCAATGCAAAAATCCGGCTGACCATCTGCCGTAATTTTGTTAAACGGACTTGCCGCAACACCGAAGCCGTGCGTATATCGGAATTTTTCGTTAATATACGAGCGTGCCGACTCCTCCATATTGTCCCTGTTCATTTCACGGGCAGACATAAACACACCCGTTTGCTCGCCGTCAATTTCATAAGGCACAACATCAATATCGTTAAAGGTATAATATTTTCTGAAATACTGAAGCTGATTATACGCGGTTAAGCTTGCTGAAAAATCAGTAAGACGAGTGTTTAAAAGCTCATTTTTGTTATTTGCAATTACCTCGTCTGTAAGCTCTTTGTTAAAATCAAACTGAACCTCTTTTATATTATTTAATCCAAAAGCATCTTTAGTTGCCTGCATATTGTACTCAACATACTGAGTCTGACAGTTTCTTTCGTCAGGCGCAACTATAAACTGCTGAGTTACAAACGCAACAACTAAAACTGCAATGTAAACTAAAGGCACTGATAAAACAAAGCCCACTGCCGCTTTATACTTTCTGCGATACAAAAACACGACTGCTAAAAGCACTGCCGCCATTATAATATATGGTGCTATTTTATAATAATTAAGCCATATATTTGTTTCTATAAAGCCCGCCCCTGCAAGACTTCCGTTAGCATCAAAGCTTCCGTACATTAAGTTTTCCGCAGTTAAGCGATATGAGAATATCATTGTGATGTAGTACAAAATAACATTTGCAATTACATGGGTTAACGCCCCACGCTCATTTTTTATCATTTCCCTGATGTTCTTTATTCCTGAAATGTTTAAAACCGTATAATAAACCAAAGCAACTAAAATTGCCTGTATTAAAAATACGCCCTTCAATGAGGAAACAACGGTGTTAAAGAATGGTCTAACAAAAACATAGTATCCAATATCACGGCCAAAGAGCGGGTCAAGTGTACCAAACTGTGTACCGTTTAGTGCAGTCAGAAGTTCAATATAGGCATTTTCGCCCATTATGCCGCCAAAGATTATTGACAAAACTACAGAGAATATAAGATACGGCCACTTTTTTTCAAAAAACCTAACATTTGTGTGCTTTATAAATGCAAGTCTTCTTAAAACAAAAAGGTTAATAACAGATGCTATAAATACGATTAAAAATCCTGATAAGGATACCGCCAACCGACAGAAAAAGTTTTTCCAGAAAATATCTGTAAAACCTGCACCGATTTCATGCACCTGCCAGATATCCATAACTAAATTAAGTATTCTGCCTGCAAATACGAAAACGAGCACAATAACCAAAAGAGCAATAACCGTCGCTTTTTTCTTGCCGCTCATTTTGTTTTTCTGCTCTCTAAATTTTTGTGCCATTTCCTTTGCGTTACCAAAACCGTCAAAATTTCCGTTAAAGCCTTCCATAAGCCTTTCTTCCTTTCTTGCTACTCTTCATTCTCAGGAAATAGTGCCTTTGCAAATTCTTCTGCATCAAATTCCTGCAAATCAGAAATTCCCTCGCCTACACCAATAAATTTAACGCCAATATTTTGTTCTCTGCAAAGTGCAATAACAACACCGCCCTTAGCAGTTCCGTCAAGCTTTGTTAGAACAACTCCGGTAATATTTGCTGCGTTTTTAAATTCTCTTGCCTGAATTAAAGCATTCTGCCCTGTTGAAGCGTCTAAAACCAAAAGCACCTCATCAGCACCTTTTCCCGTTTCACGCTCTATAACTCTTGCGGTTTTAGAAAGCTCATCCATAAGATTTTTCTTGTTGTGAAGTCTGCCTGCCGTGTCGCAAATTACAATGTCGGCTCCTCTTGCTTTCGCGGCGGAAATTGCATCAAACACAACAGCAGACGGGTCAGAGCCCTCCTGATGCTTTACAATATCCACACCTGCACGCTCAGCCCAGATTTCTAACTGGTCGATAGCCGCCGCACGAAAAGTGTCAGCAGCAGCGAGAATTACCTTTTTGCCCTGAGCTTTATAATAGCTTGCCATTTTACCTATAGATGTAGTCTTTCCAACGCCGTTAACACCTATTACCATAATAACTGATGGTGTGCTTTCCAAATGACAAACAGAGTCCTGACCTTCCAAAATATCACTTATTATGCACTTAAGTGAATTTTTTAGCTCCTGCGGCTCTGTAATGTGGCTTTCTTTAGCCTTTCTTTTTAGCTCGTCAATTATATAAACAGATGTATCCACGCCGATATCTGCCA
>JAZSJX010000101.1:0-6726 GCA_045534535.1 Congzhengia sp.
AGGGGAATAACAGTAAATATTAAAGCCCACACGATATATGGGGTACTGTACCAGCGCCTGCTCATTTAGACACCACCTTTTTCATAATGTGGATGTCATTAGGGAACAGGTCTAAGTATACCGATGTTCCGACAGGCTCCATCTGAGTTGAGTGAACAATCCAGTCAATACCCGCGGCAAAAATACGCATTTCATAGTGCACGCCCTTAAACACAACAGACTGAACTACACCTTTTATCTTGCCTTTTTCCTTGTTGAATTTAATATCTTCAGGGCGAATAACAACATCGACCATTTCGTTGTTTAAAAAGCCTTTATCAAGACAGATAAAATCGTTTCCTGCAAAGTTAACTAAAAAGTCTTCTTTCATAATACCGTCTACGATGTTACTTTCGCCGATAAAACCTGCAACAAAAGCATTTTCAGGTTCGTTATATATGTCAATAGGAGTGCCTTTTTGCTGAATTTTACCGCCTTGCATAACGATAATTTCATCAGACATTGTTAAGGCTTCTTCCTGGTCATGAGTTACATAAATAAAGGTTATGCCGAGCTTTTTCTGGATTTTTTTAAGCTCTAACTGCATTTCCTGACGAAGCTTTAAATCAAGTGCACCCAAAGGCTCGTCCAAAAGCAAAACCTCTGGCTCATTAACTAAAGCACGGGCAATGGCAATTCTTTGCTGCTGACCGCCTGAAAGGGAAGAGATATTTCTGTTCTCAAAGCCCTTAAGGTTAACTAAAGCGAGCATTTCACTTACCTTTTCTTTTATGATTTTTTTGTCAACCTTCTTTATTGAAAGACCAAATGCTACATTGTCAAAAACATTCATATGCGGAAAAAGAGCATATTTTTGAAATACAGTGTTAAGGCTCCTTTTATAAGGGGGAAGGTCTGTAATATCTTCTCCGTCAAAAAGAATGCGACCGCAGTCAGGCTTTATAAAGCCGCCGATTAAACGAAGCATCGTAGTTTTACCGCATCCTGACGGACCTAAAATGGTAACAAACGCATGCTCTGCGATTTCAACACTGAAATTTTCTAAAATATCCTCTTCACCAAAACTTTTTGATATATTTTCAAGTTTAATGATAGCGTTGGACATTTATCACCCTCCAATTCTACATATTTTTATCAGTTAAAAAATAAAAGCCGGACGCAACATCGTTCTTATGCGTCCGACACCCCACATTTCAAAGCTGTATTTTAGTTTTTACATATCCATTATAACAGTAATTTTGACGAAAAACAAGTATATTTTATAAAAATATAAAAATAAATAAAAAAAGATATTTTGGGGCAAATTCTATTGACAAAAAAAGGCTGTTGTTATATTATTATATGAGGTATAAGAGTAGGAAATAGAAAAGGGGTGCCTGATATGAACGAAAGAGTACACGAGATGACGCATCCGCTGATTCTCCACAAAATTTCAATGTTAAGAGACGAAAAAACATCAGTTAAGGATTTCAGAGAGCTTGTTTATGAAATTGCTATTTTGATGGGCTATGAGGCTACTCGCGATCTTAAAATGATTGAGCAGAAGGTTACAACACCGCTTGCTGAAACAACAGGAAAGTTTATCGCAAAGCAGGTAGCTTTAGTTCCTATTCTTCGTGCAGGCTTAGGTATGGTTGATGCTTTGATGAGCATTATTCCTGCGGCAAAAGTAGGTCATGTTGGTCTTTATCGCGACCACGAAACATTAGAACCTAAGGAGTACTATTGCAAGCTTCCTACAGATATAGAAGAAAGACAGGTTATTGTTTTAGACCCTATGCTTGCAACAGGAGGAAGCGCATCTGCTGCTATTGATTTTATAAAGGCAAGAGGTGCTAAAAGAATTAAGCTTATGTGTATCATTGGTGCACCTGAAGGTATTGAAGCCGTTATGAAGGCTCATCCCGATATTGAACTTTTTATCGGTACAGTTGATGAAAAATTAAATGAAAAAGGATATATTGTTCCGGGCTTGGGAGATGCAGGCGACAGACTTTTCGGAACATTATAATTTTTGAATGTAAAGGAGAAATACTTATGAACGACATTTTAAAAGAAATATGGCAGGACTATGAAACTGATGAATTTGTATTTAACGGAAAAGAAGCGATTATAGTTTTTGCTGACAAAAGCGTAAGAACAAATAAGTGGGCACTTAAAACCGAGTATATGGGAGCGTTTCCTGAAATTGAATACGAGTTTTTAAAGAATGGCTACAACATTGCTTATTTACCAAACAACACAAGATGGGGCTCTGAAGAGGATTATAAAAACAAGTATGAATTTTCAAAGGTTTTAACCGAAAAATACGGTTTTTGCGAAAAATGTGCAATAATTGGTCTTTCCTGTGGAGGACTTCACGGAATCCATACAGCTGCAAGATACCCTGAAATGGTTGCAGTTATGTATATTGATGCTCCGGTTGTAAATCTTTTAAGCTGCCCCTCTCATAAAGGATGGCACAAGGATAATGACAAGGTTCAGGATTTTTGGTATAAAGAATTTTTTTCTCATACAGGCATAACCCATACAGAGCTTATCTCACAGCCAATACATCCAATTAACAAAGTTCCGGAATTGGTAAAAAACAACATTCCTATTATTATGGCTGCAGGCGATAGTGATGAGACTGTTCCATACATAGAAAACGGGGCGCTTTTAGAAAAATACTATAAAGAAAATGGCGGAACAATTGAAGTTATTATAAAAGAGGGATGCGACCATCATCCACATGGATTAGAAGACAATTCAATAATTGTTGACTTTATCAAAAAATACTATTAAGATTGACTTTGGGTGAATAGCATAATGCATAAATTCCCTTTAATATGACAATATAGAATTATCTTTACAATTTAGGAGGAAGCAAATGTTAGTATCTGTAAAAGAAATGTGCAAAAAAGCAAGAGCTGAAAAATATGCAGTTGGTCAGTTTAACATCAACAACTTAGAGTGGGCAAAAGCAATACTTCAGACAGCACAGGAATGCAATTCGCCTGTTATCTTAGGTGTATCTGAGGGTGCAGGAAAATATATGTGCGGTTACAAAACTGTAGTTGGAATGGTTAAAGGAATGATAGAGGAATTAAATATTACAGTTCCTGTTGCAATCCATTTAGACCATGGCAGCTACGAACACGCATTAAAGGTAATTGAAGCAGGTTTTTCATCTGTTATGTTTGACGGTTCACATTATCCTATTGATGAAAATATTGAAAAGACAAAAGAAATCATCCGCATCGCTAACGAAAAAGGAATTTCAGTTGAAGCTGAGGTTGGCTCAATCGGTGGCGAAGAAGACGGTGTTATAGGTGGCGGAGAAGTCGCAGATATTAACGAGTGCAAAATGATTGCAGACTTAGGTGTTGATATTTTAGCTGCAGGTATCGGAAATATTCACGGCAAGTATCCTGAAAATTGGGCAGGTTTAAGATTTGATGTTTTAGAGAAAATCAGCGAAGCTACAGCTCCTATGCCGTTGGTATTACACGGAGGCACAGGCATTCCTGCTGATATGATTAAAAAGGCAATTTCTTTAGGTGTTTCAAAAATCAATGTAAACACAGAGTGTCAGTTAAGCTTTGCAGCTGCTACAAGAAAGTATATTGAAGAAGGTAAGGATTTGGTAGGCAAAGGCTTTGACCCAAGAAAGATTTTAGCACCTGGTGCTGAAGCTATTAAAGCAACAGTTAAAGAAAAAATGGAATTGTTTGGTTCAATAAACAAGGCGTAATCCTTTTAAATGAAAAAATAATAATAAAATGGTCTGTAGCATTTGCTACAGACCATTTTTGATTATTGAAAATTTTTCGATATTACTGATTATCTCATATTTTTATAAAGTGGACCATAAGCCTGACAAGCACGATAATCCTGACCCTCTTTATCCATACCAAATGCATTCCATGCAGCAGGTCTGAAGATTTTTTCTTCAGGTACATTGTGCATGCAAACAGGAATTCTTAGCATAGAACACATTGTAATAAGGTCAGCACCGATATGACCGTAAGAAATCGCACCGTGGTTAGCACCCCAGTTATTCATTACATCATAAGCTGTCTTAAATGGGCTGCCCTCAACACCATCGCAACGAGGAGCAAACCATGTGCAAGGCCATGTTGGGTTTGTGCGTTCCATTAGCTTATCTGAAACATCGTCAGGAAGCTTCACTGTCCAACCCTCAGCAATCTGAAGAACCGGACCTAAGCCCTTAACAAGATTTAATCTGATCATTGTAACAGGCATTTCAGCTCTTGTTGTAAAGTGAGAAGAGAAGCCGCCGCCACGGAAGTTTTCAAAGCCTGCTTCACACCAAACAGTAGCGTCTGTCATCTTTTTGATGTCTTCGTCTGTAACATCCCACCACTGCTTCATTGTAGCATTTCCATTTTCATCTTTACATTCGCCACAAGCATCTAAGCAAGCAGCACCGGAGTTTAATAGATGGATAATACCGCCGTTAGTTTTAGCCTGACCTTCTAAATCATAGCCTGTAACTCTCTTTGTAGCTTCAGGAGACCAGAATGTTCTTACATCGGCAAAAATCTGTGCACGGTTTGTTAAAAGTTTCATAAAGAGCATACCTAAACCATTTAGAACATCATTTTCAGTTGCTAAAACGATAGGTTCTTTTTTACCCTCAAAGTCAAATGAAGAGTTTAGAACTGCTTCAGGATAATCGCAGTTTGGCCAGTGGTCAGTCCACTGACGCTGTCCCTGGAAGCCTGCACAAATTGCATTGTGGCCTAGTTTTTCTTCTTCAAAGCCGTCAGGCAAATCAGGGTTACCCATGATTAAATCTTTTATGATGATATACATTTTAATTGTGAATTCCCACTGTTTGTCTTTTTCTTCGCGAGAGAATCTTACGATATCAGGGTTGTCATCGCGACCTTCTTTACAATGCTCTTTTGTCCAGGCAAGAGCCTTTTCGTATTCTTCTTTGTTGTAGATGCCCTCTTCCATTCTTCTTAAAACTTCGACTTCATCAACAGATTCAACACGCATGCCAAGATAGCTCTCAATGAAATCCTGGTCAATAATAGAGCCTGCAATACCCATACACTGTGAGCCAATCTGCAGGTAAGACTTGCCGCGCATTGTAGCAACTGCAATGGCAGAACGGCCAAATCTTAATAATTTTTCTTTAACATCCTCAGGAATATTTTCAACATCGCCTACATCCTGAACCTCGTGTCCGTAGATACCGAAAGCTGGCAAGCCTTTTTGAGCATGACCTGCTAAAACAGCAGCCAAGTATACTGCACCCGGTCTTTCTGTGCCGTTAAAGCCCCAAACACCTTTGATTGTCATTGGGTCCATATCCATTGTTTCTGAACCGTAGCACCAGCATGGTGTAACAGAAAGAGTAATATCTACGCCTTCTTTTCTGAATTTTTCAGCACAAGCTGCAGCTTCAGGAACACGACCGATTGTGCTGTCTGCAATGATTACCTTAACAGGAGAACCATCAGAATAACAAAGGTTTTCCTCAAATAATTTTTTTGCAGCATTTGCTAATGCCATCGTCTGTCCCTCAAGGTTTCCGCGGGAATTAAGAGCGCCGCCTCTGGCGTCGATTACAGGACGAATACCGATAACAGGATATTCGCCGATAAGCTTTTTGTTTGCCATAACAAATACCTCCATTTTTTGAATTGATTTTATTTTAATATAATTTACTCGTCTATTAAAACAGTTCTTGTAACAGGGTCCCAATCCACCATAGCACCTAAAGCTTCAGATACAGCTCTTGCAGGAACCATTGTTCTGTCGTTTACAATTTTAGCTGGCGAGTCAATTGTTATTTCTTCGCCATTTTTAATTAATGTGTTGCTGTCGATAACCAAAGAAATTTCAATGCCGTCTCTTGACGCCAAAACTTTTCTTTCTTCGGCAATCCAGTTAACCTCAGCACCTAATTCTTCAAAAATTGTTCTGAAAGGAACTAATGTTCTGTCATCTACGATTACAGGTGGCTGGTCAAAGAACAAAAATTTCCCGTTAAGCTTAACTAAAATTTCAGATGATGGGAGAAGCGATGAATCAAAAACTATATTTCTTTCTTCTGCAAACTTGTGAGCATATGAATTTTCAATGCAAACAATTATCACATAAGGACAATCATAAAAAGCATCACTGCTTATATTTTCTACGCCTCCCTGAATTATAACAGTTTCTAAATTTTCACAACCTGCAAACGCACCAACACCGATTTTTGTAACGCGAGTAGGGATTATAATCTCTTCTAAAGAAGTACACGATATGAATGCACTTGTGCCAATTACTTGTAATGTTTCAGGCAAAACAACGATTTGAAGTTTTGTGAATGCAGAAAAAGCACCCTCAGCTATTGATGTTATGCCCTCGCCGACTATAAGTGTTTCAATATTTTTTCCATCATTGTGCCAAGGAATTTCTGTTAAGTAATCGTAGCTGAGCGACATGTCGCCCGAACCCTCTAATGTTAAGGTTGTACCTTCAACTTTATATGTGATATTATCGCCTAAAACCTTGTCTTCGGCAAAAGCGCAAAAACACCCGCTTAGGACGATAGCTGTCAACATTAAACAAAAAGCTGCGCGAACAATTTTTTTCATGATTTTATGTCAATCCTTCCAAAAGCTATTTTACTATGTTAATTATACAATAAATTATAGAAAAAGTCAATTAAAAGCTTTTGCATTATGCACAAAAAATCTCCCATAAAAGGGAGATTTAAGAAAT
>JAZSJX010000029.1:0-9704 GCA_045534535.1 Congzhengia sp.
A
The DNA here is from genome assembly GCA_045534535.1 of Congzhengia sp. GTDB lineage: Bacteria > Bacillota > Clostridia > UBA1381 > UBA9506 > Congzhengia. Next base: position 2 of record JAZSJX010000029.1, read on the forward strand.
TCTAAAACTTTCGACACATTGCCGTCTAAAAAATCGCAGGCATCGTTTATTATCTTTCTGTACTCTTCTTTTGAAATAACATTTTCACAAACAGCCATACATCTGCCCATTTGTGCATTTATGCACGCGCGTTTTTTTCCCATATCCTTTGAAATATTGATTCCGCAGGTGGGAATTTTAAAAATTCTGCAACACAAATCAATAGCTTCTTTTACGGCACTGCTGCTTGTGTATGGTCCAAAATATTTTGCACCATCTCTTTGCATTCTTCTTGAAAATAAGATTTTGGGATAGTCATCATTAAGTGTAACCTTGATATATGGGTAGTTCTTATCGTCTTTTAGTAAAATGTTATAATAAGGCTTATATTTTTTTATGAGGTTGCACTCTAAAATCAAAGCTTCAAGCTCACTGTCGGTTATTATATATTCAAAAGAGTCAATGCGGGAAACCATAGCTGAAACTTTTGGTGTATGACGGTTTGTGTCCTGAAAATATTGTTTTACCCTGTTTTTTAACACTTTTGCCTTACCGACATAGATAACCTTACCCGTTTTGTCCTTCATAATATATACTCCCGGGTCATTCGGGAGATTTTTTAATAAATTTTCAAATTTCATATAAGTTCCTCTTAAAAATAAAAGGATATGCGGCAACTCCACATATCCTTGATTTTTTTACAAGCTATTAGTCAGAAAAATTTGATTCAACCAAGCTTTCCAACGCTTCAATCGCTTCTTTTTCATCTGTTCCATCGGTGATAATTGTAATCTCTGTGCCTTTTGTAATCCCTAAAGATAAAACTCCAAGCAAGCTTTTAGCATTTACGCGTCTTTCTTCCTTTTCAACCCAAATGCTTGACTTAAATTCGTTGGATTTCTGTATGAAAAATGTAGCCGGTCTTGCATGTAAGCCAACCTGATTTTTAACAACAACTGTTTTAGATATCATAAAATTCCCGCTCCTTAAAAGATATACTCCCCATAAAAACTTTCGTATGATATTAGAATACTAAATATTTTGCCCATTGTCAATAAATAAAAACCATTTTTGTGAATAATTTGTATATTTTATTATTTAGCACATATAATTTTTATTTAAAATATATACCTAAAATTGGAACTTATCAGCAAAATAATTTTCAAGTTCGTCTATCTTTAATGTGATCTGCTCCATAGTATCACGGTCGCGGACTGTAACTGTTCCGTTTTCCTCAGAATCAAAGTCATATGTTACGCAGAAAGGCGTACCAATTTCGTCCTGTCTTCTGTAGCGTTTACCAATACTTCCTGCATCATCATAATCGCACATATATGTTTTTGAAAGCTTAGAGAAAAGCTCTGTTGCACCCTCTGAAAGTTTCTTTGATAAAGGAAGCACTGCAATCTTTACAGGTGCTAAAGCAGGATGTAATCTTAGTACTGTTCTTCCCTCTTTTTCATCGCCCTCTTCTTCATCGTAAGCATCAACTAAGAAAGCAAGTGTAACACGATCAGCACCAAGTGATGGTTCGATACAGTACGGAACATATTTTTCATTCGTTACAGGATCAGTATACTCAAAGTTTTCTCCTGAATGTGTTGCATGCTGTTTTAAGTCAAAGTCTGTTCTGTCAGCAACACCCCAGAGCTCACCCCAACCAAACGGGAACATAAATTCAATATCTGTTGTGGCATTACTGTAGTGAGAAAGCTCTTCCTGACTATGATCACGCATCTTTAAATTCTCTTCTTTAATTCCTAATGAAAGATGCCAATTTTTGCAGAAGTCTTTCCAGTATCTAAACCATTCTAAATCCTCACCGGGTTTGCAGAAAAACTCAAGTTCCATCTGCTCAAACTCTCTTGTTCTGAATATAAAGTTACCAGGTGTTATTTCGTTTCTGAACGATTTACCAACCTGACCTATACCAAACGGAACTTTTTTCCTTGCAGTTCTCTGAACATTTTTAAAGTTAACAAAGATACCCTGAGCAGTTTCAGGACGAAGATAGATTTCAGATGTCTTATCCTCGGTTACACCCTGAAAGGTTTTAAACATCAGGTTAAATTTTCTTATATCTGTAAAATTCTTTTTACCGCATTTAGGACAAACAATTCCATTTTCATTTATAAATTCAAGCATTTTCTCGTCAGACCAACCATCAACAACTATTGGCTCGCCTTTTTCAAACATAAAATCTTCAATTAGCTTGTCTGCACGATGGCGTGCTTTACATTCTTTGCAGTCCATTAAAGGGTCTGAAAAGCCGCCAACATGACCTGATGCAACCCATGTCTGAGGGTTCATTAAAATTGCAGCATCTAATCCAACATTGTACGGACTTTCCTGAATGAATTTTTTCCACCAAGCTTTTTTTACATTATTTTTAAGCTCAACGCCTAAAGGACCATAGTCCCAAGAATTTGCCAAACCGCCATAAATATCTGAACCCGGATAAACAAATCCTCTTCCTTTGCATAGAGCAACAATTTTTTCCATTGTTTTTTCTGTATTTTTCATAAATATGCCTCCAAAACATTTTATCAAACATTAACTACATAATATTATCTTAAAATGTTACTTTTTGTCAAGTCTTATCGGTAAAATTCTTTAAAATTACAGCTTTTCCCCGCCAAGAAAACGGAAAGTCGCCATATTTTTCTTTAAATTCTTTATTTGTCATATTTAAAAGCTCGTTTTTGCTTAGCTTATCCACCTTTTTTTCGTAAAATTCTTTTATTGGTGTTTTTACTGCATTTTCATTGTGCGGACATACCGTCTGGCATATATCACAGCCATAAACTGATGACTGCTTTTCTAAGATTTTCCTTTGCAAATCATTTATTTCCTTAAGCTGAGTTATATAAGAAACACAATTTTGACAGTTAAAATCAAACTCATTTAAAATCGCATTTCCCGGACAACTTTCTATGCACTTGTTGCATCCTGCACAGGTTTTACCAGAAGGCTTGTCAGGTTCTAAATCAAGATTTGTAACAATATAGCCTATAAATATATATGAGCCGTATTTATCGTTGATGATAAGAGAATTTTTGCCCCAAAAACCCAAGCCTGCAAGATATGCCAGATATTTATCCGCTAAAGGTCCTGTATCTGTATAAGAAACAAGCTTTGCATCTTCTTTTACTGTTTTTATAAAGGCGCATATCTTTTCGAGTTTATTTTTTACTATAATATGATAGTCAGGAATTTTTGCATAGGAGGATATATTTGTTTTCTTATTCTCTCCCACATTGTACGGAAAAAGGCATACTATTATGCTTTTTGCATCATCCATTATAAGCTTTGGATTTGTGCGTTTTTCTATATCTTTTTCTTCAAAGGACGAAATACCATACTTTTTTCGCCTTGCCAAAATGTGATTTTTAAGTTCTTCCATAGGCAGGGCCGGTGCAATTCCAACATATTCAATTTGGTTTTCATGGCAAAAGCCTATAATTTTTTCCTTCATATCCCACCTGTTAAAAAAGCTGTGCCATAAGGCACAGCTAAGCTTTAATTGTTTTCAACAAAATACTTTACCAACGCTTCTAAAATTTCGTCTCTTTCAACTTTCATAATAAGAGCACGGGCGTTTTTATGGCCTGTAATGTATGTGGGGTCGCCAGAAAGAATATAGCCAACCATCTGGCTTGTTGGGTTGTATCCCTTTTCTTCCAGGGCTGAATAAACCGCCATAACAGTATTTTTTATAAACTCATCTTTTGTTGAACCGAAGCTGAATTTTTGAGTTTCGTGTAAATCCATAATCTAACACCTGCCCTTACCTTTTAAAGAAATTTTGAATTTGATATAATTATACAACATTTTTCAGCTTTATGCAAGTTTTATTTTAAAACTTAAGAAATTATTCATATTATCTTCTTTTTCTTTTCTTTTTAAGATATCTTGCAGTAGAAATTTTATTGTTTCGTTTTTTTCTTTGTGCCTCATGTTTTTTTCTTATAAGCTTTTTTCTAATATTTTCAGGATTTGCGTTTTTACACGGCATAACAAAATCAATTTTTCCGCTCATCGCATCAGCTCTTGCAACTATAATTTTTACTCTGTCGCCCGGTGCATAAATTTTTCCGTTATCTTCGCATCTTAAAGTCTTTGTAAAATCATCATAGACATAAAAACCCTCCATATCAGAAAGCCTTATAAGTCCTTCAATCGTATTGTCAAGGCATGCAAACATACCGAATGAGGTTACGCTTGTAATTATTGCATCAAAGCTTTCTCCAACCCTTTCGTGCATATATTCCGCCTTTTTCATATCTTCAACATCACGCTCAAGCTCTATTGCACGAACCTCGCAGTTACTCGACTGCTCTGACGCTTTTTTTACAAATTCTAAAAGCTTTTCCTGGTTTAATCTGCCATTTAAACTGTCTTTTATAATTCTGTGTATGCAAAGGTCAGGGTATCTTCTTATCGGTGATGTGAAATGGCAGTAATATTTAGAAGAAAGCCCAAAATGTCCTAAATTTTCATCACTATATCTTGCCTTCATCAATGACCTTAAAGCAACAGAGCTTATGATAAGCTCTTCCTTTTTTCCTTCAATTTCTTTAATAAGCTCTGCTAATTCTTTAGGATGAACTTTTCCATGAGAGTGCTTTATCGTGTAGCCAAAAGGCTGTATAAAACGGGCAAATTCGCGTATTGCATCACCATCAGGCTCTTCGTGAACACGGTAAACAAAGGGGATATTTAACCAAAAGAAATGCTCTGCAACCGTTTCGTTTGCAACAAGCATAAACTCTTCTATAATCCCTGTAGATAAGCTTTTCTCCCTTTTAACCACATCTATTGGTTTTCCGTTTTCATCTAAAACTATTCTTGCCTCATCAAAGTTAAAATCGATGCTTCCGCGTGCCATTCGCTTCGCTTTTAAAATTTTACGAAGCTCATTCATATTTTCTATCATAGGAACTAACTCCGAAAATTGTTCCCTTTTTTCTTTGTCGCCCGCTAAAATTTTAGAGACATTTGTATATGTCATTCGCCTTTTAGAGCAAATTACACTTTCTGCAATTTTATAATCAACTATACCGCCATTTTTATCAATTTCCATAATTACTGACAGTGCAAGACGCAACACTCCCTCATTTAAACTGCAAATACCATTCGAAAGAACTGTTGGCAGCATCGGGATAACACGGTCTGCAAGATATATGCTCGTGCCTCTTTCATAAGCCTCACGGTCTATAACACTGCCTTTTAGAACATAGTTCCCCACATCCGCAATATGGACTCCCAGCTTGAAATTTCCGTTATCCAATCTCTTTACATTTACAGCGTCATCTAAATCCTTTGCATCATCGCCGTCAATTGTAATTATAAGCTCATCTGTTAAATCAAGTCTTGCTTTTATTTCGTCTTCTGTAACATCTTTTGCGTTCTTTTCGGCGGATTCTATTACTTCATTTGAAAATTCATAAGGCACATTTCTGCTTTCAACTACTGACAAAATATCGACACCGGGAGTATTTATATTTCCTATAACTGAAAGGATTTTTCCTTCAGGGTTTTTCTTGTCCGTACTTCTTCTGATAATTTTTGCAACTACCATATCAGAATTTTTAGCACCATTTAAATACTGTTTTTCTACATGAATATCCTTTGAAAATCGTCTGTTAACCGGCACAACAAAACCTGTTTCGCCATTTATTTCAAGTCTTCCGACAATTTTTTCCGCACTTTCTTTTAATATTTTTACAATTTCTCCCTCTGCTCGTCTATCTTCTTTGGTGTTATCCAAAAGCTTTACTAAAACAACATCGCCGTGAAGCGCCCCATTTAGATTATCGGCTGAAATGAATATATCCTCTCCGTCTTCTCTTTCTGCAAACGCAAAGCCTCTTTCGTGTCCACACAAAGTTGCTTTTACCATGTTGAAAAATTTACAGGATGCGTATCTTTTCTTTTTTGTTTTGATTATATCGCCGTCTTTTTCTAACTCATCTAATACAGAAATAAAATTGTCCATTTCATTTTTTGGAACAGAAAGCATAAGTGCCATTTCATCCGCCGACATCGGAATATGCATATTCTCATTTACAAAGCCCAAAACTTTTTCTTTTTGTGTCAAAATTTACACCTCCTTAGCTTATTATATTCAAAAATAAAAATAAAAGCCATTTCCAACGGAAATGGCTTATTTATTCGCACAATAGGTGCATCGGTTTATTTTACAAAAAACTGTGCTATGGAGGTTACTAAGAACAAAATAGCAACAACCGATGTCCATTTTCTTAATATTGCATCAATAGTTCTGCCCTTATTCTTACCGAAAAATGTTTCAGAACCGCCTGCAATAGCACCTGACAAGCCCTGAGCTTTACCGGACTGCAATAATACAACCGCAATTAAAATAAGAGACAATATTAAGTGAATAATACGAATAGCTGTAAGCATAGCCTACACCTCCAAACAAGCTGTAATCTTTAAATTACTCAGATTTCATACCAAATTTCTTTCTGAATTTTTCTACACGACCGCCTGTATCAACAAGCTTCTGTTTTCCTGTAAAGAACGGATGGCATTTTGAACAAATTTCAACTGTGATATTTTCTTTTGTTGAACCTGTTTCAATAACTTCGCCGCAAGCACACTTAATTGTTGTCTGCTTGTAATCCGGATGTATTCCCTCTCTCATGTATTTCACCTCTTTCGAAACTTTAAATCGCTTATGAATTCAAAACGGACTATGACCATTTTGATAATTAACGCTATGATTATAGCACATTTATTTTTACTTTGCAACAGTTTTTTTCAAAATTTTGAGAAAAAATTTATTTTGCATAAAAAAAGTTTAAAATACAACAGACTAAATATCAATATCTTTTTCTTTAAGCCTTTTTGCAACAAAATTATCGTGGAAAACAAGCTTTGCAACTGCAACTAAAGGAACACCTATAAACATTCCTATAAAACCGCCGAAGGTTCCACCTATTGCAACGCCTGCAATTACTAAAAGCGGACTTATACCAACCCTGTCAGACATAATTTTAGGACCAATAAATAAGTTGTCTACAATCTGCATACCAATAATGAACAAAAGCACAATCAAACCTTTTATTGGACTATATAAAAGTGCCAGAAGGACACTGGGTATTGCCCCGATCCAAGGACCGATATAAGGAATCATATTAGTTATTGCAAGAAGCAATGCAATAAGTGCCGCAAGCGGAATATCAAATGGTATCAAAATTACCAAGCCTAAAATAAATATCACAAACGCCTGCAAAATTTTGCTTATTATGAAATCAAAAAATATTTTGTTTATCGCTATTCCATAGCTTATTACAGTTTCGGCATGGTCTTTTGACAAAACAGCGTATGTGAACCTTTTAAATGATCTTATAAGTTTTTCTTTGCCGTAAAGGAAATAAACAGAAATAAGTATACCAAAAATGATTCTGATAACTGTTTTTGCAGAACCGCTTACCGCAGTTGACACTGCATTACCTACCTTTGATACATCCATCTGTGTTTCTGCCCAGTTATATAACTTTGAAATTATAGTTGAAATGTATTCGCCAAAATTCTCTCCAACTGACGGATTTATCATTCCAAGTGTATCTGTTGCCCATGTCTGAACCCTGGAAATATAGTCAGGAAGTCCAACTACAAAATCGTTAATACCGCTTGCAATTGCAGGAACAATATTCATTACAAATATGGAAACAAATCCAAGAACAACGATATATATACCCGCAATCGTCAGTCCTCTTTTTACATTCTTTTTCTTCTGTGTATCTTTTTCCTTTGTTATATGGCGTTCAACATATACCATTATCGGATTTAAAAAATACGCTATAACCAAGCCATAAACAAAGTATGCAACACATGAATAGAGTGCATCAATCACACCTGAAAAAGAAATGTTCGTTGTGAATATAAGCTTACACAGTAAAAAAGCAATAACAAGCACAGGCAAAACATCCAAATACTTTATTTTCCATTTTTTCATTTTATCAAGCCCCTATTCTTCGTTAAAGTATTTTAAAATTCCACAGTAAATTGACCAGGCAACCTTTGTTTGATAATTATCGCTTATAAGCTTTTTTTGTTCTTCCTCGTTAGATAAAAAACCGCATTCTGCCAAAATTGCAGGGATTTTTGCGTGTTCCAAAAGATAAATGTTTCTGTCCGCCTTTTTTATTTCTCGTACAGACGGCGGATTAAGTCCATCAACTAAACTTTCCTGAACCTTTTTTGCTAAAAGCTCGCTTCTTTCATTGTGCCTGCTGTAAAAAACCTGAGGACCGCTATATTTGCTGTCGGTAAACTTATTCATATGTATACTGACAAAAGCATCAGCCTCTGATTCTACAATTATCTTTTCGCGATTTTTCATATCAGAATATTTTTTGCTTTTAATGTTGCCTGACACATCAAAAATTCCACTGTCATCAGAACGAGTAAGTAAAACAAAGGTGCCGTTTTGCTCTAAATAACTCTGTAGTTTTTTAGCTATAGCGAGGTTTAAGTCCTTTTCTAAAACGCCATTGCTTCCTACCGCACCACCATCGGGTGCACCATGTCCTGCACATAAACAATACTATAAATTCCAAAAAACAGTAATTTTTCTTTTTCCGTCTTTTTCTTTTCCAATAAAAACGGAATTTATAAGCTTAGATACCACAAATTCATCAATAACTATATTTTCACAAAAATTGTTAATATATTCCTCTAAGGTTGTGTCATCATATTTTGTGATTTCAGACTCAATATCTGAAAGCCTTCTTTCAAGATATGATATATCATCTTTAATTTCTTTATATATATCACAAAATACCTCACTTTCTATTATACCATCTAATTTGTCTTTGTAAAGTTGTTTTATGTTAAGATTGTGTTTCAATATTTTTTCTTTTATAAAAATTTCTTCCCTATTATCGTTTTTGTCAGCTTTTTTTATAATTTCACGAGCGTTAATTTCTTTGGGATTATAGTGCATTTTTAAAAGCTTTTTTATTTCATTTTCAATAAGATTTTTAACTTTATCAAAACGAATACTCTCCTTATTCTGACATATATACTCTGCACACTTTGTCGCTTTACATTTTAAATATTCATATCTTCCGTCTTTTAGCTTATAACTCATTTTCCACATAGCACTTTTGCATTCATCACAGAAAATCTTACCTGAAAATATGTGCCTTTTACCGTTATCCTTTTGCACTCTTCTGCCTGTGCCAACTCTTTTATTTACCTCGTCCCATATTTTTTCATCTATTATAGGCTCATGTGCATTTTCAGTTATTATTAAATCCTCGATTGGTATTTTAATTCTTTTTTTGTTTTTATAGCTTACAGTTTCAGTTTTTCCCTGAACCAAATCGCCCATATACACTCTGTTTGTTAAAATACTTCTTATCGTGGATTCGTTCCATATTTTAGATGTTGGCTTTTGCGTATGTGTTTTGAATTTACTTCCGCAAAGTCTTTTATATTCAGACGGGCAGGGAATCAAAAGAGCGTTTAAGGTTTTTGCAATTTTTACATAGCCTGCACCTGACATATACATAGAATATATTTTTCGCACAATCTCTGCTGATATTTCATCAATAAAAAGCCTGCCTTTTTTATCATTTGGGTTTTTATAGTAGAGAGGATACTCAGAATCTGCATATATCCCTTTTTCTTTTTTATGCCTTAGTGTCTTTTTTATATTTTCAGATAGGTCCTCTAAATACCACTCGTTAAC
>JAZSJX010000091.1:0-5163 GCA_045534535.1 Congzhengia sp.
TATAACACAGTTTTTTTTATAATGCAAGTAAAAATTTAAAAAAATTAGCGGACTGTAGCAAAAAAGCTACAGTCCGTATTATTATTATTATTTACTAATTGTCTTAATAACCATGCTTTTCCATCTTCCTGACATAAAGAATACTACGCCAAAAATTAAAGATGCAAATGATGCGACAGGAGCACCTAAGCCTACGCCTGTGAGTCCCATATTCATAGCCATACCAAACAGGTATGACGCAGGAATTCTGAACAATAATGAGGACATAATTCCGTTTGTAAGCGAAAATGTTGTATGGCCTGAGCCGATAAAAAGACCGTTAAGGCAAAAGCATAAGGGTGCAATTAAATAGTCGTACTTAAATGTTTTAATATACGAAACACCGCAGGCTATAAATTCAGGGTCTTTTCCAAAAAGTTTCATACAAGCCTCGGGGAAAACAGATACAATAAAGAAAATTACAAGACTTATAATCATAGCGATTGTCATGCCGCAAAGCATTGTTTTTGCGGCTCTGTCATACTTCTTAGCACCAATATTCTGAGCCCCCATAGCAGAAACAGATGTACTCATTGCAACGCCTGGTAGTATCGCAAAGCCGTTCAGCTTTCCTACTGCACCGACAGCAGCAGATGCCATAACACCGAGTGAATTAACGAGCGCTGTTAAAAACAGGAATGATGTGCTTGTTGCAACATTCTGAACCGATGTCGGAATACCAATTTTTAAAATCAATTTAAGCTGTTTTTTTGTTGCACCCTTAAAGGATTTTAAACTAAAGTCAAATATGAAGTCGTTTTTCTTTAAATATAATATACACAAAATCATACTGATTGCCTGGGATATAACTGTTGCAAGCGCTGCACCTGCTGCTCCCATTTTAAATTGTGCCACAAATAAAAGGTCTAAAATGATATTTGTAATGCAGGCAACTGCTACAAAAATCAAAGGATTTCGACTGTCTCCAAGGCCGCGCATTACGGCACTTAATGCATTGTAGCCGAATATAAAAATGGTTCCTAGCATACTTATAAAAAAGTAAATTCTTGCTTCTGAAAATGACTCTGTTGGCGTATTAATAAGCTTTAGGATAGGGTCCATAAGGCATATTGCCACCAAGGTTATAACCACAGCTGAAACAAGCAGGGAAACGAAAAGCGTTGCAATCGTTTCGTGCATTGATTTTCTGTCGTCAGCACCCATATACTGACCGATTAAAACCGTTGCTCCTACGGATAAGCCAAACACCATATTTGTAATCAAAAACGATACCTGACCGCCAATGTTAACGCCTGACATTGAAATCTCGCTCGCAAATTGTCCTACAATCAACATATCAACTGTACTATACAGGGACTGCAAAAGATTAGATAATAAAACGGGGAGCGAGAATAAAATAAGTTGTTTTACAACACTTCCCTCTGATAAATTTTTTTCGAATTTTGCCATGTAAAAATACCTCTTATAAAAATGTCCTATTTTAAGTTGATTAAATTTTCTGCAGCACAAAGGACAGAAAGCTTTCCGCTCTCATATGTTAAACCGCCTTGCATATACGCGGCATAAGGAGGACGGATTGGTCCATCTGCCGAAATCTCAATGCTTGAGCCTGAAACAAAAGCACCTGCTGCCATAACGACCTGGTTATCGTATCCGGGCATATCCCACGGCTCCGGTATAACAAAAGAGTCGATAGGAGCACCACGCTGAATTCCACGGCAAAAAGCACATAATTTTTCAGGGGAGTTGAATTTAAACGACTGAATAATGTCGCCCCTTATATCTTCTGCCTTGGGAGAAACATCATAGCCTAAAAGTTCAAAAACTTTTGACGCGAGCACTGCAGTTTTTAGTGCTTGTGCTACGGTGTGGGGTGCCATAAAGAAGCCCTGATACATATGACGGTTCATACCGAGTGATGCACCAACCTCACTGCCTATACCGGGAGAGGTTAGTCTGTAGCTTACCATTTCAACCAAATCGCGTCTTCCGGCCAAATATCCGCCTGTCAGCGCCAAACGGACACCAGGGTTTTTAATAAGTGAGCCTGCGATGATGTCTGCACCAATCTGAGTCGGCTCTTGCTTTTCAACAAACTCGCCGTAGCAGTTATCCACCATAATATAAACATCAGGACGCTTTTTCTTTATTAAAGAAATAGCAGGCTCTAACTGTGAAAGGGTATAAGAAGGGCGCCATGCATAGCCTTTTGAGCGCTGAAGCTCAACAACCCTTACAGTTTTATCCGAAAGCACGCAAGATAGAGCATCTAAATCAATTTCACCGTTTTCTTTTAAGTCAACTTCTTTGTAGTTTATACCCCATTCTTTGAGGCTTCCAACACCACTTCCACGCTTTCCGATAATTTCTTCCAGCGTATCGTATGGAGCACCTGTTGCAGACACTAGTGTGTCGCCGGGGCGAAGCATACCAAAAAGGCACGAGCAGATTGCGTGAGTGCCTGAAACAATGCTGTGGCGTACTAAGGCACTTTCTGTGCCAAATACCTCTGCATAGATTTTTTCTAATGTATCTCTTCCCAAATCATCGTATCCGTAGCCTGTTGAAAGTCCTAAATGGGCCTCGGAAACCTTGTGGCGTGAAAATACATTAAGCACCTTAATCTGATTAAATTCTGCTGTTTCGTCTATTCTCTTAAACTCGGGATAGACTAACTCTTCCGCCTTTTTGCCAAGCTCAAAGGTTTCATTGCTTATATTGTATTCTGATTTTAGAATGTCTGAGATTTGCATATTTTTCCCTCTTATTGATTATATCCTAATTCAAACGCCTTTAAGTTAACCTCTTTGAATTTCTCGGGGACAACTGTATTTATAGCGTCAAGCCAATGCTTTTTTTCGATTGTAGAATGTTTTGCCAAAACGCCGATTAAAACGACATTAACCGCCTTTACATTTCCTGCCTCTTTTGCTAGCGACAATGCGTCGCAAGAGATAATGTCAATTCCTGCATTTTTAATTTTATCAACAATGTTTTCAGGATATTTGGCGTTTCCGCAAATAACAGGCATTGGGTCTGTTTTTTGAGTGTTTGTGATGTATGTGCCACCTTTTTTAAGGTATGGCATATAGCGGTAAGCTTCTAATTGTTCGAATGCTAAAATAATATCAGCACCGCCAAATTCTATAATAGGGGAAGCTATTTTTTCGCCGTACTTTACATAGGTTACAACGCTACCGCCACGCTGACTCATACCGTGTACCTCAGAAAGTTTGACATCCTGACCAATATTTTGTGCAGCGGCACCTAAAATTCTGCTTGCAAGCAAAGTTCCCTGACCGCCAACACCAACTATCATAATATTCATATCAATTACCGTCCTTTCTTTTTAGTTACTTGCTTTTTCAATGGCACCGAATTTGCACACATTAGGGCATAGTCCGCATCCGACGCAAAGTGTTTCGTTGATTACAGGACCATTTTCGGTGATTGAAATTGCAGGACAGCCTAATTTCATGCACATTTTACAATTTTTGCATTTGTCGTTTATAATATATCTGCCTGTATAACCTGCTTTTTTAAGCAGAGCACACGGACGCTGTGCGATAATAACCGATGGCTCGTCAGCGTTTATCTCTTCTTTGACAATTTTCTCGAATTTGTCAACATCAAACGGGTCGCAAACCGTAACTCTGTCAACACCAACCGCCTCGCAAAGCTTTATAAGGTCAACCTGGCGGGTAGGCTCGTTCTTTATAGTAAAGCCTGTTGCAGGGTTTTGCTGATGACCTGTCATACCTGTGATTGAGTTATCTAAGATAATAACAGTAGATGTTCCTTTGTTATATACAATGTCAATAAGACCTGTGATACCTGAATGTATAAAGGTTGAGTCGCCGATAACTGCAACCGATTTTTTAGCAAAATCTCTGCCTGCAGCCTTTTCCATACCATGAAGAGCGGAAACGCTCGCACCCATACAGATGATACTGTCAATTGAAGCAAGCGGTGCTGCACAACCTAATGAGTAGCAACCAATGTCGCCTGAAACTGTAAGACCAAGCTTCTTTAAAACATAGAATACGCCACGATGTGAGCATCCGGGACACATAACAGGTGGTCTTACGGGAACATCCTCGTTTGCTGAAATAACTTCCGCTGGCGCCTCACCTAATATTTTCTGTTTTAAAAGTGAAGCAGAGTATTCGCCTTCTAAGGTAAATATTTCTTTTCCTACAACATTTATGCCTAAGGCTTTGATGCTCTTTTCTAAGAATGGGTCTAATTCTTCTATAACATAGCAGGTTTCAACCTTTGACGCAAAGTCTTTTATTAACTTCTCGGGAAGAGGCCATACCATACCAAGCTTTAAAATTGAGGCATCTGGCAGTGCTTCTTCTGCGTACTGGTAATCAATACCCGCTGTAATAATACCAATTTTTGTGTCCCTCATAATAACCTTGTTCAGGTCAGAGGTTTCTGAAAACTCGGAAAGCTTTTTAAGTCTGTTTTCGACCATTGTGTGCTTAGGACGAGCGTTTGCAGGCACCATAACATTTTTAGGAATGTTTTTCTCATATGCCTTTAAAGGTCTTTCTTCTCTTTCGCCTAATTCAACTAAACTCTGTGAGTGAGCAACACGGGTCGTTAAACGCACCATAACAGGTGTGTCAAATTGCTCGCTTATGTCAAATGCCTTTTTCATAAAGTCCTTGCACTCTGATGAGTCAGACGGCTCGAGCATAGGAACCTTAGAAGAAAGAGCATAGTTTCTTGAATCCTGTTCGTTTTGTGAGCTGTGCATACCAGGGTCGTCAGCAACGCATATAACAAGCCCTGCATTAACGCCTATGTATGACATTGTAAATAAAGGGTCTGCCGCAACATTTACACCTACATGCTTCATAGCGGAAAATGCTCTTCCGCCTGCGATTGCCGCACCTGATGCAGTTTCAACTGCAACTTTTTCATTAGGTGCCCATTCAGCATAAATTTCATCATATTTTGCAGTAAACTCTGTAATTTCTGTACTTGGTGTACCTGGATAAGAGGAAACAACACGCACGCCTGCTTCAAAAGCACCACGGGCGATTGCTTCGTTTCCGAGCATCAATTTCTTCATATAAAAACAATCCCTTCCTGTTTTTAGTTTAACATTACTATTTTAACTTATATCACATAAAATGTCAAGTTTTGCGGTGT
>JAZSJX010000034.1:0-9670 GCA_045534535.1 Congzhengia sp.
CGTTATGTTTGGCGGCGGAAAGGGTACAGATGAGAGGTATACCGCTCAGATAGCAAAAGAACTCTGGCAATTAGAACCGTTTATGCCTGATTTTCCGACAGTTTTTGCGGTTTGCGGAAAAAACCAGATTTATTTTAAAGATTTTAACGACAATGTAATCGGAAAAAACAAAAACCTTATTGAGATTGATTTAGAAAAAATTACAAAGGTCGGGGAAGTAGACGAAATAATTATAAAAATTATTGAGTCGGGTATTCCGCCTGTGTGCTTTGCTACAAAGGATATCGAGGTGTTAGAACGAGCAATAAAGCTCTATCCTGGAAAAGCAGCAGTTAAAACCGATGAATATGGAGAAATCTGTGCAAAAGAATATGGTGCACAAATCCAACAACAAAACATAAAGGAGTAAAAATATGTATGCACTCCCAATAGCTAAGTTAATAGAAGAATTTGCAAAGCTTCCGGGAATAGGAAAAAGATCTGCTGAAAGGCTTGCCTTTTACATTCTGAAGCAGCCTGAGGATAAGGTCAAGGAATTTGCCGAAAGCTTGCTCTTTGCAAAAGAAAAAATAAGATTTTGCCCCGTTTGTCAATGTTTAACAGACACAATTCCGTGTGCGATTTGTTCAAGTCCTAAGCGTGATAAGAGTGTTATATGTGTTGTTGAAAATCCAAAGGATGTTATAGCAATGGAAAAAACAAAGGAGTTTTCCGGAGTTTATCATGTTCTGCATGGTGCTATTTCTCCTATGGACGGAATTGGTCCAAATGACATTAAAATCAAAGAGCTTTTAATAAGAACTGAAAAAGACGATGTCCGTGAAATTATAATGGCAACAAACCCTACAATCGAGGGCGAGGCAACGGCGGTTTACATCTCAAAGCTTTTTAAACCATTAGGTATAAAGGTTACAAGAATAGCTCATGGATTACCTGTAGGCGGCGAGCTTGAGTATGCTGATGAAATAACAATTACTCGTGCACTAGAGGGAAGACACGAAATATAAAGGAAAGAAAAATTATGCTTTTAAATGACAATGAACGCATAGACGATTTAGGCGGTGGATTTAAGATTATCCAGGACAAAACTAAATTTTGTTACGGAACTGATGCCGTAGTTTTAGCGGACTTTACCGTTGCAAAACCCGGCGAAAAGGTAATGGATTTGTGCAGCGGTACAGGTATAATACCAATTTTGCTGTCAAAGAACTCAAAATGCACAGATTTTACCGCCTTAGAGATACAAAACGAAATGTGCGAGCTAATTTTAAGGTCGGTTTCATTAAACGGCTTAGAGGACAAAATAAAGGTCGTTTGTGCTGATCTTAAGAATGTGAAAGATGAATTTGATTGTGGCGAGTTTGATGTCGTAACCTGTAATCCGCCGTATATGAAACAGGATACAGGAAAAATCAATCCAACAGAAAGCGTAAAAATTGCAAGACACGAAATAATGTGTAATTTAGAAGATGTAATTTGCGCTGCCTCGTTTTTAGTAAAAAGCGGCGGCAGATTTTACCTGGTCCACAGAGCTGAAAGAATGGCAGATGTTTTTGTGTTGATGAGAAAATATAGGCTCGAACCAAAGAAAATGACCTGGATTTGTGCAAATTCTGAAAGTGCACCATCTCTTATTTTAGTTGAGGGGCAAAAGGACAGAAAAAGCGGCCTTATTGTTACAAAACCAAGATATGTAAACATATAACGGAGGCAAATATGAACGAAAATTACGGCGTATTATACCTTGTAGCAACACCGATTGGGAATTTAGAGGATATCACATACAGAGCGGTGAGAATTTTAAGCGAGGTTGATTTTATTGCTGCTGAAGACACAAGACATTCACTAAAGCTTTTAAACCATTTTGATATTCAAAAACCCCTTATAAGCTACTATGAACACAATATAAGGGAGAGAGGCGAAAAAATTATCAAAAAGCTCAAAGAGGGTCAAAATGCAGCTTTGGTATCTGATGCAGGAACGCCTGCAATATCTGACCCGGGAGAAGATATTGTAAAGCTTTGTGCCGAAGAGGGAATAAAGGTTGTTCCTGTGCCGGGCGCAGTTGCCGCTATAAATGCTTTGATATGCTCGTCGCTTTCTACATCAAGATTTTCGTTTGAGGGATTTTTAAGTGTTAACAAAAAGAGCAGAGCAGACCATTTAAATTCTGTTAAAGACAGTCAGTACACTTTGATTTTTTACGAAGCACCTCACAAGCTTTTAAACACCTTAAAGGATATGTTAGAATGCTTTGGCGACAGAAAAATTACAGTTGCTCGTGAGCTTACAAAAAAATATGAAGAATTTTTGTATACAACAATTTCTAAAGCTATCTCTCATTTTGAAGAAACGCCTCCTAAGGGCGAATTTGTTTTGGTTATTGAAGGTGCGTCGGAGAAGGAAAAAATATCAGAATTTGATAATATGTCGGTTTTAGAGCATATTAATTATTATATAGAGTCAGGATTTGATAAAAAAGAAGCTATAAAAAAAGTAGCTTTGGACAGGAATGTGTCAAAAAGAGAAATATATGCAGAAACTATAAAATAAACAGGAGACTTACGATGAGCGTAAAATGCATTAACTTAAAAAAGGGGCTTAACCTATACTATATAAATGAAACAAAATTCAAAACCAATTATGTAAGCATAAATATTCATAATGAGCTTTCGCAAGAAAATGCATCTAAATGTGCACTTTTAGCAGATGTTATGCAAAGAGGAAGCAGAAAATTTCCTACAGAAGCTGTGATTTCTGAGCACCTTCAAAACCTTTATGGTGCATCTTTTGTAACCGATATAAAAAGAAAAGGAATTGACCAGATTTTGTCGTTTGGTGCAACTTCGGTAAATGATGATTTTCTGCCTGATGGGGAAAAATGCTTTTTTAAGGTTTTAGAATTTTTATTTGATATGATTTTAGACCCGTATTTAGAAGATGGGGCATTCTCAAAAACTTATGTATCACAAGAAAAGGTTAATCTGATAAACGATATAAATGCACTAAAAAACGATAAACGAACATATTCTGTGTGGCGATTAATCGAAAATATGTGCGAAGATGACGCATACTCTGTACATGAATTAGGTTCAGTAGAAAGTGTTAATGAAATTTCTGAAATCTCGCTTTTTAAGTTCTATAACGATGTTATGTCAAAAGGTCCTATTGATATTATAGTAACAGGAAATGTCAATATAGACGAAGTTTCAGAATATGTAAAAAAACGCTTTTTAAATGTTAGTTTGTCCTGTGAAAAGTATCCTTTGCCCGAGCTTTTTGATAAAAGCTTAAACGCAAAAGAAATCACGGAACGCTTTGATGTAACACAGTCAAAGCTTTGCTTAGGCTTTAAAACATCTGTTGAGCCTACAAGCGACGATTATTATAAGCTTATGGTTTATAGCGGAATTTTAGGCGGTGGTGCACACAGTAAATTGTTTAATGAGGTGCGCGAAAAATTAAGCCTTTGCTACTATGCAGGCTCAAGAATTGAAAGATTTAAAGGGCTTATGCTTATTTCAGCAGGTATTGAGAGCAAGAACAAGCAGTTGGCGTTAGATGAAATATTTGTTCAAATTGATAAAATGAAAAATGGCGAGTTTACAGACGAAGAGTTTGATGCTACAGTAAAAAGCATTGTAAATTCACTTAATTCTATGGGCGACAGTATTGCATACCTTTCTGACTATTATTTGGGTCAGACTATAACAAATACACACATTTCTTTAGATGATTTTATTGAAAAAATCAAGGCTGTAACAAAGAGTGATGTGATAAGCGTTGCACAAAAAATTGAGCTTCAAATGATTTATTTTCTGACAGGCAAAGAATCGGAGGAAAAATAAGTATGGAATTTATAAAGAATTTTTCTGAACAAATACAAGAAACGCTATATTATGGAAAACACAGAAGCGGACTTAAGGTTTATGTTATGCCGAAAAGCGGATACAGTAAAAGCTATGCCGTTTTTGGCACTCATTTTGGCTCAATAGACAACAAATTCAAAGCTTATGGTGATGCTGAATTTACTTGTCTTCCTGATGGTGTTGCGCATTTTTTAGAGCATAAATTGTTTGAACAACCGGATGGAGGAAATGTTTTTGCAGAATACGCAAAATATGGTGCTAATGCCAATGCATATACAAGCTTTAATATGACTGGGTATCTTTTTGAATGTACTGAGCATCTTGAAGAAAACTTAAATATTTTGTTGGATTTTGTCTTAAAGCCTTATTTTACAGACGAAAATGTTGCAAAAGAGCAGGGAATTATCGGTCAGGAAATCAATATGTATGATGATGACCCCGACTGGCGTTGTATGATAAACTTTTTAGGTGCAATGTATGAAGTTCATCCCGTTAAAAATGACATCGCGGGCTCTGTTTCGTCTATTTCTGAAATTGACAAGGAATTATTGTACAAGTGTTATCGCAATTTTTATAATATGTCTAATATGGTGCTTTTTGTAATTGGCGATACAACACCTGAAAAAGTGGGCAAGTGTGTTGAAAGTACAATTGTGAATTATGAAATTTTACCTGAGCTTCCCGAAAGAGATTACGGAAATGAACCAAAAAAGGTTTCAAAAAATGAAATCACACAGCAATTAGATGTTTCTGTGCCAAGCTTTATGTTAGGATTTAAAGATATTGATGTCGGCTATGATGGAATCAAGCTTTTAAAGAAAAATATTGAGAATTCTATCATTTGCGAGGTTGCTTTCGGCAAAACAAGCTATATCTACAACAAATTGTATAATGAAGGCTTGATAATGGGTTTCTTGGATTACGAAAATGAAAGCGAAAAGGATTATGGCTTTACAGCAGTTTCAGGAGAAAGCACGAACCCGAAAGGTGTAAAAGCCGTTGTTTTTGAAGGATTATCAATACTAAAAAAAGAGGGTATAAAGGAAGAAGACTTTACAAGAATTAAAAAGACTTTTTATGGAAGATTTATAAAACAGTTTGACAATATTTCCTCTGTTGCACACGGATTTTTGAATAATATCTTTAATAATATCAATATTTTTGATTATCTTAAGGCTACAGAAGAAGTAACCTTAGAAAGCATAAATGAAAGGCTAAAAAATAGCTTTTGCGAAGAATTATCTGTGCTTTCGGTAATTGAACCTGTTAGAAAATAAGGAGAAACATCTATGACAAACACAATCGCTTTTCCAGGGCTAGGTATTGGTCCTTTTAGCATTTGCGAAACTCTTAATATATTTGGTCTTAATATATATTGGTATGGATTGATTATAGCCGCAGGAATACTTGCAGCATATATTTTCTGTAACCGTATTGCAAAAGACTACGATTTAACAAGCGACAATTTATTAGATATTGTCATATTTGGCTTGCCGTCTGCTATAATTTGTGCAAGGATATATTATGTTATTTTTGAGTGGAACAGTTACAAGGATAATCTACTTGAAATTTTTAAAATCTGGGAGGGCGGAATTGCAATATACGGTGCTATAATAGGTGCAGTTATTTCAACAGTTATCTATTGTAATATAAAAAAAATAAACATTCTTAATGCGTTAGATATTGGAGCATTCGGGCTTTTAATAGGTCAGATATTCGGAAGATGGGGAAATTTTGTAAACGCTGAGGCGTATGGCGCATCAACAACTCTTCCGTGGCGTATGGAGTTAGTTGATTTAGGAATTTGTGTTCATCCTACATTCCTTTACGAATCGTTATGGAATTTAGGTGTTTTTGTATTATTACTTCTGGCAAGAAAGAAAACCACATTTAAGGGCGAAACATTTTTAAGCTACATAACACTTTACGGACTGGGAAGATTCTGGATTGAGAGTTTAAGGACCGATAGCTTATATATAGGCAATTTAAGGGTATCACAATTAGTCGCACTTATGTGCGTGATAATAGGAGTAGTGCTAATAATTAAAAACAAAAGGCAGACGGATAAATAAACCGTCTGCCTATTTTTTAATAAACTATTTTTATTGCAGTATTATCTAAAAAAACATCATCAAAAATCTTTTTAAATCTTTCTTTAGATACCTTGCCGTCATATTGTGCAACTCCATGCTGCGATGCAAGTTCATCGGTATAATCACTTAATGGATACACCTTAAAGCCTCTTGAATTTACATTATAGTGCGTAACAATAGGCATAACTGAAGCAGAATCTATATATGTGCCTTTATCTTTGGTTTTGCAGATTTTTACGCTGCCTAATGCACCTAAAAGATTTGCCGCATCCTTTTGACGAGATACAAAATTTCCTAAAGAATAGTAAACTAATGTTTTATTTCCGTTTTCTGATGTAATCCACTCAGCAGGCTCAATAACATGAGGATGCGATCCCATAATAAGATCGGCACCATTGTCGCACATAAGCTCTGCTAATGCTTTTTGACCACTGTCATTAGTAAAGCGGTATTCTGTGCCCCAATGCATAAAAACAACTGTAAAATCTGCATTGTTTTCAGCTTCAATTAAGTCTTTTCTTATCTTATCGCTGTCTGCACGGTTTACTATATACGGCTTATTACTTGGACTTTTAATACCATTTGTACTGTCGGTATAATTTAAAACTGCAAGCTTAATTCCGTTTTTTTCTATATAATTTACTCTGTTATAATCTTCTTCGGTTTCGTTAATCCCCAAAACCTTAATCTTGGGATATTTTTTCCAGAAATTAAGAGTGTTTGCAATTCCTTTTTCGCCTCTGTCTAAAGCGTGATTTGTTGCATGCAGTATTATATCAAATCCTGCATTTACCAACGAATCTCCAACTTCCTGAGGAGAGTTAAACATCGGATATCCTGAAAAACCTAACTCTTTTCCTCCTAAAACCGTTTCCTGGACAATTACCGATAAATCTGCTTTTTTAAAGTAGGGGAGCATATATTCATACAAACTGTCAAAATTGTATGTTCCGTCAGAATTTTCGGCATTCTTAATCAAAGGCATATGGAGCAGATTGTCGCCAACCATAGAAATTGTAATTTCTTCAG
Source organism: Congzhengia sp. (assembly GCA_045534535.1). Taxonomy (GTDB): domain Bacteria; phylum Bacillota; class Clostridia; order UBA1381; family UBA9506; genus Congzhengia. The sequence continues at coordinate 6,992 of JAZSJX010000034.1, forward strand.
GCTCTTCGTTTATTTTTATAACAGGCGTTGCCTCGTGGTTTTTTCTCGATTCTAACTGATAACTAAGCTTTGTTGTTCCAACACCTGCCAGTATAGTGATAATGGAAACAATGGAAATTATTATAATTTGTTTTAAATTACTTTTTTGTTTTCTCATTTAGGATAGCCCCTTTATTGCAATGACAATTCTATCTTGATTTGCGTAATCTTTTTTCACTAAAACTGTCTGAAAAACACGCGTTTCATCTATGAGATATTTAACATCTTCCCCTTGGTCAAATCCTATTTCAAAAGCCAAAAGACCGCCATCTTTAAGATGTGTTTTTGCAATTTCTATAATTTTTCTGTAAAATATAAGTCCATCATCCCCGCCATCTAAAGCATAATCAGGCTCAAAGTCTTTAACATCTTTCGGCAGAGTAGAGAGGACATCCTTTTTTATATATGGCGGATTAGATACAATACAGTCAAATTTTGTTTCACACGGAAAGTCATCAAGCACATCGCCTTTTATTATGCTGCATCTGTCTGAAACATTATGAATTTTAGCGTTTTTCTCAGCAGTTTCTACACAAATATCGAATTTGTCAACTGCAAAAACCTTTGCTTTCTTTAAATAATGTGCTAAAGATACCGCTATAGCACCGCTTCCTGTACACAAATCCAAAATCTCAGGGCTTTTGTCATCTTTGTAAAACGCAATGATTTTCTCAACTAAAATCTCTGTTTCAGGTCTTGGTATAAGCACGCCTTCCTGCACGAAAAATTCAAGCGACATAAACTCCCTAACGCCTGTTATATAGCTTACAGGTGTATTGTTTTTGCGTTTTTTAATCATATCAAAAAACAAAGTGGCGTGTTCGTTTTTCAAAACATTACTGCCATTTAAAATCAAATCAATTCTTTCGCATTTTAAAATGTGAGATAAAATTACCTCACAATCTAAGCGGGGAGAGTCAATTGTTTTGTTTTCTGAAAGTTCTTTTGTTGCTAAAGCACATGCTTCCGCTATGGTTAAATTACCATTTGTCGTCATTTTTATCTCCTGTTAAAACACTTTTTAAAGACTCGATTGCAACTTCGATCTGACTGTCGTCAGGCTCGCGTGTAGTAATTTTTTGGAGCCACATTCCCGGTGCATTTAAAATACTTACCAAAACTCCGTTATGCCTTCCTGCAAATTTTATGAGCTCATAAGATATTCCTGCAACTAATGGCAATAGCAAAAGCCTTATTACAACTCTCATAACAGGGTTTTCCCAGGAAATAAAGGAAAACATAATAATGCTTACAATCATAACTAAAATTAAAAAGCTTGTACCACATCTTGGGTGAAGTCTTTTTTGTTTTTTTACATTTTCTACTGTTAGCTCTTCGCCCGCTTCGTAACAAAAAATAGTTTTATGTTCAGCGCCGTGATACTCAAAAACTCTTCTTATATCTTTCATAAAAGAAACCGCACTTATATAAACTAAAAAAATTGCAATTCTTACAATACCTTCTAAAAGCGTAATTATAAAGTTGTTGTTAAGTCCTGCAAAATCACGAAGAAAACCTACTAATATTGTAGGTAATAACATAAACACGCCTACACCAAAAATTAACGCCACAACTACGGAGATAAAAATTGCATAGGACATCGTTTTGTCGTTTTTCTTATTATATGCCGTCAATTCTTCTTCTGTCATCTTTTCCTTTTTCTTCTTATCATCCTCATCTTCGATATCAAAAAACTCGGCAGAGAACATTAACGCCTTTGTTCCGACAATTAACGATTCAATAAAAGAAAAAACGCCTCTTATTATAGGGATTTTATTTATTTTATACTTTTGAACAAATGAGTTTACAGGCTTTTTTTCAACTATAATTTCACCGTCAGGCTTTCTTACAGCAATCGCAGTTTCTTTTGGGCCGCGCATCATAACTCCCTCAATTACAGCCTGTCCGCCGATGCTTGTTATATGACAATTTTTATTGTTATCCTTCTTCATTTTACTAACCTTGCTTTCGTATAAATTTACAATTTAATTCTATCATATACAACATAAAAAAACAATGAAAAATTTATTAACTTTTGAAATAAATACAATTTAACTGTCAATAATAAATTTTGTAGATAGGAGGAGTATTTATATGTTAAATTTTTTTATGACAATTGCTCAGCTTTGGCTGTTACTCATAATGGGTATTTATTTTTATACAATGCTAAAAACTCAAAAAGGCTCGAAAAGCAATGTTTTTAAGGATGCGGGAAGTGAACTTGAAAAGCTAAGAAAAATGCAAAAAATTACACTTACAGAGCCTTTATCTGAAAAAACAAGACCATCTACGCTTGACGAAATTGTAGGTCAAAAGGATGGAATTTTGGCTTTAAAATCAGCTTTATGCGGCAAAAATCCTCAGCATATAATAATTTACGGACCACCTGGAGTAGGAAAAACCGCTGCAGCAAGGACTGTTTTAAAGGAGGCGATCTCTAATAAAAACTCGCCGTTTGGAGAAGATGCAAAATTTATAGAAATGGACGGCACAACGCTTCGTTTTGACGAAAGAGGAATTGCAGACCCTTTAATGGGTTCAGTTCACGACCCGATTTATCAGGGCGCCGGAGCATACGGCCCTGCCGGAATTCCACAACCTAAACCTGGTGCTGTAACTAAGGCACACGGTGGTGTTTTG
>JAZSJX010000095.1:0-6724 GCA_045534535.1 Congzhengia sp.
GCCGAAACTGCACAAATAATACAAGGCACTAATGCCGCGTAGTGTATAACACCGACGGTTACGACCTCTAAAGCAAAAACTGCGGCAGTTAAAGGTGTTCCGAAAAGTGCCGCAAAAACTGCACTCATACCTGCCATAACAATTATATGCGTGTCGTCTTTGTTTAATCTAAACACTCGCCCTATGTTGTAGCCCAAGCTTCCGCCAAGCTGAAGTGCCGCACCCTCTCTGCCGGCAGAACCGCCTAAAAGATGGGTTATAACAGTGCTTACAAAAATGAGAGGTGCCATAATTACAGGCACTTTTTCTTCTGTCTTTACGGCTTCTAAAACACGGTTTGTATCAATTTTTCCTTTAGAGCGGAAAAGCTTGTATATTGATGCGATTATAACACCGCCTAACGGTAGGAAAAACAGGAGCCATCTGTACTCTTCCCTTAGCTCAGTCGCATAGTCAATGCTTTTGTGAAAAACGCTTCCGACAACACCGCCGACTATACCTACCACCGCGGAAATCGCGAGCCATTTTATAAAGGTTTTTATATAATTGAGCGAAGATTTGAGCGTGTTAGTAATTAAATCCAAATCGACCCTCTCCAATCATTATTCTTCTGTAGAAGTCTTTGCTTTTTCAAGCTTTGTATCACGGCGGTTTTTAACCTCATCAGGCATAGGTTTGATGTCGCCTGCAGCGGCTAATGCCTGTCTTGTAAGAAGAGGTCCTACAAGCTCATAAATAAGTACTGCAAACAGAGTGATGTTTCTGATTAAGTTGCCCTGCTCACCGAGCTGCATAGCGGTTGCACACATACCAAGTGCCACACCTGCCTGAGGGAGCAAAGTAATACCTAAATATTTGCAAATATTTGGCTCGCATTTTGAAAGCTTTGCACTTCCTGCTGCACCAAAGTATTTACCAAGTGAGCGGAAAATAATATAAACAATACCGATAATTACGATAGCGTAATCTGCAAAAACATTAAGCTCAAGCTCTGCACCGCTTATAACGAAGAACAATGCAAAAAGCGGAGAAGTCCACTTATCTGTCTTTTCCATAATGTCTTCTGACAATGGGCAGATGTTACAGAAAACAGTTCCTAACATCATGCAAACTAAAAGTGAAGAAAAGCCTACATGAACAGGACCTATATTAAAATTAATCATAGAAAGGGAAACTGTTAAAAACACAAACGCAATTGACATATTCAAGCGATTTGTGTTAGAATTAAACATCTTTTCAAGTTGTGTTAAAATCCATCCCATAATCGCACCTAAGCCCAAAGAGAACACAATTTCAGCCAAGGGGTTTACAATGATTGATAAAATATCAACTGAGCCTGCAACAATAGTTTTTGCGATGCCAAAGGAAACCGCAAAAACAATTAAGCCAACGGCATCATCTATAGCTACTATAGGAAGCAAAAGAGAAGTTAATGGTCCCTTTGCTTTGTATTGGCGAACAACCATAAGTGTTGCAGCAGGCGCAGTAGCGGTAGCGATTGCACCTAATGTAATAAGCTGAGGAACTGTTAATTTATCGGGCATTAAAATATGCACAATGTAAAGAGCAATATCTACAAAAAGCGTAGCAACCAATGCCTGCAAAATACCAATTATAATAGCCTGCTTGCCTGTCTTTTTAAGGTCTTCAAGACGGAATTCGCTTCCGATTGAAAATGCAATGAAGCCTAATGCAACCTCTGAAACTAACGAAAGGGCGTGTGCCGCATTCATTGAGGTGAAGCCCAGACCGGAAATTCCTAATTTTCCTACACAGTATGGGCCGATTAAAATTCCCGCAATCAAATATGCCGTAACAGACGGCAACTTAAGAGGCTTAAATGCTCTTGTCATAAGAAGTCCTGCCAGAAGTGCGACAGAAACAGATAGTAGTGTACTCATAATTTTTTTCGCTTCCTTTAAGATATATAATCAAATTATTCAAAAACCTTATACATTATATATTAAAGGTATGTCGATGTCAAGTGAAAAGACACACAAAAATAAAGGGTGCAGCACCTGGCTACACCCTTTAAACAAGCATTACTCTTTATTCTTTAATAAATCGCGGATTTCAGCAAGTAAATCCTCTGTTGTCGGCTTAGGCTCCTCTACTGCCTCGACAACCTCTTCTTTCTTCTCAAATCTCTTTTTCGTACTATTTATAAGCTTTACAAACATAAAAATAGAAAAGGCAATGATTAGAAAATCAATTATGTTCTGGATAAACATACCGTAGTTTATCGATGATGCAACCGAACCGTCAGGTGCATAAGACAGCACATACATAAGGTTTTTAATGTCTATTCCCGAGGTGAGCAAGCCTAAAAGCGGAGTAATAACATCACTTACGAGCGATGACACGATTTTTCCGAAAGCACCACCTATAATAACGCCGACAGCCATGTCAATAACATTTCCCTTAAAGGCAAACTCTTTAAATTCTTTTAACATTTTAACTTTCCTTTCGTTTTAAAATCAAATTTTTCGACAACTCTATTATACATTTTTTGTAATAAACTGTCAACAAGAAAAAAACTTTGTTAATATGCAGTTGAAGAAAATATTGAAAAATAAATAAAAATGTGTTAAAATAAAGAAAATTGATATTTAAAAACTAAATTATATATTTTAGGAGGAATGAAAATGAGCAAGTACGCAGGAACAAAAACAGAAAAAAATTTAGAGGCGGCTTTTGCCGGCGAATCACAGGCGAGAAACAAGTATACATATTTTGCATCAAAGGCTAAAAAGGAAGGCTTTGAGCAGATTGCAGCACTTTTTCTAAAAACTGCCGATAACGAAAAAGAACACGCAAAAATGTGGTTTAAGGAATTAGAAGGTATCGGCGATACTGCTGAAAATCTTCTTCATGCCGCTGAAGGCGAAAACTATGAATGGACAGATATGTACGAAGGCTTTGCAAAAACTGCAGAAGAAGAGGGCTTTACAGATTTGGCTCACAAATTCAGACTTGTTGCTGCAATTGAAAAACAGCACGAGGAACGCTACAGAGCACTTCTGAAAAATGTTGAAACAAAGGCAGTGTTTGAAAAGAGCGGAGTTTGTGTATGGGAATGCAGAAACTGCGGTCATATAGTAGTTGGAACAAAAGCGCCCGAAATCTGCCCGACCTGTGCCCACCCAAAGAGTTATTTTGAGGTACACGCTGAAAATTATTAAGCTTAGCAAAGGGTCTGCAGCAATTTTGCTGCAGACCTTCATTTATTTGAAAATATTTATACAGTTAAAATTATGCTCACTATTAGGTGGGTGATATATATTTTTCAAAATTAAAATACTAGAACTTATCGTAGAATACAACCTCATCAAGCGGGCGTGTTGTGGAGTGCATACCAATCGGCTTACTGTCAGGGTGAGGATAACCCATAACGAGCAGAGCATGCGGTTCATAATTTTCGGGAATGTTAAATTCCTCTCTTAAAGCATACGGGTCAAAATGCATTACCCAACAGGAACCAACACCAAGGGAGTGTGCCATAAGCATTAAATGCGTGGTAACAATGCTCGCATCAACTGGAGCAGATAATGCTCCGTCATATTTTCTCACCCATGACTCGTTCTTGTTGTAGCATACGAGCATTGCCGAGGGGGCATTAAAATGAGATTTGGTGCACTTTTTTAATTTCTCTGTTGACTCGTCAGTATTAAGCACTAAAATTCTCTGCGGTTGATAATTGCATCCCGTAGGTGCAATATGTCCGCAAGCTAAAATCTTGTCAATAACCTCTTGCTCTAAATGTTTATTTTCAAATTTTCTTACCGAATATCTGTCAGATGCAAGTTTTAAAAAATCCATAATATCCACCTCTTAAATGACCTTGTTTTATTATATCACAATTATTTGAATAGTTCAATATTTTCTATACACTTTGAAAATACACCGCTAACAGAAAAATAAAATGTTTTATTCTGAAAAAGTGAATGATTTTTCTGGATTGGTTGTGGGTTTTATAGAAAAACAGCAAATAATATTGAAAAATTGAAATATTTGTGATAGAATAGATTTAATGGTGTTAAATCTATTCGTATATATTTTAAAGTGTTATATATTAGAGGTAATGGATATGGCAATAACATACGAACGAAAAAAACAAAGACAAAATAATATTTTGTACACAATTGTCGCTGCAGTTTTAATATGTGCAGTCTTTCTTGCGATGGTTGTATCTTTCTTTATTAAGGCTGAGGATGATGCTTATGAAATGCTTCATATTCAGACGAAACAGAATAAAGACGATCTTACTTTGCAATTAAAATCAGACAGAGAAAATCTTATTACTATGGCAAACTTTGCGTCAAAACTCTATGCTGACGGAAAAGGCTATGAGCGTATGTTTGACTCCTTTAAGCCTATCGGTTTGTTTTCAAGAATTGGTATACTTAACCCGGACGGCACCTTTATTTCGAAAGACGGAACCTATGATTTAAGCGGTCAGATTTCATTTGAAGAGCAGGCCCTTCTGGGAGAACACATTACCGGCAGAACCTATAGCTATTCAATGCCTGATGAACAGGTAGTCCGCAGCTCTGTTCCGATTCGGGTAAATGGAGAAACCGTCGGCATTATGTATGGAATCATCAAGATTGAAACTATCAACAGGAAATACAGTAATATGGCAAAAGAGCTTGATGCTCAGCTTTTTGTTTATGATAAGGAAACAGGAAAATTTATTATAGATACTATAAACGAAAAGCCAACTGAATTGTCAAGCTTGAAAGACAGGGAGTATAATGATGGTTACTCTTACGAACAACTAGCTAATACTGATAAAGGTTATTCGTCGTTCAAATCCATACGCACAGGTGAGAATCTTTATATCCATTATTCTATCATTGAAGATTTTAACTGGGGTATTATACTTGCCCGTTATGAAACTCAGGTGTTTGCAGAAACTCATAAAACATCCCGCAATTTAATTACTATTTTTGCTGTAATCATTTTAATTATAGCAATTTACCTTGAACTGATATTAAGGAACGAAAAAGACAGAGCAAAATTAAATTCAGAGTCTTCTGTTATCAGGCATCTTCTCCTGGAAATAAACAGGCAGCATGAAAATATAAATACCGCCTTAAAAAGAATAAAAGAATTTTCAAACGCCCGTTCCTGCTTCTTTGCAGATACTGACGGAGAGGATTATTGCTACATAAAGCCTTCGCTTAAGGATAAATGCTTAATGGGCGACGATAGGAAATTTTTTGTCAGCGAGCTTTTCAGGTATGCGGCAAACATTCATACAGATGGTTCAACTACCGGATTTATGCAAATTGTTCCCAACAATCACCTTTTAAAAACCAATCCGGAATTTTATCAATTTTTATTAAATCACGGTATCAAGGATGTTTCTTTTGCGATTATCGCGGACAAGAACAACCATGTCAGCATCTTAGGTACGATTAACCCGAAGAAAAGCTCTGGTATCAGAAAACTTATTGAAGATGTTGTTGTTTGTTTCTCTATCGCCATATACAACAAAAATCATCTTAACAAAACAGAGCTTGCGGCAACAACAGATTCTCTTACCGGGACAATGAATCGTGTAGCATATAAAAGGGATATTCTTGTTTTTGATGAAGAAAAACCGGAAGATTTTTCCTGCGTTTATATTGATGTTAACGAGCTTCATCTGCGGAACAATAAGTATGGACATGCTGCAGGTGATGAGATGCTCATCTACATTGCGAACACATTGAAAGAGACATTCTACGGTCATTACATATACCGTATGGGCGGCGATGAATTTTTAGTTTTTGTAAAAAATATTAGCCAGGAGCAAGTAAAAAAACATATTGAAGCATTCGGTGAGCAATTAAAAACAACGGACTATAATGTTGCAATCGGTTTTTCTTACAGAAAACAGAATAAAAACTGTGAAGAAATGGTAAGAGAGGCCGAAATCAGAATGTATGAGGCAAAGGCTCAGTATTATCAGGAAAAAGAAACGAGAAACACCTCGCATATAAACGACAACAGTTATGTTCATACAAAGACAGGTATACTCGAAATTGATGCGATGTTTTCTGTTCTGAAGGAAAGTTATAATGGAATATACCGCGTAGACCTGGATACAGATAAGGCACATAGTATTTTAATGCCTGCCTACCTTGGTTATAATGAAAATGAAGAACATTTTTCTAAGCTTTTTACTAAGTATATAGATGATGCTGTTGCTCCTGAGTTCCACAGAGCAACTATGAACTTTTTGAATTATGATGCTCTGAAAAGACAGCTTTTGGAAGGCAATACCCCCAGAATTACATATAAAAAGTCTAACGGAGAAACTGTAATCCTTAGTATTTACAAGTTAGGTGATAAGGAAAATTCTGTAAATAATACGCTTTGGGTTTTTGCAAGAGATTACAAGATTGTTTGACAAAGTCGGTTCATTGTGGTTATTTAAGTTTAATATTTAGCAAAATAGGTGAAAATCGATGACGCAAAGTAAAGATGCTAAGGTTTTAAACTATGCCAGTCCAGCTGCAATGCTACAAGGTCGGAATATAGACTTTTGATTGTTGCAACTATTTTTGGTTTTTTTACACAAAAGGCATTAAGCTATATATTATATAACAATAAAAAAGAATTGATGAGGAACGAAAAATGAACAAGAATTTTTCTGAAAAATTAAAAAACTTTTTATCTGGCATAAAGAATCGCGCGAATGAGAGGATTCTTATTAACAAAATAAGATATGGATTAA
>JAZSJX010000039.1:0-5789 GCA_045534535.1 Congzhengia sp.
ACTTTTGGGGTGCATATCATTTTTTTTGTTAAGCTTTTTTATTAAGTAATAAATTATTTAGCAACCTTGTCTTTTAAAGCTTTACCAGCTTTAAATGCTGGAACTGTAGCAGCTGCAATTTTGATTTTAGCGCCTGTCTGAGGGTTTTTACCTTCTCTAGCAGCTCTTTTTCTTGTTTCGAATGTACCGAAACCTACTAACTGGATTTTGTCGCCCTTCTTAAGTGTGCTACCTACAACATCGATAAAAGATGCAAGTACCTTTTCAGCGTCCTTCTTAGAAACGCCTGCTTTTTCAGCTAAAGCTGAAACTAATTCTGTCTTATTCATTATTTTTTCCTCCCTTGTTTTATAATAATATTTAAATAGCCAAAGGCTATTTGTAAACAATTTAGTCTTTGTATTTTATCCTGTCCCAGATTTCGTCCATTTCTGAAAGTGTCATATCTTTTAAATCTTTTCCTGAAAGGGTAGCTTCGTTTTCAACCTTGCTGAATCTTTCTATAAACTTATCAGTTGCTTTTTTTAAAGCTTCTTCTGAATTTACATTATAGAATCTGCTTACATTAACACAGGAGAAAAGTAAATCGCCAAGCTCCTCTTCAATATTGTTTTGCTCGCCGCTTTCTATAGCCTCAAAAAGCTCGATAGTTTCTTCTTTTAGTTTAAATAGAGCATCTTTTCCGTCTTCCCAGTCAAAACCGACAGAAGACGCTTTTTTTTGCACCTTTTGTGCACGGACTAGTGAGGGAAGGTATGAACAAACATCCTTCATTAAAGATGCGGTCGTTTCAAGCCCTTTTTCTTTTGTTTTATTCTTTTCCCAGATATCTAACGCATCATCTGAAGATGAAGATGTGTCGTTTCCAAAAATATGAGTGTGGCGGGAAACAAGTTTTGTGCAGATGTGATTTAAAACATCGTCAATTTTAAAATTTCCTGCCTCGTCAGCTATTTGGGAATGGAAAACTACCTGCAATAAAACATCGCCAAGCTCATCTGCAAAATCATCATAGGATTTTTTATCTAAAGCTTCCATCGCTTCGCATGCTTCTTCTAATAGAGCATACTTAATTGATTGGTGGCTCTGAGCCTTGTCCCATGGACATCCATTTTCCCCACGCAACACTTTCATTATATCAATTAAATCACTGAAAGTATAGTCTTTTTTGCTAAATTCCATTGTTTTTTCCTCTTTTTCAACTGTTTTTTTCTGGAAAATGTGAGATTTGTTATAATATCCCGTGTTTTTCCATAAAAGTTGCAATTTTTTTACCCTTTGGTAACATTTCCACATCTTCCTTTTTTAGAACCTTAAAGATGCAAATTGCGATAACATAGGCAATAACGCCGATTAAAATTGAAAGCCCCAACGCTATAATTGTTTTAAATCTTACAGATGCTAATACAGGTGTTACAGGTGCAACTTGTTTTAGGAAATCCACGCCTAAAGAGATGGTTGGGCAACCAAGCATAAATGCAAAAATATTATAGAAAAGGTATACTAAAATTCCCATTATTAAGGTTGATACCAAAGGCTTCAATATAAACCCTTTAAAGTTAAAGTCAGCTTTTATAATTTTTCTTACGGATATAAGATTTAGTACAGCAATTAAAAGATAACAGAAAAATGTACTAATTGGTGCACCGCCTATGTTAAGCTCCGGAATACCTATTAAAACATAGTTGGATACTGCTTTGAAAACACCGCCAATTATCATATTTCTTACAGGAATGTACACATGACCTGAAGCCTGAAGAATTGCAGTAGAAACAGATACAACACACACAAACACAATTGCAAGCGAAAGAATTGAGAGTGTATATTGTGCTCTTGTATTATTATAAAGAGCAATTAAAATAGGGGACGACAAAACACTCATTCCGATTGCACAGGGCAACGAGAATATGGTTGTGATTCTTATTGATGATTCTGTTAAAATCTTTGCCTGCATAGTGTTTTTAATGGCAAGTGCCGCAGATATTGCGGGTACAATGCTCATTGAAATAGATGTAACAATTGACGGCGGCAGATTAAATAACGACATAGCGTAGCCTGAATATGAGCCGTACAAAACATCTGCGGCATCAGACGAAATAGCAGAGCCAATTTGCGCATCGCTTGCCTTAACGCCAAAAAACTCGGTTAAGGTGTTAAAAATTTCAGGGGTAACATTTATTGACTGAAGTCTGTTTCCTATCATAAATGTGTCAATAACATTTGTAAGCGACATTACAGCAGCACCTATTGTAATAGGAATTGCAATTGATAGAAGTGTAACTAAAATTTTGCTTGTTGAACGAGATGATAAAGTATCATGAGAAGGCGTATTTTTCTTATTTCTATAAAAGAAATATATTAAAAGAAGCAGTGCTAAAAAAGCCCCGAGCGTTACACCGAAAACTGCACCTGCTGATGCCATTTCAACTGATATCTTCATTAAAAAGTATGCAAACCCCAAGCCTGCAACTAATTTTACAACTGATTCTAAAACCTCAGAATAAGCAGTTGGAACCATATTTGAATGACCCTGAAAATATCCCCTGAATGCTGAAAGAATTGAGATAAATAAAAGGGCAGGAGATATTGCAACAATGCTTAAAAACGACCCTGGAGAGTTAAAAGCCCCCTCAGCAAAGGCACGGGCACCAAAAAATAGCACAGATGAGCCGATAACACCTATTGCAGAAAGCAAGATAACTGCGGCACGAAGAATTTTTTTAGACTCGCCATAGTTTTTCTTAGCTAAGCTTTCTGAAACCATTTTAGAAACAGCAACAGGAAGACCTGCCGTTGCCATAACAAACATTGCAGCGTATAGGTTATAGGCACGGGTAAAGAAAGCCATACCTGTTTCTTCGAGTATATTTGCAAGCGGAATTTTAAAGCAGGCACCTATAATTTTAACAACTAGATGTGCAATAACTAAAACTGCCGCACCTTCCATAAAAGACTGTTTTTTTATTTCCTTCAATAGATTTCATCCTTTCCTTAAAGGGTTGTTCAAATTTTCATTAACTAATCTATTTTTATATATAAAATAATATACTATTTTCCAAGACAAAAGCGGGCAAATATTTTGTCCACTATTTCTTCTGATACTGTTTTTCCTGTAATTTCGCCTAAGTGTGATGCAGTATCCATTACATCAATTGACACTAAATCATAAGGCGTATCGGAAGAAAGTGCCAAAATTGCACGGCTTACTGACTCAATTGCGCAAGCTATAGCTTCCTTGTGCCTACGGTTTGTAATTAGAGCAGAGTCAGAATTTTTAATATCACCAAGTCTGAATTTGTCTTCAATCACAGATGATAGATTGGAGAGTCCCTCACCTGTTTTTGTGGAAAGTCTAACGATTTTTCCGTCGAAAGACGACATATCAATCTTAGTTTCTAAATCTGTTTTGTTAAGCAAAATAATAAAATTTTTATTTTTAACAGAATTATAAATTTCAATATCTTCTTGTGTTTTTTCTTTAGAAGAATCTAAAACAAATAATATAAGCTCTGCCTTTTCGATATACTCTTTTGATTTGTCAATACCCAAGCTTTCGATTTTGTCGCTGGTTTCCCTTATTCCTGCTGTATCAAAAACATTTAAAACAACATCACCAAGCGTTACCCGTTCTTCTATAACATCTCGTGTAGTACCTGCAATTTCGGTAACTATAGCACGGGAATCTCTTGCTAAAAGGTTTAAAACAGACGATTTTCCGACATTTGGTTTTCCGCAAATAACAGTATTTATACCATCGCGGATAAGTCTTCCTCGGGATGCAGTTTCAAAAAGTGCGTCAAGCCTTTCTTTAACTGATTTTAAGTCGAAAAGTAAGTCGTCTGAGCTGTATTCTTCTAAATCCTCTTCAGGATAATCAAGGTTTGCGTTCATTTTTGCTAAAACCTCTAAAACTGTATCGCGAAGCTCGTTTATCTCAACAGACAAAGCTCCACCCAACTGATTTGCAGCAGAAGACAATGCTATTTCAGATGGTGAGTTAATAATGTCAATTACGGCTTCTGCTTGCGATAAGTCGAGTCTGCCGTTTAAGAATGCACGCTTCGTAAATTCGCCGGGGGAGGCGAGGGAAACACCATTTTTCACAACCAATTCTAACACCTTTTCGGTAACTATTAAACCGCCGTGGCAGTTGATTTCAACAGTATCCTCTCTTGTAAATGTGTTTGGTGCACGCATAACGGATACTAAAACCTCATCAATAACTTTTTCATTATCCTTGATAAAGCCGTAATGAATCGTGTGTGTTTTAGCCTCATTTAATTTTTTCTTATTTTTGGCGCAAAAGATTTTATCGCACGCTGAAATTGAATCAGGGCCGCTGATTCTTATAACAGAAATTCCGCCTGTGCCGTATGGAGTTGAAATTGCAGCTATTGTTTCGTTTGTCATCACTTTCACCTCTTGCCAAAAATAAGATAGTCATCTAAAATGTCTGAAAGCCCCTCTAAAAATGAACGAACTTTGGAAAATTTTATAAGTAGTTTAAAAACACTCTCTGTTTTATGTATGAATTTTTCGTCATAAAAGGCAAGAGCGTCTTTATTTGCTATAGGGCAAACGGAATATGCCCTTGGGTCTTCAATTATTTTAAGTTCTGAGCCTTTTTTAAAGTATGGAACAAGAGGAAAAATTCTGCAGGATAGTGGTCTTGTACACCTGTCGCATTTGCCCTTGCAAATTACAATATCGGCAAAAGTGTTCCCATATTGAAAATCAGATTTTATAACTTTAAAATCGGGGTTGTTTAAAAAGAGAGATTTTTCTCCCGGAAAAAGATACATTCCCGTATCCTCGTCATCACTTTTGCAGCACGCTTTATCACAAAGCTTGCCACAATCTACTGTGAGTGGGGTAGTATCGCCGTAATATTTATAAATACTTTCGTAAAGTTTTTCTGCGTTCATTTTGTCCTCTTTAAAATTTTTCCGTTTTTGGAAAGTTAATTCCAAAAACGGAAAAATAGATTATTTATGCGTTTTCTAATGCTTCTTTTAGTAGCTTATTTATAATCTGTGGGTTAGCTTTACCTTTTGATAATTTCATCGTCTGACCAACCAAGAAGCCCATTGCCTTGTCTTTACCAGCTTTAAAGTCAGCAACAGATTGAGGATTATTTGCTAAAACCTCATTTATCATATCCTTAATTGCACCTTCGTCTGAAACCTGAACCAAACCTAATTTTTCAACTAGTTTTTCAGGGTCGTCAGGACTTTCAAACATAGCAGAAAGTACCTTTTTAGCTGCACTTGTACTAATTGTGCCTTTCTCAATCAAAGAAATCATTTTAGCTAACTGGTCAGCCGTGAACGGAATGTCAGCCGGTTCTAATTCTTTCTCATTTAATACCTTAGAAATATCTCCCATGAGCCAGTTAGATGCAATTTTAGGTGTTGCACCTGCTTTTACACAAGCGTCAAAATAGTCAGCTAATGTTTTTGATGATGTAATAATAAATGCATCGTATTCAGGAAGAGCATACTCTTTAATATAGCGAGCTTTTCTTTGTTCAGGAAGCTCAGGAATTGTTTTTATGATCTCTTCAATCCACTCGTCAGATACAACGATAGGAACCAAGTCAGGCTCGGGGAAATAACGGTAATCCTGTCCGTCTTCCTTAGAACGCATAACAGTACTTACGCCATGAACAACATCCCAACGCCTTGTTTCCTGGTCAACTGTACCACCCTCGTCCAAAACTTTAGCCTGACGCTTTTCTTCATACTGCATAGCACGGTATGCTGCGCTAAACGAGTTAACATTTTTCATTT
>JAZSJX010000017.1:0-14955 GCA_045534535.1 Congzhengia sp.
TCTTCATTTAGGCGGCGATACAGTAGTTTCCATGAAAGATGTAATTGCAATTTTCGATTTGGAAAATACGAGCATATCAAAAATAACGAGAGAATTTTTGCATGTTGCCGAAGAAGAGGGCTTTGTTATAAATGTTTCTGATGACTTGCCGAAATCCTATATTTTAACAGAGTATCATCACAAAAGCCGAGTTTACATTTCACCCATTTCTGCGGCAACACTTTTAAAGCGAGCAAACAATTTTGCCGCAAACATCTAAATGTATTTTTTCATTTTTTGAAGGGCTCCTTTTTCAAGACGGGACACCTGTGCCTGAGATATGCTGATTTCTTCAGCAACCTCCATTTGTGTTCTGCCCAGGAAGAACCTTAAATTTACAATATGCTTTTCTCTGTCGGTCAGATGCGTCATAGCTTCCTTTAAGGCAATTTCCTGAAGCCATGATTCGTCTGAATTTTTTTCGTCTTTCACCTGGTCCATAACGAAAAGAGTGTCTGTGCCATCGTTGTATGCAGGCTCAAAAAGTGATACTGGGTCCTGTATTGCCTCGAGTGAAAAAACTATGTCCTCTTTAGGTATATCAATAATTTTAGAAAGCTCATCAATTGTAGGCTCCTTTGAGTGAATATTTATATATTCCTCTTTTGCTTTTAAGGTTTTGTAAGCAATATCACGAAGAGAACGGCTGACACGGATTGGCGTATTATCACGAAGATATCTTCTGAGTTCTCCTATTATCATGGGCACGGCATAAGTTGAAAATTTTACGCCATGGGAGGTGTCGAAATTATCAACCGCCTTAATTAAGCCTATGCAGCCAATCTGGAACAAGTCATCAATATTTTCGCCTCTGTTGTTAAACTTCTGAATAACGCTTAATACCAGTCTTAAATTCCCACCGATGAATTTTTCGCGTGCATTTAAATCGCCCTGCTTTATTTTCTCAAAAAGCTCCATTTTTTCTTTATTACTTAAAAGCGGCAATTCTGCCGTATTAACACCGCATATTTCAACTTTGTTTATCATTTGTTACCCTCGCTTTTTTTTGGTTTTGTCTAAAATAATTATTGCCTTAAATTAAGGCGCGTATTCTCATATTTATAAATTTTATCCAAACACAGATTCAGGCTCGTATAATATAAGGATTATATTTAATTGCAAATAAATAAATTAAATGATATAATATAGTTTAGTAACAATTAAAGTAATTGGTAAAATGTAAGTGAAAGTATGGAGGTTTATTTATGGAATACAAAAAATTAAAGGATATGAATTTATCTGAATTTGTATTAGGTACTGAGGGATACGGCGAAAGAATAGATACAAAAACGGCTTTTGAGCTTATGGAGTTTTACATTGAAAATGGAGGAAATGTCATTGACACAGCAAGACTTTATTGTGAGGGCAGAAGTGAAGTCGTAGTTGGAGAATTTATCAAAGACATCAGAGATAAAGTATATATTTCAACTAAATGTGCCCATCCAATCACATTAGAAGATTTATCTCACATAAGATTAAGCAAGGAAGAAATTGAAGATGATGTAGAAAAAAGTCTTAATGCACTTCGCGTTGACTACATAGATATTTTGTGGCTGCATCGTGATGATGAAGAAAAACCGGTTGGACCCATAATTGACACATTAAATTCGTTGGTTCAGAGGAAAAAGATAAAGCATTTTGGTGCATCGAATTGGTCATATGACAGAATTGTTGAAGCAAATGAGTATGCCGAAAAAACAGGACAAAAAGGTTTTATAGCAAGTCAGGCACTGTATAATTTGGCAACCCGTTCAAAAAAATGGGATATGAAGCTTGCATACATTGATGAGGAAAAAGAAAAATACGATAGCGGAAATATTCCTGTGTTTGCTTTTTCATCACAGGCTAAAGGTTTTTTTGAAAAATATGCGATGGGTGAGCTTTCTCAAAAGGCTAAGGACAGATATTTAAACGAAAAATCCATAAACACATATGAAAAAATCAAAGAAAGAGCCCAAAAAGAAAATTGGACAATTTCATATACAGCTTTAAAAATGCTGCGTGAACAGAGCGATTTTGATGTTTTCCCGATTATAGGACCATCTAAAATGTCGCAGCTTAAAAATACTTTAAATATAAAATAAAAGACATACCAAATTAGGAATGTCTTTGCGTGTTATAATTTTTATACATCAAGGTTTATGATAATTATTTCTAAGATGTTAACTTTTTAATTTATCCCTTTTTAAATCAAAAAAAATGTGCTATAATAACTTACATTAAAAGCAATTAAAGTGAGATGATAGATATGTTATGTGTAAGATGTAAGAAAAACCCTGCGACACTTTTTGTAAACAAGTTAGACCCTGCCACAAACAAGCAGACTAACGAGGGGTACTGCTTAAAGTGCGCAAGAGAGTTAAACATTGGTCCGGTTGATGAAATTTTAAAGAATATGGGGATTACTCCTGAACAGTTTGATGAAATCAACAACGGCATGAACGAGCTTATAAGTTCGATGGGCGAGTTTGACGCGGAAAATAGTGAATTTGATGCTAATGATATGCCTCTTGCAATGATGAATGGCTTAGGCAATATATTTGGCGGTATGGGAAATGATGCAGAAGGCGGAAAAACTGTAAAAACTGCAAAACGCCAGGAGAAAAAGGAAAAAAGAATACTAGACAGCTTTGGAACAAATCTTACAGCTAAGGCAAAAGACAAGCTGATTGACAGAATTATCGGCAGAAATAAAGAAATCGACAGAGTTATCCAGATTTTAAACAGACGCTCTAAAAACAATCCGATTTTATTAGGTGAGCCGGGTGTTGGTAAAACTGCAATAGCGGAAGGATTGGCGGTTCGCATTGCAGAACGCCGTGTGCCTGCAAAGCTTTTTGATAAAGAGGTTTACCTGTTAGACTTTACCGCAATCGTTGCAGGAACTCAGTTCCGCGGTCAGTTTGAAGCGCGCCTTAAAAAGATTTTAGAAGAGGCTAAAACGCTTGGCAACATTATTTTAGTAATTGATGAAATTCATAATATAGTAGGTGCAGGAGACGCTGAGGGCGCTATGAGTGCCGCAAACATCTTAAAGCCGTCGCTTGCCCGCGGCGATATCCAGATTTTAGGTGCGACAACCCTAGATGAGTACAGAAAGCATATAGAAAAGGACTCGGCGCTGGAAAGAAGATTTCAGCCGGTTATTGTTGATGAGCCGAATATTGCCGATACAATTGAAATTTTAAAGGGTATTAAGGACTATTTTGAAAGCTACCACAGAGTTATAATTTCAGATGAGGTAATAGAGCAGGCAACATATCTTTCTGAAAGGTATATAACAGACAGATTCTTGCCTGACAAGGCGATTGATGTAATTGACGAAGCAGGTTCTAAAGCTAACCTTAAAAATGTGAAGCTCATCGAGCTTAAAAAATTAACTGATGAGCTTAAGAGAATTCAAACCGAAAAGGATGAAGCAATTTCAAGCGACTCAACCGAGGATTATCAAAAGGCGGCAGAACTAAAGGCGAAGGAATGTGCATTAGTTGAAAAAATCAATAAACTCAACGAGTCGGGACTAGATACTGTCTTAACGGTTGAAAATGTTGCCGAGGTTATAGAGGACTGGACAAAAATTCCTGTTAAGAGCTTAACTGAAACAGAAAGCGAAAAGCTTTTGGATTTAGAAAACAGAATAAAGAAGTATGTTATAGGTCAGGACCACGCAGTTGAAGCCGTTTGTGAGGCTATAAGAAGAAATCGCGCACACTTAACTAAGGCAAGAAGACCATCAAGCTTTATTTTTGCAGGGCCTACGGGTGTCGGCAAAACTGAACTTGCAAAAACTCTGGCTAAGGTTATGTTTGACAGTGAAGATGCTATGATCAGAATTGATATGTCCGAGTATATGGAAAAGCACACTGTTTCAAAACTAATCGGTGCACCACCAGGATATGTCGGCTATGACGATGCAGGTCAGCTTACGGAAAAGGTAAGAAGAAAGCCATATTCAATTATTCTTTTAGATGAAATTGAAAAGGCCCACACAGATGTGTTTAACATCCTGCTTCAGATTTTAGATGACGGCAGAGTTGCGGACAGCCACGGAAGAATTGTAAATTTTGAAAACACAGTTATTATTATGACATCAAATGCAGGCTCAGAAATCAAAAGCTCAAGCTACGGATTTAACAAAACTGATGACGAGCGTGGAGATATCCGTACAAAAACTGCCTTAAAAGAATTATTCCGTCCGGAATTTCTAAACAGAATTGACGATATAATAACCTTTAAGGCGTTAGATAAGGATATGCTTCAAAGAATTGTTGAGCTTATGATTTTAGAGTTATCCTCTGAGCTTTTCAAAAAGGAAATGATATTAAATGTTACACAGTCTGCAAAGGAGCTTATATTAAAGAAAGGATATGAGCCACGCTTTGGTGCAAGACCGCTTCGCAGAACAATTGAAAAGTATATACAGAACCCGATTGCATCCTTGGTTATAAGAGGAGAAACCAAAAAACACTGCAAAATTTTGGTGGATAGCGAGGGAGAAGAATTTAAGGTTAGCTGTGAAAATATTTAAATATTAGAAAATCAAAAGACTGTAGCAATTTTGCTACAGTCTTTTATATTTTAAGTGAAAAAAACAAAAAGTCATATTAAAAATATAATGTATCATAAAATTATAACAGAAATTATAAATAATGTCAAGTGTAAGATTTTAAAAGAGAGCCTAGATTAAATTGTTAAAATTTTAACAAGACCTAGTATACAAGCGGTTTTCCGGCAATTCGTTTAGTAAATATTAACAAAAACCTATGCAAAAATCGTCGATTTCCACAAAAATTTAACAAAATTTTTATGCAATTAAAAATTACTTTTATATTGACAGTAATGGTCTGTATGATGTATTATTTAATTGTAAGAAAATGAAGAAGGGTATGTCATAAAACTAAAAAATAGGTGGTAGAAATGAAAAAAGTTATTCTAGAAATGAAAGGAATTGACAAGCGATTTTCCGGCGTTCATGCTTTAAAGTCTGTGAATTTAGAGCTGTGTGAGGGCGAAGTTCATGCGCTTATGGGCGAAAACGGAGCGGGTAAATCCACACTTATGAAGGTCTTGTGCGGAATTTACAAGCGAGACGATGGCGTAGTTAAGTTGTTTGGCAAGGAAGTAGATTTTTCAAACATTAAAGACTCTCAGGATGCGGGCATAAGCATTATTCATCAGGAGCTTAATATGATGAATCATTTAACTGTTGCTCAGAACATCTACATAGGCAGAGAGCCAATGATAAACGGTGTTTACATTGATGATAAAAAGATGGAAGAGGATGCCAAAAAGCTCTTCGAAAGAATAGGAGTTGACATTGACCCATCAGCTAAGGTCGGCTCACTAACAGTAGGTAAACAGCAGATGGTCGAAATTGCAAAGGCGGTTTCACACGATTCTAAAATATTGGTTCTGGATGAGCCTACTGCTGCATTAACGCAGACAGAGGTTGAAGAGCTGTTTGCTATTATGAATGACCTTAAGGCTAAGGGCATAGGTATGATTTATATTTCGCACAGAATGGACGAAATAAATCGTATTTCAGACCGAATCACAGTAATGCGTGATGGCGAATATGTTGGCACATTGATTACGAGTGAAACAACTAAAGATGAAATTGTAAAAATGATGGTTGGACGAGTAATTTATGGCGACAAAAAGGAAAAAAGCACAGTTTCGCCTGATGCTCCGGTTGTTTTAGAGGTTAAGAACTTAAACCGCGGAAAAGAAATAAAAAATGTAAGCTTTAAGCTTCACAAAGGCGAAATTCTAGGCTTTTCAGGGCTTATGGGTGCAGGAAGAACAGAGGTTGCAAGAGCAATTTATGGTGCTGACCCTGTGGAAAGTGGAGAAGTTTTCATAAACGGCGAAAAGGTTAGCTTTAATTCTCCGCATGAGGCAGTTGAGCATGGTATTTGCTACTTATCTGAGGACAGAAAGAGATATGGTCTGCTCCTTGACAAATCTGTTTCTGAAAATTCAGTTTTAAGCTCGTTAGACGATTATATAAGCTATGGCTTTATAAATGACGCGAAAATTGATGAGGCGTCAAAACAGGCAAATGAAAAGCTTAAAACGAAGACCCCGTCAATGAAACAGAAATTAAGAAACCTATCGGGCGGAAATCAGCAGAAGGTTATTATTGCAAGATGGCTCCTTAAGGATTCTGACATATTTATTTTTGATGAGCCTACACGCGGTATAGATATAGGTGCAAAAAGTGAAATGTACACACTTATGGAAGAGCTTGCAGCTAAGGGTAAATCAATTATAATGATTTCTTCTGAGCTTTCAGAAATTCAAAGGTTAAGTGATAGAGTTGTGGTAATGTGCGAAGGAAAAATCACAGGCGAGCTTGATATCGCTGATGCAACTCAGGAAAAGATAATGGCACTTGCCACAATGAGAGGAGAATAAGAAAATGAAATTAAAAAAAGGTTTAAAGGGTGGCTTGGGACAAAATATTATTACAGTTGTAGCACTTGCGGTATTAGTAATAATTTTTGCAGTTTTAAACCCGAATTTCTTAAGTAGATTTAACATAGTAAGTATGGCACAGTCTTTAGCACCTTATGCTATTATGGCACTTGGTGTAACATTTGTTATCGCAACAGGCGGCATTGACCTTTCAATAGGTACAGTATGTATAGCTTCTGCGGTTGTAGCAGGAAAGCTCTTTATGGGCGGTATGCCTCTATGGGCAACAATTCCTGTTATGATTGCTATAGGCACATTATTTGGTTTAATAAACGGACTTTTAGTGGCAAAACTAAAAATTCCTGCGTTTATTGCAACTTTAGGAACTATGATGTTCTCAAGAGGATTAAGTGCGATTATCGTATCAATTCCAAATATTTTTTACCCTAACGGAACATGGTTTAACAAGGTTTTTTCAAACGCAAATGGTATTCCAACAGGCTTAATCTGGGTAATTTTCTTCGCAATTGTTTGTATGTACTTAATGTATAAATGCAAAATAGGAAGATACATTCTTTCAATAGGTAGTAATGAAGAGGCTACAAGACTTTCTGGTATCAACACAGACAAGTATAAAATCATCGCTTATATATTCAGCGGTGCTGCAGCGGGTATCGCAGCAATCTTCTGGGCAGCATCCTTTGCAACAGTTGCATCAGCTACAGGTAACGGTATGGAGCTTGACGCGATAGCAGGC
Source organism: Congzhengia sp. (assembly GCA_045534535.1). Lineage (GTDB taxonomy): Bacteria > Bacillota > Clostridia > UBA1381 > UBA9506 > Congzhengia. The sequence continues at coordinate 7,214 of JAZSJX010000017.1, forward strand.
GTATATATCGGCGGAACATCAGCAGCAGGTGGTGTTGCTTCAATTGCAGGCTCAGTAATAGGTTCTATTATGCTCGTAGTTATAAGAAGCGGTCTAAACTTTGTTTTAGCAAGGTTTAATTTAAACCTCAACTCAACCTATGTAACTTATGTTTTAACAGGTATTATCGTAGTAGTTGCAGTTTTAATGGATGTTTTAAAGAACAAAAAAACAAATAAATCAAATTAAAAAGTCATAAATGGCTAAATGCCTTAAAATAAAAAGGAGATGAAAAATCATGAAAAAATTAGTATCATTATTAACCTTGGTGGTTATGGCAGCTTCATTATTAGTAGGCTGCGGAGCAAACACAGACAAAAAGACAATTGCAGTTGTAGCAAAAGGTGAATCTCACGCGTTCTGGCAGTCAGTTAAAGCCGGTGCAGAGGCAGCAGGTGAAAAATACGGTTACAACATTACATTCCGTGGTCCTGCATCAGAATCAGCAAAAGACCTTCCATCACAGATGGAAATGGTTCAGACAGCTTTATCTAACGGTGCATCAGCTATCGTTTTAGGTACAATCGGCGAAGGCTTTGTTGATATGTTATCACAGGCTTATGATGCAAAAATTCCAGTTGTTCAGTTCGATAGCGGTATCTGGGCAAAGGATATTGAGGCGCTAGATGCTGCTGGTAAAAACCCAATCGTATCTTCAGTTGCAACAAGCAACTATTTAGCAGCTCAGATTGACGCTGAAAAATTCTATGAAGCATTAAAGGCTGACATTGCAAGTGCTGACAAATATGTTGTGGGTGTTATTCAGCATGACGAAACACAGACAGGTATTGACAGAGCTCAGGGCTTTATTGACAAGTTCAAAGCTTTAGCAGACGCTGATGCTACAACAAAAGGTAAATATGTTATCGAAAAAGAAGTTAAACCAGGTGATGCAGACAACGCTTACAAAGCAGCATTAGAAGCATTATCAGAAAAAGGTGCAAGTGCTATCTTTATGACAAACGAAGGCGTTGTAAAACAGGTTTACGATGCAATTGCAGCAGCAGGAACAAAGTATGACGCTATTAAGTTTGCAGGTTATGATGCAGGCTCAAAACAGATTGAATGGATGAAAGCAACAACAGGTCCTAAACTTGTAGGTGCTGTTTCACAGGATTCATTCCAGATTGGTTATCAGGCAGTTGAACAGGCTGTATTTGCTTTAGAAGGCAAAGAAGTTACAAAGAAGGTTGACATTTCAGGTGCATGGTGGGATGCAGCAAATGTTGATGATATGATTGCAAAGAACTTAGTTTACGAAGGATAATTTAAACTTAAATGGGCTGTAGCGTAAGCTACAGCCCATATTTTTGTATAAATTAAAAACCACGCTGATTTGGCGTGGTTTTTAATTTATACCGTTATATAATTTATGCTATTTTGTTTGAAAAACTCTAAATATTCTTCACTTAATGAAGCGTCTGTAATAATAAAATCAACATCCTCTAAAGGAGAAAGTTTATAAAAACCGACTCTGTCAATCTTTGATGCATCGCACAGATAATATTTCTCATTAGAGTTTAAAAGCATTTGTTGTTTTATGTAGCTTTCCTGTTCATTGCTCTCCAATATACCGGCATCTAAAGAAACTCCTTTGCTTGAAAAGAAGAATTTCCCTGCAAAAAATGAATCTCTGATTGTGCTTTCAGCAAGTGAGCCAACAAACGACTGGTTGTTGCTTACAAGACCACCAACTGTTAAAAGCTTTATAGATTCAACACCCGAAAGTTCATTGATGATTCTAAGTGAATTTGTAATTACCGTTATATTGCCGATTTTTTTGATTTCCTTGGCGATATAGAATGTGGTAGTGGAAGAGTCAAGAAAAACTGTATCGCCCGGCAGAATGTGTTTTGCGGCCTCTTGGGCAAGCTTTTCTTTCGCAACTGAGTTGGTCTGCTTTCTTTTTTCTAAGGAAAGCTCATATGAGCTATCAGAAATAGGAATAGCACCGCCATGGGTACGAAGCAAAACCTCTTGTTTTTCAAGCTTTTCTAAGTCGCGCCTTACTGTTTCTTCAGTTACACCAAGTTCAGCACTTAATTTACTTACCCATACAGCACCGTTTTCACTCAGCATCTCTAAAATTTTCTTTTGGCGTTCTAATGCAAACATTTGTTCACCTCAGCATTACTGCTTTTTTATGATCTTAACTCTGTCGCCGTTTTTGAGTAGAGTAGAGTTAGCATCGTCTGTATCTATATGCATTTCGCATCTGAAATCATCGCGAACACGAACCTGAACATCATAGAAGGTTGTAGGCTTAATGCCCTCAACTAAAACATCAACATATTCGTTATCGGAAATGTCATTTGCTGCAGCATAATCGGGGTCTAAATGAATGTGGCGGTTAGCTATAATTACGCCCTCTTTTAAGTATACAGTACCCTTAGGACCAACTAAAACCAAACGCTCAGAATCCTTTATGTTTCCAGATGGGCGAACAGGGGGACTAACCTTCAAAACAAAGGTATCAGTTTTAGAAATTTCAACCTGTGTATCCTTTCTTACAGGACCTAACACCCTTACCTTTTCAATGGATTTAAGTGAAGGACCAACCAGAGTAACAAACTGGTCGGACGCAAATTCACGGCCCATTAAGGTTTTCTTTTTAGTAAGCTCAAAGCCTTCGCCAAATAAGGTGTCTAAATCCTTTCTCGACAAGTGAACATGGCGCTGAGATACACCGATTGTAACACAGTCCCTATTATTTTCAAATTCTATAACTGCGGCTTTAACAGCCTCTTCAATTGTTTTTAAATCATACATAGTAATACACTCGCTTTTAGGTAAGATTTTTTAGCACTCTGTATCAAAAAACTTAATAACCTCATCGTGTGGGCGTGGGATAATGGCTTTGCCATAAACCTTGCCCAGAGTTGATGCGTGAACCTCTCCTGCCTCAATTGCAGCCTTAACAGCAGAAACAGTACCTGTAATAATAAAGGTACAAAGTCTTCCGCCAAGACGCTTTTCGGAATGAATAAGCTTAACATCGGCAGCTTTGAGCATAGCATCCAGGCCCTCGATTGAGGCAACAAGCCCCTGAACCTCTAAAAGACCAATATCTGAAGCATTGCCTATTTCAGGTTCTAATCCTAAGAAGCTCTTAGGTAGCTTTTTATTAAACTTATCTCTGTTAACATCCAAAAGATAAGCCATTTTTTCAACATCTGTTCCCGGATTTGGAATAACATGGGAAACAACATATTTACCTTCAGCTTTTGCATATTCAACACTTGCATCAACGGCAGCACGAACTGCAGAAACAGAACCCTCCATTTTAACCACCATAATAAGCGGAGCAGGAGCATTTGGGTCTATCGGTCTGTTCCTGTCAAATGCAATAATTTTAACATCTGCGGTTTTTGCGGCAATATCTGCAACACAAACTGCAGTTGTAAAGCTATATACTTCAACTAATCCCAATGCGTTCATAATTAACATCCTTTTTTAGATTTTGTTTAAATTAGATAATATGAAGACCGTCAACCATAACACATCTTCTTGCTCTTGTGAATGAGTGAGCAGCGGTTAAGCCTTCTCCTGTAGGTCCTGCAATGGTAAAGGTTGTGTAACCCTCGCCGCCTGCACCAATACCTGCATAGGAAGGAGCGTTTTTAACAAAAATTGTTGTTTCAACAGCCTTTGCAAAAGCTGTTAAATTGTCAATATTCTTAGAGTGAATATGAGCTGAGTGGCGGTTGCCGTGTTCAGCGTTAACTGCCATTTTAATTGCTTCTTCGATAGAATTTACTCTAACGATTGCAAGAATTGGCATCATCATTTCCACCTGAACAAATGGGTGCATTTCGTCTGTTTCGCAAATTATAAGTCTTGCGTCAGATTCTATTCCTAATTCCTTTAAGAAAAGACTAGCATCCTTTCCAACCCATTTTTTATTTATGTCATATTTTCCATTTTTCTCAACTAAAGCAATATTTTTAAGCTTTTCAACCTGGTCGCCCTGAATCATATATGCGCCATTTTTAATCATTGAGTCAATTAGCTGGTCAGCAATTGATGAGAAAGCAAAACATTCTTTTTCAGCAATACATGGAAGATTGTTGTCAAAGCTTGCACCTGCAACGATATCCTTACCTGCTTTTTCAATATCAGCTGTATCGTCAACAATAACAGGGGGGTTACCTGCACCTGCACCGATTGCTTTTTTACCAGAGGAGAGAAGTGTTCTTACAACACCGGGACCTCCTGTTGCAACAAGCATCTTAACGATAGGAGATGCCATCATTTCTTTTGATGAATCCATTGTAGGCTTGCGAACTGAAACAACTAAGTTTTCAGGACCACCTGCTTCAACAATAGCACGGTTTACCAAATCAACTGCATAGTTTGCAACTTTGCAAGCATTAGGATGTGGGTTGAACACAACACCGTTTCCTGCAGCAATCATACCGATTGAGTTACAAATAACTGTCTCTGATGGGTTTGTAGAAGGTGTAATACTACCGATAACACCGAAAGGCGCCATTTCAATAAGTGTTAAGCCTTCATCTCCTGTGATTGCAGTAGGCTTTAAATCCTCTGTACCAGGGGTTTTGTTTGCAACTAACTGGTGCTTTATGATTTTGTCGGCAACTCTGCCCATGCCTGTTTCGTCAACGCCCATTTTAGCCATAACTTCAGCCTCAGCAAGTGTTAGCTTTCTGATGTTCTGAATCATTTTTTCGCGCTGAGCAACAGAGTAGCTGCGATAAAACTTGTAAGCCTTTTCAACTGCAGCTAAAGCGTCTGTCATTGAATCGAAAACGCCCTTTAGATTTTTCTGCTCTGCAGGTGTTGAGCCCTCAAGGTTTTTTATAACATTTTGAACAATTTGGTTAATGTAGCTTTCGTTTAATGCCATTTTTTTGTCCTCCACTCAAATATATATCAAAAATTTTCTGCGAATTTTATAAAAGCGTCTGCCAAAGCTTTTCATCAGGTCTTGCGATAACTGAGCTATCTAAGAAGAAGCCGTTATCTTCAATCTGCTTCTTTGTTTTCTCAATTGCAGCCGTTACTGATGCAACGCTTCCTGTAATTAGCATATATGATTTGCCACACATACCCTTTGCAATCCTAAGTTCAATCAAATCAACCAAAGCGGTTTTTGCAGCAACATCGGCTGCAACTATGATTGATGCTGCAGAGTATGTTTCCAAAACGCCTAACGCTTCAACATTTTGGATATCAGTAGCACCATAAATTGCGGAAAAAATTGACTCGTGCGGATTACCCAGAACAAAACTATCAATAAGCTTTTCTTCGTATCTTGTTTTTGATGTATCAACTGCTGCACGAACAGCACTGAGTTCGCCGGAAATAATAACAATATATTTACCCGGACACACTGTTTGTGCCTCCAAAATATCAACATCGGCAGTTTTAACCATTGCATCTGCAGCTAAAATACCTGTAGAAACTGTGGTGTATTCTACCATACCGATTGCTTTACTCACTTTGTCATCTTCCTTCCAAAATTATTTTTCACATTCTATTAAAATGAAATGGTCATTTGCGTCTATTATTTTTCCTGAAACAGGGGAGTGTAGCGGCACACCCAATCCTTTTCTGTCGTTGTCAGCTAAAATATCATTTGCTTTAACGATCTGACCTGCTTTTACAACAGGCTTATTTGGTGCACCAATGTTCTGCTTTAGAGAAATCTTAAGCTTTTTAAGCTTGATTTCATCTTCTGAAAGTAAAGCAGGCTTGTCATATTTCGTCAAACCTAAATGTGAGGTTAGACGAGATATAGGAACGAGCTTATATTTTCTGTCCTTACGAACAGGTTCAAATTTAATATCATCAGGAATGTTAACTCCGTTTTTCCTAAGCCCCATTTTGTACTCAGTAATAAGTGTTCTTGGAGATAATCCCTGCGGGCAGGAATAAAGTTCGCAAAGACCACAGCCTGAGCAGAAAAATGTGTTAATAAAGGGAGCTAAATCCTTTGTATCACCGCTTGTAGCACTTCTCATAAAAGCGTGAGGCTCAATGGGATGTCCTAAAAGGTTTCTTGAGCAGGTTGAGGTACAAGCCTGACACTGACAACAAGTTCCCATAGCACGCTTTAAGCTAATAGAAATCTTTGTCTTTTTTGCTTTAATAATTGGATGATTTTCGGGTAGAACCAAAACAGCGTTTGTTGTTTTGGTAACAGTATCTAATGGATTTACGAGATTTCCCATCATAGGACCTCCCGAAATCAAAGAATAATCATCACATGTTACGCCACCTGAAAGAGCGATAAGATCTTTAAAAGTCATACCGAGTGGCACTTTAACTGTAATAGGCGATTTAACTGCACCTGTTACAGTAACAAATTTATGTGTAACATTTTTGTCCAAATATAAGGCATTATAAATGTTTAAAGCCGTTTCAACATTAAATACGGTAACGCCAACAGTTATAGGGAGCTTACCGGGAGGAACGACTCTGCCTGTTGCCTCATAAATAGTAATAACCTCATCGCCCGCAGGATAGACCTCGGGAAGATAAGCTAATTTTACATTATTAAATTTATCTAAAACAGAATTAACTGCATCGATTGCATCTTTATAGTGTTTTTTTAGTGCAATAATAACATTTTTTGCACCTGTAGCTTCTGATATGACGGAAAGTGCTGTCAAAATTTCAAATGCATAAGAAGCTAGAACCTGACGGTGTAATTTTAAGAGAGGCTCACACTCAGCACAGTTTAGGATGATAGTATCAGCTTTTTCACTGAGCTTTGCATATGAAGGAAAGCCTGCACCACCTGCACCGACAACGCCTGCATTTTGCAGTTTAAGCTTTAATTCTTCAAGTGACATAAAATCACAACTCCAATTCTGAACCGTTATCTACGATACCAACAATAGCTGCATCTACAGGAGAGTTATCGAGATTGCAACCGATACGAGCAGCACTGCCCTGGGCAACCATAACGATTTCACCTATACCTGCGCCTACATTATCAACAGCAATTATATTTGTTTTGCCGTTGTTCATTGATTTAAATATTTCAACAATCATAAGCTTGCATCCGACAAGCTTTTCGTTTTTGCGTGTAGCAACTATACTACCTGTTACTTTACCGATAATCATTTTCATCATTCCTTATAACAGATTTTACCTGAACAAAACTAAACGAAAAGAATTCTCATCCGTGCCGGAAAACCGGCACGGAAAGACAAATTCTTTTTTTTAGAAAAGATTTAATTATTTAAGAGCTGGTAAAATCTTTTCAACATCGCCATGAGGTCTTGGAATTACATGTGTAGCAACTAATTCGCCAAGTTTTGCAGCGTTGTTAGAACCTGCTTCAACAGCAGCTTTAACAGCACCAACATCACCGCGAACCATAACGCTTACTAATCCTGAACCAATTTTTTCTGTGCCAACTAAAACAACATTTGCTGCTTTTAGCATAGAATCTGCAGCTTCGATTGCTGCAACTAAACCTCTTGTTTCAACCATACCTAATGCTTCCTGTGCCATTTTAAAATCTCCCTTCGTGTTTTCATTGTTATTTTTATTTAAATTTTCATTAACCGACTTTGTCGTCTGAGGCTTTGTAGCCTTCTTTTCTGCAGCAGCCTTAGGAGCTGCTGTTGTTTTTTTTGTTTCAGCCATTTGGCTCACCTTCTTTTAATTAAAATGAGGGTAAAAGCTTTTCTACATCTGCATGTGGTCTTGGGATTACATGTGTAGCAACT
>JAZSJX010000063.1:0-14637 GCA_045534535.1 Congzhengia sp.
TAAAGGACAGAATAAAGGTTATTCTTGTGGGAGAGGAGCTCGGCTATTAATAATGGGCAAAATCGGAATTGTTCTTCTTGAGCCTGAGATACCTCAGAACACGGGAAACATTGCAAGAACCTGTAAGGCAACGGGAAGTGTTCTGCATATTGTAAAGCCAATGGGATTTACAATTGACGATAAAAAACTTAAAAGAGCAGGGCTTGACTACTGGCATGAGCTTGATATAAGATACTATGAAAACTTGGCTGATTTTTTTGAAAAGTGCCCAGGAAATTATTATTTTTGTTCAACAAAATCAAAACATCGTCATAGCGATGTTAAGTTTTCTGATGGGGACTATCTATTTTTCGGAAAAGAGTCATACGGACTTCCTGAGCCGCTTTTGAAGGAAAATTACGATAAATGCATTCGTATTCCTATGACAGAGGGTGCAAGGTCATTAAACCTTTCGAATTCTGTTGCCATTGTGGTTTTTGAAGCGCTTCGCCAGCTTGACTACCTAAACCTTAAAGAAGATGGAGAGCTGACAGGCAGACCTGACTAGGAGAAGCTTATGGGAAAGAGAGTTGTTTTAACAGGGTATGGGTGTGATTTCGAGCCAAAACATATTTTTGAGTGCGGTCAGTGCTTTCGCTTTAAAAAAGAAACTGACGGAAGCTACACCTTAGTTGCTGAAAACAAGGTTATAAATGTTTTAAAAAAGAATAGTGATATAATTTTTAACAATGTATCTGATGAAGAATTTTCTGATGTCTGGTATAATTATTTTGACCTTAAAACAGATTATAAAAAAATAAAAAACGAACTTTCAAAAAATGATGATTACTTAAAAACAGCAACCGAATACGGTAGCGGTATAAGAATTTTAAATCAGAATTTATGGGAGTGTATAATATCATTTATAATATCTGCAAACAATAACATTCCAAGAATTCAGGGAATTATAGAAAGGCTTTGCGAAAGGTACGGAGATAAGCTTTCGTATAACAACAGTACATACTATACCTTTCCTTGTGCTGAAAAAATTACGGGTGATTTGTCTTTTCTTAGGGCAGGTTACCGAGATTCTTACATTAAAAACGCTTGCAGACTTGCAATTTCAAACGAATTAGACCTTAAAGGAATACTTAACATGGAAACTGCGGATGCACAAAAGTGCCTTTTGTCAGTTAAAGGAATAGGGCCCAAGGTTGCAGATTGTATTTTGCTTTTCGGTTTAGGAAAGCGTGAGGTTTTCCCTGTAGATGTCTGGGTTAAAAGAAGTGTTGAAACGCTTTATGGCGAGGAAAACGGAAAAACCCCAAGACAGTTTGCGAAAGATAATTTTGGTGATTTAGCAGGCTATGCTCAGCAATACTTATTCTATGCTATGAGAGAGTCTGCCATAAATGTTAAAGGAGGAATCAAAGATGCCTAAAACAAAGAACTTTGAAGAATCACTTTCAGAACTCGAAAAAATCGTAAAACAGTTAGAAAATGGCGAAACGCCTTTGGATGATGCTATTAAACTCTTTGAAGAGGGAGTAAAAATTTCTGCTGAATGTCATGATCGTTTAGACAAAGCCGAGCAAAAGGTAAAGCTTATAACTCAAAATAAGGACGGCTATGAAGAAACGGATTTTGACGGCGGAGAGGAGGGCTAATTTGGATTTTTTAGAAGAACTCCAGTCAAAAATTGTTGAGGTTAACAGAAGCCTTAACAAATATTTAGAGGAAAAGGATTGTCCTCAATCTACAATTTACAAGGCTATGAATTATAGTTTGCACGCAGGCGGAAAAAGAATCAGACCTGTGATTATGCTGTCTTGTGCCGAGCTTTTAGACGGAGAAACCGACAAGATTATGCCGTTTGCCTGTGCAATTGAGATGATACATACATATTCGTTGATACACGACGATTTGCCGTGTATGGATAATGATGATTTGCGTCGGGGAAAACCCACAAATCACAAGGTTTTCGGCGAGGCTATGGCAGTTTTGGCAGGCGATGGACTTTTAAACACTGCCTTTGAAACAATCCTTAAAAATTCAGAAGTTACGCCTAATATGACACTTGCAGCACTTTCAATTTTGACAGAGAGTGCGGGCATCAATGGTATGATAGGCGGTCAGGTTATAGATATTGAGTCAGAGGGTAAAACGATTGACACGATAACACTGATGTCTCTGCACATGCATAAAACCGCAGCACTTATTATGGCATCTGCTAAAATTGGTGCACTGCTTGCGGGCGGCGGCAAGGAAGATTTGCTGGCAGTAGAAGAATTTTCAAGATATTTGGGAATTGCCTTTCAGATAAAGGATGATATATTAGATGTTTTAGGCTCTACTGAAACATTGGGAAAAACTATTGGAAAAGATGATGAAAGTAAGAAATCTACATTTGTTACGGTTTACGGCTTGGAAAAGGCGGAGAAAATGCTTGAAGATTATACAGACAAAGCAATAGAATCACTTTCAAAATATGGTGCGAAAGCAGAATTTTTAATAAATCTTTCGAAGTTTTTACTTGATCGCGACAGATAAGTTGATTTTAAATTTTTTGTTAAATTATAATGTTTTTCTTTACTAATTTAGCAAAGTATGATATATTGATATTGAAATTAAGAGATTCAGGTGGTGCAGTATCCTAGTCAGAGCTGCTTGCTCCCAGGACGGGCCTAAAAATCCGTTGAAGGGCACATCGATGAAGTTCCTGGTGCTTGCTTTCGACGCCCAGTCGGGGGTTGGTGCTGGGAGTTAAGGCTTTGGGGCGTCTCGCAATGGCATGTGAACCGCGACCCCATTTCCGTGGAGACCCGTTATTGTGCTTTAATTGCTCGCGTTAGACCGTAGTTTAATTGCGACCTTCTAAGGTACGAAACGGGATTAAACCTGTAACTCGGTGCAAAGGCTTTTTAGCTTAGCGGCTAAATCGCGTGCGTGCTGTGTACAGCGTAGCCTGCCTTGAGTGGGTATGGCGGATAACGGACAGACCTTTTTGTTTCGGCCAAAGCATAAAGGTTATTGCTGTTTGAAACCATGGTTGCAAAAGAGGCTAAGAGCAAGTCTGACTGTTTGGGAAAACCTCTAGGCTGTTCATATTGAGATACAACGGGGATTGTAGTGCGGACTTAAGTGGCGATTCGGTTCTGTTCAGGGAGACCGTTCAGGTCAGACTTTAAAGGGAAACCGCTGATTTGGCGACAATTCAGCAGTCTGTCGGGAAATCCTACCGGACCTAAACCGCAAAATTTACCCGTAGGTATTACCACCTGTATTTTTAAAATTAAATAAGCTAAAATGCGTTAAATAATATAAAAAGGTTGGTGTTATACTTGTCTGACGACAGTAGTAAGCGAACAACAAAATCAAAAAATGAACGAAAAAAAGAAAATAAAAAAGACGGCCGTAGATGGGTTGTAACTGTTGTTTTGGTGTCCTTTGTGATATCATCAGTTTTTCAGATGATTCAGGCAGGACTTATGAGCAAGGTTAATCTCATCATGGCTTTTATTATTTTAACCTTTTTTATTTTTTTAGGAGTAATATTTGACATTATAGGCGTTGCCGTAACCTCGGCTAACGAAACGCCTTTTCATGCCCTGTCTTCGAGAAAGAAGAGGGGTGCAAAGGAGGCAGTACGGCTAATCCGTAATGCTGACAAGGTTGGCTCATTTTGCAACGATGTAATAGGCGATATTGTAGGTATCATATCAGGTAGTGCAACAAGTGCAATCGTGCTTATGATATACTCAAAGGGCGGATTTAGTGATGACTTTTTGTTGACAATATTTCTGACTGCAATAGTAGCGTCTTTAACTATAGGCGGCAAGGCGGCCGGTAAAAAAATTGCTATAGAAAAATCGGGCGAAATTGTTTTCTTTACAGGTAAGGTTATAAGCTTTATAGTTCCTGTTAAGGAAAAAAACAAGGCATAAAAGTGGTGATTTTAAGTGTATAAAACTAAAGATAAAAAATTCTTTTTAGGCGTTTTAGGACATCCCATAGGGCATTCCTTATCTCCTAAGCTACACGCCTTTTTAGGAAAAGAATTTGGCATAGATTTAGATTATCAAAAAGTTGATATTGCACCCTGTGATCTGGAAAAAGAAATAGACGCACTAAAATTAAAGGGTGTAAAAGGCTTAAATATTACCATTCCGCACAAAATTGAGATTATAAAGTATTTAGACGAAATATCAGAAAAAGCGAAAATTTTAAATTCAGTAAATACTGTTGTGAATAGAAACGGAAAACTTTACGGCTATTCTACAGACGGTGATGGATTTTATTATTCACTCCTTCTAAACGGATGCGAAATCAGAAACAAAAATGTTTTAGTAATTGGTGCAGGCGGTGCTGCCCGTGCAGTATGCCTGAGTCTTGCACAAAATGGCGTAAAATCGATTACGAACATTTCAAGAACGCAGGACAAGGTACATACAATATGTGATATGTTGGAAAAATATACTGACGCTTCAGCTTTTGACGCTTTATCTGAGAACATGAATTATGATTTTATAATCAACACAACTCCTGTTGGAATGCACCCGTTAGAAAATGAAAATTCCTGTAAGTTTATGGAACTTATAAACGAGAATACAACCTGTGTTGATTTAATTTATAATCCTGCAAAAACATTATTTTTAAGGGAAGCAGAGAAGAAAAATGCAAAAATTATAAACGGATTGGGAATGTTATTGATGCAGGGGATATTGTCGTTTCAAAAGTTTTTTGATATAGAGATTGATAAAGACAAAGCGTATGATAAACTCCAAGAAGAATTTAAAGATTTTAGAATTTAAGAGGAATTTATGATTGAACTAAAAGAGATTAAAATTTCCGACAAGGAATTTTTTTCAAAGTTTTTGCCGGAAAGTGAAAATTCGATGATGAACTTTACCACGATTTTTGCTTGGTCAGCAAATGGCAAAATTAAATATGATATTGTAGATGATTGCCTTGTTTTGTTTTTTAAAAGCTCAAAAAATGGTGCGTGCTGTACCTATCCGCAAGGAGATGGAAACAGAGTAGAGGCTGCCCGAAAAGCACTTTCTTATATGAAAGAAAACAGTAAAAAGCCTCGTTTTATTCTAATGACAGAGAATAACGCAAAAGAGCTTTATGAAAACTTTGGAAAAGAGTTTAAAATTTGCTCCGACCGTGATAATGCTGATTATGTCTACTTATCTGAAGACTTGATAAATCTTTCGGGCAAGAAATTTCATCAGAAGAAAAATCATTTAAATGCATTTTTAAACACATACCAATATGAGTATAAAAAAATTGAAGATGAAAATATAAATGAATGTATAGATTTACTTGACAAATGGTTAAAAACCCAGCCACCTGAGGTGGTTGAGTATTCTAAAATTCCGAGTCTTAAAATTTTAGAAAACGCTAAAAAGTTAGGCGTTACTGTTGGCGGAGTCTATGTAGACGGCGAGCTAATTGCTTTTTCGGTGGGAGAAGCACAAACACCCAACATGGCACTTATTCATTTAGAATACGCAAACACCGAGTTTCGCGGTGCATTTAACATTATAAATCAACAGTTTACGAAAAACGAGTGGAGTGATTTTAAGTATATAAATCGTGAAGAGGATATGGGGCTTGAGGGTTTAAGAAAGGCAAAAATGGCTTATCGCCCTGTAAAAATGATAGAAAAATATTACGGAGAATATAAGGGAAGATAATATGAAAGCGACAGTTATAGGTGGAGGACTTGCAGGATGTGAAGCTGCTTGGCAGCTTGCAAAAAGAAAAATAGATGTAACATTATACGAGATGAAGCCAAAGGTCAAAACACCTGCGCATCATCTCGATTTGTTGGGCGAGCTTGTATGCTCGAACTCACTTCGTGCTGACACTTTAGAAAACGGTGCAGGTCTTTTAAAGGCAGAAATGAGGCTTTTAGGCTCTTTAGTTACTGAGTGTGCAGATGAAACAAAAGTTCCTGCAGGCGGAGCTTTGGCGGTTGACAGGGTAGGCTTTGCTAAGATGATGACGGATAAAATAAGAAACAATCCTTATATCACAGTGGTCGAAGAAGAAATCACCAAAATTCCTGATGACGAGTGTGTAATTGTTGCAACGGGACCTTTAACATCAGATGCATTATCTAAAAATATAGGCGAGTTTTTTGGTAACGGGTATATGTACTTTTACGATGCCGCAGCACCGATTGTAACTTATGAATCAATAGATAAGTCAAAGGTTTATAAAAAAGCGAGATACGATAAAGGCACAGCAGACTATATAAACTGTCCGATGAGCAAAGAAGAGTATCAGGCTTTTTATAATGAACTTATAAACGCTAAAACGGCAGAGCTAAAGGATTTTGAAAATGACAAGGTCTTTGAGGGTTGTATGCCTGTTGAGGTTATGGCAAAAAGAGGAGAGGATACGCTTACATTTGGCCCTTTAAAGCCTGTAGGATTAAACCATCCTGAAACAAATGAAAGCTATTATGCCGTAGTTCAGCTTCGTCAGGACGATAAGGACGGAACACTTTATAACATAGTGGGTTTTCAGACACACCTTACATTTCCCGAACAAAAGAGAGTATTTTCGATGATACCCGGCTTAGAACACGCAGATTTTATGCGCTATGGTGTTATGCACAGAAATACATACATTCACTCGCCGGGAGTTTTAACACCATACTATGAAACAAAAAAGAGAAAGGGCTTGTTCTTTGCAGGGCAGATGACGGGAGTTGAGGGGTATGTCGAATCTGCGTCATCAGGAATTGTAGCTGGAATCAATGCTGCACGGTTTATAGAGGGTAAAGAGCCTGTTATATTTCCGACAACTACCGCAACAGGTGCTTTGGGAAACTACATTTCAACTTTTGCGGGAAAAGATTTTCAGCCAATGAATATAAACTTTGGTATCATAGACAGCTTAGACGAAAGAATAAAAAATAAGCGTGAACGATATGCAAAAATATCAGAGCGTGCACTAAATATTATGAGAGAGCTCATAGAGAGGCAGTTATGAATTTAGAGAAATTTAATGATAAACAAAAAGAGGCAATTGAAACAACTAATGGTCCGCTTCTTATTTTAGCGGGAGCAGGCTCAGGAAAAACTACTGTTGTTGTAAATAAGATTGCTTACATATTGGAAAATAAACTTGCTAAACCTTATGAAATATTGGGAATAACATTTACCAACAAGGCAGCAAATGAACTTAAAGACAGGGTAGATGCCATTTTAGGCGAGGCATCAGAGGGTATGTGGCTTGGTACATTTCATTCGATTTGTATGAAGATTTTAAGACGCAACATATCAAAACTTGGCTATTCATCTGACTTTTTAATCTATGATTCTGCTGACCAGAAAACCCTTATGAAAAGATGCCAAAAGGAACTTGGCATGGAAGAAAAAGCCTTTCCTGCCAAGAATATGCTTTCTGAAATATCAACGGCTAAGGATAATTTGATGGAGCCGGATGTGTATTTAGCGGCACACCAGGGAGATTTCAGAAAAACTAAGGTTGGGGAGCTTTATAAGCTGTACCAAAAGCGTCTGTTTGAAGCAAACGCATTGGATTTTGACGATATAATTATATTAACCGTAAAGGTTTTATCACTTGACAGCGAGATTTTAGAATACTATCAGAATAAGTTTCGCTATGTGTTTGTTGACGAGTATCAGGACACAAATAATGCACAGTATTTGCTTACAAGTATGCTTGCAGGAAAATATAAAAATATATGTGTTGTGGGCGATGATGACCAGAGTATTTATAAATTCCGTGGTGCCAATATAAACAACATTTTAGATTTTGAGCAGGATTATGAAAATGCAAAAGTTATAAAGCTTGAGCAAAATTACCGCTCAACACAAAATATTTTAAACGCCGCAAATTCTGTTATTGCAAATAATATGGGGCGAAAAGGAAAAGAACTTTGGACGGGAAACGGCGATGGCGAAAAGATTTTGCTTTTTGAGGCAGATAACGAGTACGAAGAGGCAGATTTTATTGGAAAAGCAATTGAAAAAGCCGTTAAAATTGATGGCGCCGCATACTCTGATTGTGCAATTCTTTATCGCACAAATGCACAGTCGCGTGTTTTGGAAACAACGCTGTCCGGACTTGGAATTCCGTACAGGGTTTTGGCAGGCTTAAGGTTTTATGACAGAAAAGAAATAAAAGATATGTTAGCCTATCTTCGCTTGACCTTTAACCCTAACGACAATTTATCGCTAATCAGAATTGTAAATGAGCCGTCGAGAAAAATTGGGCTCACAACAGTTGAAAAGGTTGCAAAGGTAGCAAGTGAAAAGGGCATAAGTATGTTTTCTGTGATGGAAACGGCAGATACAATCCCTGAGCTTTTAAAGGTTTCAGAAAAGCTTATAAGCTTTACAAAAATTATAAACGATGTAAGACAGAACCTAGACTTCACACAGCCGTCTAAAATAATCGAGGCACTTTATAAAATGTCGGGTTATTTTGAAATGTTAATGACGGAAAATTCAGTAGAAAACCAGACGAGAATTGAAAATATTGAAGAGTTTATACTGTCGGCGGAAGAATACGAAAAGGCAACTGATGAACCAACGCTTTTTGAGTTTTTGGAAAATACCGCACTGATTGCTGATGTTGACAACTATGACCAGGAGGCAGAAACTGTAGTTTTGATGACGCTTCACTCAGCAAAAGGTCTGGAATTTTCACGCGTATTTATGTGCGGAATGGAGGAGGGGTTATTCCCGAGTCAACGCTCTATGTACTCAGAAGAAGAGGTTGAGGAAGAAAGACGACTTTGCTATGTAGGTATAACAAGAGCAAAAAAAAGATTAACACTTACTTATGCGGCGAGAAGGTCAATGTATGGCGGTTCTGTATATTCTAAACCGTCAAGATTTATAGACGAAATCCCAGTAAAGTTTGTTGAAAGAGTTGAAACCGAGAAAAAGGGAAGAACAAATATTGATAACAGACCTAAAAACAGTAGCGACTTATATCGTGAAATTTTTGAAAGAAAAACCGTTACGGTTCGCGAAGTTCCATTTGAATACGATTTTAAAGCGGGAGATATGGTAACACACAAAAAGTTCGGCAAGGGTATGATTTTATCGGTTACTCCTGCAGGGGGCGATGTAAAACTTGAAATTGTGTTTGACGAGGCAGGAACAAAATCATTAATGGGTTCTTTTGCAAAGCTGACAAAGGTATAAAAAAAACGGGCTTATGCCCGTTTTTTTTATGAAACATAAACCTCAATATCAGAAAAGGTAATATCTTTGTGGAGTGCAAAGTTAATTCCGTTTGCTAAAACTTCAGCACACTTTTTTATTAAAATGTCAATTTCCTTTGGCGTTGTCATAAAATCGGGCAAAAACTCTAAAACCGAGGATTTTATTAAGGCGTAACGCTCATTTTCATCCATGGCTTTAAGTGATTTAAAAAACGGAGTGTTAGTATCGGCTTTTTTTAAAATAGAGTCTATTACCAAATTCAGCGTATCATCGGTAATTGTTGCAGCATCAACTACCGTCGGAACACCAACAGCTAAAACAGGAACGCCAAGTGTGTTTTTTGAAATTTCGCTCCTTTTATTTCCGACACCGCCGCCGGGCGAAATACCCGTATTGCAAATCTGTATTGTTTTGCAAATCCTGTCAATGCTTCTTGCACAAAGTGCGTCAATACAAATTACTAAAGACGGCTTAATATGCTCGCAAACACCTTTAACAATTTCTTGTGTTTCAATTCCTGTGATACCTAAAACACCAGGTGCTATAGCACATACAGAGCCTAAATTTTCGGTTAGACTTTGAGGTGCGTAAGAAAATAGATGCCTAGTAATCATTAGTCTGTCGATTACCTCAGGACCTAGCGAGTCAGACGCAATTGCACGATTTCCAAGCCCTACAACTAAAACAGGCTTATCGCTTTTTTTATCTATAAGATTTTTTATTTCATCTGATATTTTTTTGCAAACTTTTTCATAAAGCGAACTGTCTATAAATCTTAAATCAGGAGTTTCAACTGTTATATAATTTCCGATAGGTTTTCCAATCTTTTTTGAAGCATCTTCGGTTTCAATTTTAATATCTGTAATTTTTATATCGTTATCACTTTTATCTTCAGATACAATACCTGAAATTTCTTCTGCATTTTCACACAAAAACTCGTGTATTTCTAAAGCCAAATCAGTTCTTATACTTTGCATACATACCCCTTTTAATTGTTTTTGGTGCTATTATTTGCATAAAAATTTTATTTTATGTGTTTTTTTTAATAAAATTTAACTTTTTTTAATAAAAACTCTTTTAAATTAAAGAAAAAAGTGGTATTATATATTTATGAATTTATGCATTGGAGGAGCAATGATGGATAAAGAAAAATTTTATATAACTACTGCCATCGCATATACATCTAAAAAACCTCACATCGGTAACACCTTTGAGGTTGTATTTACCGATGCAATCGCAAGGTTTAAAAAAGAGATGGGCTACGATGTTTTCTTCCTTACAGGAACTGACGAGCATGGTCAGAAAATCCAGGAAGAAGCAGAAAAAATAGGGATTACTCCCAAACAGTATGTCGACAATGTCGCAGGCGAAATTAAGCAAATTTGGGACTTGATGGGTGCGTCATACGATAAATTTATAAGAACAACTGACGACTACCATGAAAAAAGCGTTCAGCATATTTTTAAAAAACTGTATGATAAAGGCGATATATATAAAAGCGAGTACGAGGGTTGGTACTGCGTGCCATGTGAATCGTTCTTTACAGAAAGCCAGTTAGAAAACGGCTGTTGACCTGACTGCGGAAGAGAAGTAAAGAAAACAAAAGAAGAAGCGTACTTCTTTAAAATGAGCAAATATCAGGATGCCTTAATGCAGCATATTGTAGAAAATCCTGACTTTATAAAGCCTGAGAGCCGTAAAAAAGAAATGGTTAATAATTTCTTAAAACCCGGACTTCAGGACCTCTGTGTTTCAAGAACATCGTTTAGCTGGGGTATTCCCGTTGAGTTTGATAAAAAGCATGTCGTATATGTCTGGATGGATGCTTTAACGAACTATATAACAGCCTTAGGATATGACCCTTTAAAAGAAAACAGTGAGTTGTTCCAAAAGAACTGGCCGTGTGATGTTCACATTATAGGAAAAGATATTTTAAGATTTCACACAATCTATTGGCCGATATTCTTAATGGCTTTGGATTTACCTCTTCCAAAGCAGGTGTTTGGTCATCCATGGCTACTTTTCGGAAACGATAAGATGAGTAAATCAAAGGGAAATGTAATGTATGCCGATGATTTAGCAAATCTATTTGGAGTCGATGCAATCCGTTACTACTTGCTAAAAGAAATGCCTTACGCTCAGGACGGCTCGATAACTTACGAAAACATTATCGCGCGTTTTAACGGCGACCTTGCAAACACATTAGGCAACTTAGTCAACAGAACAGTTGCTATGGTCAATAAGTATTTTGGCGGTGTGATTCCTGAAAGTTTTGATGGCGAGTTTGATGATGAACTAAAGGCTACAGCATTAGATACATCAAAAAATGTAACCACAAAAATGAACGAGTTTAAAACTGCAGACGCTTTAGAAGAGATTATGGTTTTGGCTCGCCGTTCAAACAAATACATTGACGAAACAATGCCTTGGGCGTTAGCAAAGGACGAAAGCCTGAAAGCCAGACTTGGTGGTGTTTTGTATAACTTGATTGAAAGCATAAGGTTTATAGGAATTTTACTGAAGCCGTTTATGCCAGAAACTGCAAAGAGTATTTTTGAGCAGATTAAGTGTGAAAAGACAGATTGGGAAAGCCTTAAAGAATTTGGCTTGACCGAAAGCGGAAAAAATGTCGGCGAGGGCAAACCGCTCTTTAACAGAATTGATGAAGCTAAAAAATTAAAAGAAATTGAAGATAGTTTAAATAAAGCACCAATAGTAGAGGAGAAAAAGGAAGAAGACTACATTTCAATTGACGATTTTGCAAAGGTCGAAATTAAAGTAGGCTTGGTTTTAGAGTCTCAAAGGGTAGAGGGTGCAGACAAACTCTTAGTTTCAAAAATTAAAATAGGCGACGAGGTAAGACAGATTGTTTCGGGTATTGCAAGCTTTTATCCGCCTGAAGAATTTGTCGGTAAAAAGGTTGCAGTTGTAACAAACTTAAAGCCTGTAAAGCTTCGCGGCGTAATGTCAGAGGGTATGGTGTTAGCTGCAGGGGATAAGAAAAATTTATCTCTTATGACGGTTGATAAAGACATTCCTGACGGCACAGTAATTGGTTAAAATAAATTATAATATATAAGGGGGAAACTTACAATGAGTAAGTTCTTAGAAAGAATCAAAGAGCGTGCAAAACAAGACAAAAAGACAATCGTATTGGCAGAGGGTGAGGATATCCGTACAGTCGAGGCTGCTGCTAAAATTTTAGAAGAGGGCATAGCAGACATTATCATTTTAGGTAATAAGGCAAAAATTGCAGAGCTTGCTGTAGGATTTGATATTTCAAAGGCAACAATTATAGACCCTGAAACAGACGAAAAAAGAAAAGAGTTTGCCAATGCTTTCTATGAAATGAGAAAAGCTAAGGGTATGACAGAAGAAAAAGCTTATGAAACAATGGGTAATGCTTTATACTTTGGTGTTATGATGGTTAAAATGGGATTTGCTGACGGTCAGGTTGCAGGTGCAGTTAACTCAACATCTAATGTACTCCGTCCTTGCCTGCAGATTTTAAAAACAGCACCTGGCACAAAATTAGTAAGTGCATTCTTCGTAATGGTTGTTCCTGATTGTGAGTATGGTCATAATGGTACATTTATTTACGCAGATAGCGGTCTTAATGAAAACCCTGATGCAGATGCAGTTTCTGAAATTGCAATTTCTTCTGCAGAATCATTTAAAACACTAATCGAGGCAGACCCTGCTGTTGCGATGCTTTCTTACTCATCTTACGGCAGTGCAAAAAGTGAGTTAGTTGACAAAATGCAATTAGCTACAAAGCTTGCAAAGGAAAAACGCCCTGATATCTTATTGGACGGCGAGCTTCAGGCAGATGCTGCAATCGTTCCATCAATTGGCGAATCTAAAGCACCTGGCTCTCCTGTTGCAGGTAAAGCGAATGTATTGGTGTTTCCTGATTTAAATGTCGGTAATATCGCTTACAAATTAACACAGCGTTTAGCAAAAGCAGAAGCTTATGGTCCTATCACACAGGGTATTGCAAAACCATGTAACGACTTGTCTCGCGGATGCTCTGCAGACGATATCGTAGGCGTTTGCGCAATTACATGTGTTCAGGCACAGCAGTCAAAAAACTAATCATACATAAATTAGAAGGGAAATGAGTTTAATGAAAGTACTAGTAATCAATGCGGGAAGTTCTTCACTTAAGTATCAGTTAATTGATATGGATAACGAAAATGTTTTGGCAAAAGGTCTTTGCGAAAGAATTGGTATTGAAGGTTCAAAGCTAACACATAAGCCAACTGGCAAAGATAACGCAGTAATCGAGCAGAATATGCCTGATCATGGCGTAGCAATCAGATTAGTATTAGATGCCCTGACAGATAAAAACCACGGCGTAATTGCTGATATGAGTGAAATTTCTGCAATAGGACACAGAGTTGTTCATGGTGGTGAATTCTTTAGCGGCAGCGTACTAATTACAGATGAACTTAAAAAGGTTGTTACAGAATGTAATCCGTTAGCACCGCTTCATAACCCTGCAAACCTGACAGGTATTGCTGCCTGTGAAGAAGCTATGCCAGGTGTTCCGAATGTTGGTGTGTTTGACACAGCATTCCATCAGACAATGCCACCTGAGGCATATATGTATGGTATTCCTTATGAGTACTATGAAAAATACAAAATCAGAAAGTATGGTTTCCATGGTACATCTCACAACTATGTTGCTCATAGAGTTGCGCAAATCTGCGGAAAGCCAATGGAAGAGCTTAAAATCATTACATGCCATTTAGGTAACGGTTCTTCAATTGCTGCAGTTGACTGTGGCAAGGTTGTTGACACATCAATGGGATTTACACCATTAGATGGTTTGGTTATGGGAACCCGTTCAGGTACAATTGACCCTGCAGTTATTCCTTTCTTAGTAAAAAATGAAGGATTAACAGTAGAAGAGGTTGATTCAATTTTAAATAAAAAATCAGGTGTTTTAGGTATTTCAGGAGTTTCAAGTGATTTCCGTGATTTAGATGCTGCGGCAGCTGCAGGCAACGAACGCGCAAAACTTGCACTTAAAATGTTCCGTCATAGCGTAATCAGTTATATTGGTAAATATGCAGCAATTATGGGTGGCGTTGATGTCATTACATTTGCAGGCGGTGTTGGAGAAAACGGACCTGATGTAAGAGAAGATGTTTTATCAGGCTTAGAATTTATGGGTGTTAAGATTGATAAAGAAAAGAACAATGTTCGTGGAAAAGAAACAGAATTTACAGCAGAGGGTTCTAAAGTAAGATGCTTTGTTATTCCAACAGATGAAGAAATGACAATAGCAAGAGATACAAAAAGAATTATTGAATCATTATAAATAATTAAATTTATAAGGGATTAAGTCTATTTTTAGGCTTAATCCCTTAGTTAATATCGCATAAAAATATGCACCTCAAAAGCGTCTGACTTTTGGGGTGCATATCATTTTTTT
>JAZSJX010000087.1:0-25414 GCA_045534535.1 Congzhengia sp.
AAGCTTACCCCCTCGACCCGTTTTCGTTATAATTCCGTAGATTTCTTTTTCCAGGGCGTTTTTAATGTTATCATAAGAAACATCTTCATCGCCTGTTGTGTCCATATTTGAAAGCTTAGATAAAATTTCCTCACTTCCCGACTCTGAAAGTCCTAAGCTTTTTATGTAAAAAGACCTTAAAAAACCCTCACGGCTAAGACCAAAGAAACGCTCGCCTGCATTTTCTCCGCTTCCGCATTCGCTCCAGGTATCTGCATCTAAAAGCTTTGCACGATCGCCACGCTTTGTAGTGCCAAAACTTTTTTCTAAGATGTATTGTTTACCATTATCATCGGTAAAAAACACACGCCCGCCAAAGCTTTCGCTTTTCCACGGTCTGTACTTTTTCCTCGCCATATCGGAAGCAGTTGCTCTCTTTCCATCATTTGGCATATCGTAAAACATAGAAAGCAAAAATTCGCATATCGTTGACTTTCCACTCTCGTTTTCGCCTATTAAAAGGTTAAAACCGTCCCGAAACTCCAAAGAGAAATTATTAAGTTTTCCGAATCCGTCAATTTCGATTTTATCGATTCTCATTTCGTTCCTCTTTTTCTATAAGTGATAGTCCTGCCTTAAGTGCACTTTCAAATTCTTCTTCTGATAGATTTTCCCTATCTTCTAAAGCGTATTTTGCAAAAAGCCCCTTCAGAGTAAACTCATCTTTTAATTTTTCCAGGTCAATCTTAGCTGTGGTTTCGTCTTTTACCTCAACCATAAAGCCTGTAATTTTCGACTTTACAACCTCTGTATCAACAAAGAACGGAGCTTCTCCGCAAAGCCTTATTCTGTAAATATGTTTTTCTCCCTGATAAACCTCGTTTATTCTTTCTAAAATCTCGTCATATCCTAAAGCGTCTGTTATGTCGACCACCAAATCCAAATACATTCTTTCGCATACAGGAACAAATGTAGCATCTGCATTTCCTTTAGAAAGCGAAAGAGCAATAACTCCCTTTTCGCCAAGCTCGTCAAAGCCTCTGCCTTCAGGACAACCGGGATATGCATAAAAAGTTCTTCCCGATGATAAAACACCGCTATATGCGTGAATATGCCCTAACGCGATATAATCCATACCGCTGTTTGAAATGTCAGTTATGTTTACAGGATTGTAGTCAACACCCGATAAATTTCCGTGCATAACCAAAATATTTATTTTGTCGGGATTTGAAACTGAAATTTTCTCTAAAAGCTTGCGGTTGTCGTTTGCAGTTTTAAAAGAAACGCCGTAAATATCGGCGACATCTGTTTCAAATTTTTGCGCATCTGTATCAAAAACATATACATTTTCGCCAAAATCAAAAGTGTTATAAACGCTTTCATCACCGCGATAATCGTGGTTTCCTGCACAGATGAAAACCCTGACCTCAGGAATTTTACCAAACTCTTCCTTTAAAAACTCCAGGGTGGTTTTAGAAACATTATTCCCGTCAAACAAATCACCCGAGATAATCAGCATATCGGCATTTTTAGATAAGCCTATAATCTTTTTAAAAGAGGCATACATATCCTCCCTGCGGATATTAGCCTTACTGCTATCCCCAAGGTTTTTATGCGGAGTATCAAAATGAATGTCTGCCGTGTGAATAATTTTTAGTTCCATCATAATTCCTCTGTCTGTCTTTTTTCCGGTGCTTTTTCTAAGGTAAAGCTAAAGCGGGTGAATTCGTCAGGTTCACTTTCCGCCCACACATTTTCGCCATGTGCTTTAATTATGCTCTTTACAATATAAAGACCAAGTCCTGCACCGTTCTTATCTAAGCTTCTCGACTTGTCAGATTTATAAAACCTGTCAAAAATGTGAATTAAATCCTTTTTGTCTATACCAACTCCTGAGTTTTGAATGCTAAAGTAAGCCTTGCCGTTTTTTGTTCCTGTGTTAATGTCAATAAATCCACCGTTTTGAGTAAACTTTATCGCATTATCAAAAAGGTTTGTCAAAACTCTGGAGATTGCGTCCTTGTCGGCATAAACCTTTAAATTTTCACCTTCAAATCCCACTACCAGCTGAATATTTTTCTCAGTAATACGCTTTTCAAATTTTATGATGTTAAGCCTTATGATTTCATTAACATCAAACTCTCTTTTTTCTATTTTGAAGTTTCCCTGTTCAAGCTTTCCGATATCCAATAAATCCGTTACAATTCTTGACAAACGCCTGCTCTCGTCTAATACGATTGACAAATACCACTTGTGTTTTTCCTCAGGAATTGTACCATCAATAATCCCCTCAACAAAGCCTATAATCGTGGTCATAGGCGTTCTTAAGTCGTGGGAAACATTTGAAATAAAGCTGCTTCTCATATTTTCAAGCTGTTCTATAGACTCTGCCATATTGTTAAAGGTTTCGCCAAGCTCGCCGAGCTCATTTTTCGCATCTACAGAAACACGCTGAGCAAAATCGCCACTTGCAATTTTTTTCGCCGCACGGCTCAGCTCAAGCATTGGTTTTGTGATTCTTCTTGAAATCACATACGCCAAAAACGCAGCAGCAACCGCTACCCCCAAAACATTAAATATAAATATCTTTAATATTTCAAATCTCATCGCTGAAACTTCAGGTATAGGAGCGCTGACTAATACACCGCCAACAATAGAATCACTGTATTTTATAGGGCATGCTACACTTATCATATCAGCAGAAAAAATTCCGCCTACAGAGCCTCTGTATGTCGCTTTTTCGCCCTTTAGTACATCTTTTGTGAATTCTCTTTTAATTCCACCGCTGTATCCTGATACACTCGAGGCTATAAGTGTACCTTCTGCATCTATAACAAAAATTTCTGTGTCTGTAGACGATGCAACAGACTCAACATACATAGTATATCCGTATGCTGAAATTCCGTTTGGTTTATCTGCCATTCTAAGCGTTGTGTTTACAACCTGCTCGGCTGTATGCGTAAGTTCTTTTTCATAGCGTACTGTTAAATATTTTCCCAAAAAACCAAAAAGCAGTATCCCCGTAATTATAAAGCTTACGACAAAAACCGATATTGTGGCTAAAAAAAGCTGTGAAAATATACTTCTTCGTTTCACTTTTATTTCACCTCAAATTTATATCCTACACCCCAAACCGTCTTAAGTTGCCAGTTAACACTCTCGCCAGCCTTTTCAAGTTTTTCGCGAAGACGCTTCACATGAACATCAACCGTTCTTGAATCGCCAAAATAATCAAATCCCCAAACAGTTTCTAGGAGCTGCTCTCGGGTAAACACCTTGTTTGGATTTGTAGCTAAAAAGTATAATAGCTCAAGCTCTTTTGGCGGAATATCAATCATCTCCCCACTGATTTTAAGCTCATAGTTTGTGAGGTTTATAGTTATGTTGGGATAAACAATTTCCTTGTCTCCACTGTCCTTAGGGTCATATCTTCTTAAAATCGCCTTAATTCTTGCAATCAGCTCTTTATTTTCAAACGGCTTTACCATATAGTCGTCTGCACCAAGTTCAAGTCCTAAAACCTTGTCAAAGGTTTCGCCCTTTGCAGTGAGCATAATGATTGGGATATTGCTTATTCTCCTTATCTCACGGCAAACCTGAAAGCCATCCATCTTAGGAAGCATAACATCCAATACAATAACAGATGGTGTTTTTTTCTTAAATAAGTCTATTGCCTCCTGTCCGTCATTTGCAATAGCTACATCAAAGCCCTCTTTTTCAAGATACAGTCTTATAATCTCGCAGATATTCTTATCATCATCTACCACCAGAATACTTGGATTAGCACTCATATTTTTCACTCCTTATCAGCTTTTTTGTACCATCTTCCCGAGGCACCGCAAGGAAGTATCAAATCAGAATTTTCAACAGGAAGTCCTATTTCTTCTGCCTCTACTACGCCTCCGTACCTTTTGGCGAGCTTCAGCTTTAAAATGTTGGCTAAAACTGTGGGTTGAAGTCCTGTTGTGTATGAATTTATCAGGAAAAACAAAGGATTGTCTGACATAATCTTCATACAACGCTCAACCAAAGGATAAAGCTCGTCCTCCAATTTCCATACCTCTCCACCCGGACCTCTGCCATAAGAGGGCGGGTCCATGATGATTGCGTCATATGTATTTTGCCTTCTTTGTTCACGCTCAACAAATTTTATAACATCATCAACCATAAATCTTACGGGTCTGTCTGCCAAACCTGACAGCTCTAAATTTTCCTTTGCCCAGGTTACCATGCCCTTTGACGAGTCAATATGAACAACCGATGCTCCTGCAGCTGCGGCTGCAACCGTTGCACCGCCTGTATATGCGAAAAGGTTTAAGACCTTAATTGGTCTTTTTGCATTTTTTATAAGCTCATAAAACCAGGTCCAGTTAACTGCCTGTTCGGGAAAAAGCCCCGTATGCTTAAAGCCCATAGGCTTTATGTTAAATTTAAGGTTTAACGGCTCAAATGAAACTGTCCATCTGTCAGGAAGTTTGTTTTTAACTTCCCACGAACCGCCCCCGGTGTTTTTGCGATGATAATGGGCATCTGCCGTTTTCCAAAGATGAGGCATACATTTTTCATCCCATATAACCTGTGGGTCGGGGCGTACTAAAATGTGCCCGTTCCAGTTTTCAAGTTTTTCGCCGTTTGCTATATCTAAAACCCTGTAATCCTGCCATTTATCACAAATCCACATAAGAATAAGCCTTTCTTAATAGTTTCTTTAATATATGTATCTTATCTATATCATTTTACCACTAATAAAACCTACAGTCAATTGAAAATTTATTTTGGTCATAAAAGTTTTAAAAATTTCATAAATTTAAACAAAAAATGTGTTTTTAAAGGGGTTTTACGCTATGGAACAAAACATTATTCACAACCTGATTTTAGAGAATAAAAATAAGCTTTCTGTTTCAGGTGTCGCAGATGTAGATACCTTTGACGAGGGAAAAATTGTACTCTTTACGGCAGATGATACTCTTATAATTGAGGGCGAGGATTTACATATACAAAAGCTTGATGTGTCAAACGGCGAGCTTATTATAGATGGAATGATATATTCCGTTCAGTATACAGGAGACCGTGCAAACCACCACACAAACAAGGGATTTTTTAAAAAAATGCTTAAATAATACGGGGTGCACTAAATGGGACTTTCAATGGCTTATGAGGTTTATATGTTTTTATACTCCTGCCTTGCAGGAGCTTTAGTTTTACTTATTTATGATATTTTTTCTGTTGCATCAAAAAAAAACGAGTGTCCTTTGTTTGTGTGTAATGTCTGCGACGGGATTTTTGTGGTTGTAGCCTGTGCAGTCATTTTTTTTATAAACCTTACATTGCACGGCGGAATTTTAAGAGGGTATGAGTTTTTTGGAGCTGTTTTAGGTGCACTTGTTTACAAGCTCACAATAAGCCGTTTGGTTTTATTCCTCTTGCTTAAAATTACCGCATTTCTAACCTCTTTTTTTAAAATTTTTTTCAAAATAGTATTGACACCGATTAGATTTATGTATAAAATGTTAAATAGGTGTATGACCTTATTTATGCGTCCTTTATCCGCTATAATAAAAAGGGTCTTAAACCACATTTCGTTCAAAATGCATGGATATTTTAAAGCAGCAAAAAGTACAGTTAAAAAAATGTAAGGTGTTAAGTCTATGGAAAAAGAAACTAAAACCAGGGCTAAAAAAATCAATTTCAAAGTGTTTACAAGGCGTATTATTTTCTGCGTACTTTTCATATATTTTAGTTGCCTTTTAATTTCTCAGCAATTTAATTTTGCAACCTTAAAGAAAGAAAACAAGGCGGTTGATGCAGAAATTGCCGCAGCCAAGGCTGAACAGGCAGAGTTAAACGCCGAGCTTGAATCTATCGGTTCTGAGGATTATCTCCGCCGTGTTATAAGAGAGAAACTCGGATATACAAAGCCTAACGAAAAGGTTTTTGTTGATGCTTCTAAATAAAGATTCAATCTTTACAACAGATAAATTTCAGGGAGGAAACTTTTGTTATGATTTTAGAGCCGGGAACAATAATTGAAGGAAAGGTTACCGGGGTTACGCCCTTTGGTGCTTTTATTTCCTTTGGGGAAGGCAAAACCGGATTGGTACATATCTCAGAGGTCGCTTTAGAGTATGTTAAAAACATAAATGACCATGTAAAAGAAAATGATATTGTCAAGGCAAAAATTTTGTCGATTGATAACAATGGAAAAATCAGTCTTTCAATAAAACAGGCACTTCTCACCCAGCGTGCTGAGGCTAAGAAAAACAACAAAAGCCGTCCAACAGCAAGACCGGACGATTTTGACTGGTCAAAAAAGAGTCAGCCTGCAAGTTTTGAGGATATGATGGCAAAATTCAAGCAGGACAGTGATGAAAAGCTTTCTGTTATGAAAAAAAGCCTTGATTCCAAAAGAGGCTCAAGCTACAAGCGTTCATCAGGCTCATTTTAGGATGTATACTGCGGCGGCACGGGAAAATCCCTGCCGCTTAATTTTTATCAGAGGTAAGATTATGACTACAAATGAAATCAAAAACAAGTATTTTAGAGAAAACGAAGAAATTCTATGGCAGGGCAAACCTGAAAAAATAAGATTCTTTTCAAAAAAAGATATTATAATAATTCCTTTAACAACAATCATAGGTGCATATTTTTTGTTATATGCAGCTTTTTCATTTATGATGATGATAGAAGGCAAAAGTATGACATTTGCCCTTTCGGGAATTACAATTTTACTTGTTGCATTATATCTTCTTTTTGGAAGGATCTGGTACAGGTATAGAAGGCTATCAAAAAACCTTTATTTCGTAACCTCTTCGCGTGTTTTTGTGTTTAACACATTAAGGAACATTGTTACTGCAGACATTCCGTTAGAGCTTACAAAAATAAGCTGTTTAAAAAACGATGTGTATTTATCCTCTAAGCTCTTAGGCGGGGATATTGCCTGTGCATTGGGAATTGACTTGTTTTTGTATAACATAATACGCGAATCCCCTGCTTTTTATGGAATTGAAAATCCAGAAGATGTTATGAAAATTATTGAGCGTGCAAAGAAGCACAGAAAGAACACATATGATGATTCCGAATTTATATAAAAAAATTAAAGATGCAGGCTTTTTAATTACGGAAAATATGGCAAAAAGTCTTGACGACTATGCCAGCCTTTTGGTTTCATGGAACAAAAAAATGAATTTAACTGCAATTACTGAGCCTGAAGAGATTCTCACAAAGCATTTTTTAGATAGCTTATACGGAACAAAATTTATAGGTGGAAACGAGAACTTAATTGATGTCGGAACAGGTGCAGGCTTTCCGTCCGTTCCGCTTAAAATTTTAAACCCCGAAATTCACTTAACATTACTGGATTCACTCAATAAACGCCTCAACTTTTTAAACGAGGTGGCAAGCACTTTAGAGCTTGCAAATGTAAAGACCATTCACTCACGCGCAGAAGACGGCGGCGCTAAAAAAAGTCCGCTTCGCGAAAAATATGATGTTGCCACCTCTCGTGCAATGGCACAGCTGAATATTTTAGCAGAATATTGTCTGCCCTATATTAAGGTTGGCGGAACATTTTTAGCTTATAAAGGCCCGGATGTTAAAGACGAACTTGAAAATGCTAAAAATTCAATTAAAGTCTTGGGCGGAGAGGTTTCTGAAATTTTTGAATACAAAATCTTCGGAACGGACATAACACACTCAATCGTAGTAATAAAAAAGGATAAACCTACACCCCCTGAATATCCGAGGCTTCAGGGTAAAATTCAAAAAAATCCTCTATAATGCGAAAATTTAAACGGCTTTTGCCGTTCTTTCAGACTATTAAAACCCCGTATTTGCTTGCAGCAAATACGGGGTTTTTGTTATTATTTAATTTTACTCATCATCAAAAAGCGATTGCTGTGCATCATCTCGTCCTTGGTATTTAACCCCAAAATGCTCATACGCCTTAACTGTTGCCATTCTGCCCCGTGGTGTTCTGTTTAAAAAACCTAACTGCAAAAGGTATGGCTCGTAAACATCTTCTATGGTGTTCGAGTCTTCGCCGATTGACGCGGCAAGCGTGTCTAATCCTACAGGACCGCCGCCAAAATTTTCTATAATAAACATCATCATTTTTCTGTCTATCATATCAAGTCCAAGCTTATCCACTTCCATACGGGAAAGTGCCTCATCTGCAATCTCTTGCGTAATTTTTCCGTCTGCTTTTACCTCGGCATAATCACGAACACGCTTTAGCATTCTGTTTGCAATTCTCGGTGTTCCGCGAGAACGCCTTGCAATCTCTAAAGCCCCTTTTTCGTCAATCTGAGTTCCTAAAATTCCTGCAGAACGAACAACAATTTCACAAAGCTCCTCGGGTGTGTAAAGCTCTAATCTGCTGATTACACCGAATCTGTCGCGGAGAGGTGCGGTGAGTAACCCTGTTCTTGTAGTTGCACCAATCAGCGTAAATTTAGGCAAATCAAGACGAACAGAGTGTGCTCCGGGACCTTTTCCTAAAATAATATCTAAAGAATAATCCTCCATGGCAGGATATAAAATTTCTTCAACGCTTCTTGAAAGTCTGTGAATTTCGTCAATAAACAAAATGTCGTTATGGGATAGGCTCGTGAGTATCGCCGCCAAATCCCCTGCTTTTTCAATCGCAGGACCTGATGTAACACGAATGCTTACGCCCATTTCGTTTGCTATAATTCCTGCAAGCGTGGTTTTACCAAGTCCGGGAGGTCCGTATAACAAAACATGGTCTAACGCTTCCCGTCTTGCTTTTGCAGCCTCAATATAAATATTTAAATTCTCTTTAACCTTACTCTGACCTATGTACTCTGCTAAAATTTTAGGTCTTAGGCTGTATTCAACATCGGCATCCTCTCCCAAGGTTCTCGAGGTTACAATTCTATCTTCAAATCCTTGTTCTATCGGCATTTTTCACACTCCTTATCTCATCAAATTTATAAGTGCGGCTTTAATTGTGTCTTCTGTCGACAAGCCTTTTTCGGCTTTTGCAACTGCCTGCATCGCCTCGGCTCTTGAATATCCTAAAACAACCAATGCATCAACTGCATCGTTTCCGCCCGAAACTGCAACAGTTTGCTCATTTACTCCTGACACATTTATTTCTTTTCCTTTGAATTTATCCTTTAACTCCAGAACTATTTTTTGAGCAAGCTTTGGTCCTACGCCCTGTGCCTTCGTAATTGACTTATAGTCATCAGTTACAACGGCGAGCATAAGTCCTTGCGGTGTAAGTGCGGAAAGCACCGACAAAGCCGCTTTAGGCCCTGCACCTGAAACTGACAAAATCATTTTAAAGGTTTCGATTTCTTCGCGGGTTAAAAATCCGTATAAATCAAAAATGTCCTCTGCCACACGCAAAAAAGTATGTACCCTTACACTCTGCCCTGTTTTTAATGTAGACAGTGCTGCAGGCGTCATAAAAACTCTGCACCCAAGCCCACCCGTTGATATCACGGCGGCGTTTTCTTCTAAATATTCAACTGTTCCTTCAACAAATGCTATCATAAGTTAAATTCCCTCTTCTTTTATTAAACTTTGGTATTTGGCAGAATATCCGTGGCACATCGCGATTGCCAAAGCATCTGCAACATCGTCAGGCTTCGGTACTGCGTTTAAGTTAAGCATTGATGTTACCATTCTTTGTACCTGTCCTTTATCTGCTCTGCCGTAGCCACATATTGCTTGCTTTACCTGAAGCGGCGTATATTCAAAAATCGGCACATTTAAAATCGAGGCCGCCAGGATACATACGCCACGCCCGTGAGCAACTGTAATTGCCGTTTTGACATTGGTATTAAAAAACAGCTCCTCAATAGAGAACGCGTCAGGCTTGTGCTTTTCAATTAAAACGCCGACACTTTCGTAAATATCACGAAGTCTGTCAGTTAATTTGTTGCCTGCAGGAGTTGTAATTGCACCATATTCAACGGGCGAAAATGTGTGCCCATCGTAGTGAATTACGCCGTAACCCACGATTGCAATTCCCGGGTCTATGCCTAAAATTATCATTATTTTCCCTCATCATAAAAAAATTGTGAAAAAAAGTTGAGATTTTTCTAAATTTAATATATAATAGTTATTTGTAATTATATCATAATTTTAAAAAAAATGCAACGAGTAATAACAGAAAGGTGTTGAATATATAAATGAAACTTTGGGGCGGAAGATTTTCAAAGGCAACAGATGCGTTAGTTGATGATTTTAACTCGTCAATAAGGTTTGATGCAAGGATGTACAGGCAGGATATAACCGGCTCAATAGCACACGCTAAGATGCTTGGAAAACAAAATATAATTCCGGAAAAAGACGCTGATTTAATTGTTAAGACCCTGGGCGAGATTTTAGAAGATATTGAAAACGACAAGGTCGAATTTTTAATTGATGCTGAAGATATTCATATGAATATCGAAACAATCTTAATAGAAAGAATTGGTGATGTCGGCAAAAGACTTCACACAGGAAGAAGCCGCAACGACCAGGTCGCACTTGATTTAAGACTTTATCTTCGTGATGAAAGCGACAAGCTTTTAGAAATGATAAAATCCTTAATGAAGACGCTTTTGGATTTAGCAAGTGTGCATAAAGACACCATTATGCCAGGCTATACACATCTTCAAAAAGCACAGCCTGTAACACTTGCACATCACATTATGGCGTATTTTCAGATGCTTTCCCGAGATTTAGAAAGGCTAACCGACTGCAGAAAAAGAATCAATGTTATGCCATTAGGAAGCGGTGCATTAGCAGGTACTACATACGATTTAGACCGTGAGTTTGTTGCAAAAGAATTAGGCTTTGATTCAGTTACAAAAAATTCAATGGATGGTGTTTCTGACCGTGATTTTGCGATAGAGTTTATGTCTTGTATGTCAATGATTATGATGCATCTTTCCCGTTTTTCAGAAGAGCTGATTTTGTGGTCAAGCCACGAATTTTCATTTGTTGAAATGGATGACAGCTACTCTACCGGCTCATCTATTATGCCGCAGAAGAAAAACCCTGATGTTGCAGAGCTAATCCGTGGTAAAACGGGTAGAGTCTATGGCGACTTAATGGCACTTCTTACCACAATGAAAGGCTTACCGCTTGCATACAACAAGGATATGCAGGAAGATAAAGAAGCGGTTTTCGACGCTTTGGATACAGTTTTGTTATGCCTTCCTGTTTTTACAAATATGGTAAAAACTATGACAGTGAAAAAAGAAAAGATGAAAAAGGGTGCAACAGGCGGATTTACAAACGCTACCGATGTTGCAGACTATTTAGTTAAAAAGGGCGTGCCGTTTCGTTCATCACACGCAATTGTAGGCCAAATGGTTGCAAGGGCAGTTGAGAAAAATTGCGATTTAGATGAATTTACGCTCGCAGAATTTAAAGAATTTTCAGAGCTTATAGAAGAAGATATTTATACAGCAATTGATGTTAAAACCTGTGTAGATGAAAGAAAAGTTTCAGGCGGACCTGCAAAAGAGCAGGTTGAAAGAGAAATAAAGAATGGGTATGAATTGTTAAAATAAACTACACAAAAAATCAGCACTTTAAAAGTGCTGATTTTTTTATTTTAAAAAAGTATTGACAAATTAAATTTTATACTGTATTATATGTATTAGTACAGTTAATACAAAAAGAAAGGAGGACAAATATGATTTCCCTTGATTTTGCCGACAGAAGACCGCTATATGAGCAAATCAAAGAAAAACTAAAAGAGTTAATCATTTCGGGTGCTATATCTGAGCACGACAAAATTCCATCGGTAAGGGAACTTGCGTCTGCTCTTGCTATTAACCCTAACACAATCCAAAGGGCGTACAAGGAATTAGAAGAAGAAGGGTTTGTCTACACACAGCGCGCAAAGGGATGCTTTGTATCTCCCATAAAGAGTGTGCAGACAGAGGCGTTCATCTCGGCACTTTACAAAAACTTTGCCGATGCTGCTGCAGAACTGATTTACAGAGGGGAAACTCCTGAAAAATTAAAGGAAGAAATTACTAAAATATACGAAAATGTAAAAGGGGTGGTAAAATGATTTATGTTAATAACCTTACAAAAACATTTGATGATACAAAAGCACTAGAAGGACTTTGTTTAAATGTTAAAAAAGGCACAGTCTACGGGCTTATAGGTCCAAACGGCGCAGGAAAAACTACAATTATAAAGCACCTGACAGGCGTTTTAAAGCAAGATTCAGGCGATATTAAAATTATGGGCGAGCCCGTTTATGAAAATATGGCTTTAAAGGAAAAAGTTATGTGCATAGGCGATGATTTATACTTTTTCCCTACATACACAATCTTGGATATGGCAAAGTTTTACGAAGGACTTTATCCTGATTGGGACAACGCCCGTTTTAATACTTTAAAAGATGTATTTAAAATTGATGTTAAAAGAAAGGTAAGAAAGTTATCTAAGGGTATGCAAAAACAGGTTGCTTTTTGGCTCGGCATTTGCACAAAACCCGAAGTTTTAATCTTAGACGAGCCCGTTGACGGCTTAGACCCGGTAATGAGAAAAAATGTGTGGAAGCTTTTGCTTTCAGATGTTGCAGAGCGTGAAATGACAGTTTTAGTTTCAAGCCATAATCTGAGGGAATTAGAAGATGTTTGCGACCATGTAGGCATTATGCACGCGGGCAAGGTCGTTTTAGAAAAATCCTTAGACGATGCAAAAGGCAACATTCACAAAATTCAGGTCGCCTTTCGCAACTTTTTCCCCGAGGAATTATCTAAATCCATTGAAATTTTACACAAAGAGCAATTTGGCTCTGTTGTAAGCTTAATCGTTAAAGGTAATATAGAAGAAATCAAATCAAAAATTATGGCGTACGAGCCTATTTTATCAGACACACTCCCTCTCACATTAGAAGAGGTATTCATTTACGAATTAGGAGGTTTAGGATATGAAACTGCGGACATCTTATTATAACAGTGCAATTTTTAAATCGGATACCAGACGCTTTTGGTGGGTTTCGGCACTTTACACAATCGCAATTTTTGTATCTTGCGTTCTTCCCTTGTATATAGACAACCACGACACAGGACTCTTTTATCCAGGGACTAAAGCCGATATGTACAGAAGCTCTTTTTTATTCGGTCAAAGTATTTTTGCATATCTTTTTATTGCAGTATTTTCGGTAGGTCTTGCAGTTTTGCTTTTTTCATACCTTAACTCAAAAAGTGCGGTAGCCGAAATACATTCTGTACCCGTTAAAAGAAAAACGCTTTTTGTAACACACTCACTCTTCGGCATAACATCGCTTATTCTGCCGATAGTCTTAAACGGAATAATTTTATTATTTATGCGTTCTAACCCATCTGTTGCCCGCATTATGAGCATAGAGCATGTCATAGCATGGGAGTACACACAAATTGCCTATTCGCTTGTTGCTTTTTCGTTTACTATACTCATACAGATGTTTGTAGCAAACAGTGTGGCAGGGCTTGTCTTTCCATTTATATTTGCACTTTTACCATACCTTGCAGAGCTTGCGACAAGAGGTTTAATGACAGTCCATTTATACGGATATTCAAATTACTTAAATGCGAGCGGGTTTTTAACCTCAAAATTTTTATACTTCGGAATCGAAAGAGTTTCTAATCCGCTTTACACCTGCCTGTACATAGTCTATGCACTTGTTTTTCTTGCTCTTGCGTATCTTGTTTACAGAAAAAGGGGCTTGGAAAACACTCAAGAGGTTGTGGCATTTCCAAAGCTTAAAAATTTCTTTATATACGGCGTCGGAATATGTGCGGGACTATGCGGTTACTTTTACTTAATGGCAATAGCCGAAGTTACAAGCCTATTATGGATAATTCCGTTTGGTGCTTTAGGTCTTGTTATAGCAAATATGCTTACTAAAAAAGCATTTACAATCCGCGGAATATTTGCCCCATCCTTAGCGTTTATTTTATCATTAGCCGTGCTTTTTGCATTTTTACACTTTGATATTACAGGCTTTGAAACTAAAGTTCCCGATAGTGAGAAAATTAAAAGTGCAAGCGTTACAACTCGCCCGCTTGACCACTTCGGACAAGGAAGAATGGTAGCAAACGAAGCGATTGTTCCCCAAAGCGTTTATATTCCTGAGCTGACAGATAAAAAGGACATTGAAAATGTTGTATGCTATCATAGGTTTAAAACAGAAAGCGCCGAAAAGGATGTTGCAAAAGCTACATTTTACAATAAAGCGGACCCGATTTACATAAACTACACCTTAGAAAACGGCAAAACCTTGTCAAGAGTATATAATGCAAACTTTATTGAAGAAAAGGATTATTTAAAGCCTATTATGGAAACGGACGAGTATTTAGAGCACAAGTTCCCTGTGTTAGGCGAGGGCGAAAAATATGTTTCAACCTTGGTGATTACAGACGCAAGGTTAAACGGCACCTTTAACGCTTATTACAAGGACAAAAGCGAAGACAAAGAAATGATGCAAAAGCTACTTACAGCTCTAAAAAAGGATTTGGAAAATGTAAAATACGAAGAGTTTGCATATAACTCCCCTGCTCCTACCGCATTTGAAATAGAGGCAACTATTCCTTATGTATATATGGGCACAGATGTTTTGTATGTGCCTGATGACGACTATAAATACGCTCTCACCGAAAGCTTCACATACTACATAAGGCCGTCTTATAAAAACACGATCAAAGTTTTAGAAGAGTTAGGCTTTTATGATGTAATTCCATCATCTTCATATTATAAAGAGGTTCATATTGAAAGCACAAGATACCTCTATAAAGATGACTCTCACGAGGCACAAATTATAACCGACCCTGCCGTAATCGATGAAATTTATAACTATGTTATTGTAACTCCTGCAAATCTTTACGCCCTCCGCACATACGATGAGGGACTTGAATTTTCAGTAAACTTCAGGTCAGAAAGCGGTACAAATTATTCTGTCGTAAGAACATCAAAGGACGAAGATTTGCCACAGGTATTAAAAGAGCTGTTTAATTAAATAAAAAAATGTGGCGATTTATTTATCGCCACATTTTTTTGACACTATGTATCTTGGTCTGTCTTTAATCTCATCGTAAATTTTTGCTATATAATAGCCTATAATTCCTAAGCTTATCATAATCATACTTCCAATAAAAAGAGTAATTACAATAACTGTCGTAAAGCCGTCTAATGCTTTGTGAACTGCCTTTTGATAAAGTGCAATTCCGCCTAAAACTACAGAAAATACTAAAACTACAAACCCTAAAACAGTTACTATCTGCATCGGCATTGATGAAAATGACGAAATGTTTGTTAATGCATATTTTACGAGCGAGCGTGTACTCCATTTCGTTTTTCCCGCAACGCGCTGTTCTATCTCATACGAAACCTCGCATGTTTTAAATCCTATCCACGAGGATAACGCCCTGAAAAATGCGTGTTTTTCACGAAGAGTAAGCAGAATGTCAACTGCCTTTCTGTCTAAAAGCTTAAAGTCAGACGCCCTCGACATATCAATCTTAACAGCACGGCTTATAATTTTGTAAAAGCACATAGCTGCAAATCCGTGCAGTGCACTTTCTTTTCCTCTGTTCGATTTTACACCCTCTACAACCTCGTAGCCCTGTTCCCAGAGCCTGTACATTTCAACTATTTTTTTCGGCGGGTGCTGAAGGTCGCAGTCAATAACTACGCAAGCATCGCCCCTGGCATTTTCGAGTCCCGCAAAAATCGCAGCCTCTTTTCCAAAATTTTTAGAAAAAGACACTCCGCGCACTTTTTCGTTCCTGTCTGCTTCCTTTTCAATAGCTTCCCATGTTTTATCCTTAGAACCATCGTTTATAAACACAATCTCAAACGGAATATTTTCACTTTCTAAAATTTCAGAAATAGTTTCTGACGCTATGCTTACGGTTTCTTCCTCATTGTAAGCAGGAATTATAACCGAAAGAAGCTTATCCTTAACCATATACCTTCACCTTTTCTACATATTTTATCATTTTATAATCAGTACTCAATATAGATGCTAACTATCAATTCTACCAGAAAGCAAAAATCTTTGCTTGCAAGGAGATTTTTGCGACGCCGTCAATTGACACAGTGGTCTTTCGACCACAAAAAGCCAAATGGCTTTTTAGAATTTTATGAAATAAAATTCTGTATGTGTCAATTATACCACATTTTGTTTTGTTTTCAACTATTTTCTTATTTTTCCTTAAAAAAATAGAACAAATGTTTGATTTTGCAAAAAAAATGTGATATACTCTAAAAAAAAGGAAAGGCGTGATAAAATGCCTAAAATGAATAAAGAGCAAATGGTTTATGAATATATACGCCACCAGATAGAGTCTATGGGGTATCCCCCATCAATCCGTGAAATCTGCAGTGCTGTAGGACTTTCTTCCCCATCTACAGTTCATGCGTACTTAAAAAGGCTTACTGAAAAGGGCTTGATTTTGCAGGACGGCTCAAAAAAGCGTGCCATAAGGCTCCCCGAAAAAGAGATAGTAAGTGAGGTTTTGTCCGTTCCCGTGGTTGGTACAGTTTCGGCAGGAACACCGATTTTAGCAACCGAAAACATTACCGATGTTTTTCCGCTATCGCAAAGCTTTCCGCATAGTGGCGAGCTTTTTATGCTGAAGGTAAAAGGCGACAGTATGATAAATGCAGGAATTTTAAACGGCGACTATGTTATTGTAGAGAAACAGCAAACCGCAAGAAATGGTCAGATGGTTGTAGCACTAATTGACGACAGTGCTACAGTTAAAACCTTTTATAAGGAGGACGGACATTTCCGTCTTCAGCCTGAAAACGATGCTCTTTCGCCTATAATTTGCACAGAGGTTTCTATTTTAGGCATCGTCAGGGGCGTTTTTAGAATGTATTAGGAGGTTAAAAATGGATTTTAAAAAGATAGCTGAAGAAATAAATGACGAGGTAATTTATCTTCGCCGTGAGCTTCACAAAAGGGCAGAGCTTTCCTTTTGTGAATTTAAAACGGCCGAGTTTATAGTAAATTATCTTAAAAAATTAGATGTAGCAATCAGAGAAAATGTAGCGGAAACTGGTGTTTTAGCGTATCTTGATGCAGGTGCTAAAGAAACGCTTCTGCTTCGTGCTGATATGGACGCACTCCCTATAACTGAGCCACTAACTAATGCGGTACGCTCTGAAAACGAAGGCGTAATGCATGCGTGCGGGCACGACTGTCATATGGCAGTTATGCTTGGTGCTGCAAAAGTTTTATCAGGGCTCAAAGACAGCCTTTCTAAAAATATTCTCTTTGTGTTCCAGCCCGGCGAAGAAACAACAGGCGGAGCGCTACCCATGATAGAAACAGGAATTTTAAAGGAATTTAATGTAACCTCCGCTTTATGTCTTCATGTTGCAAATGATGTTCCGTGTGGAAAGGTTTCTGTATCCAGCGGCGGTGTTATGGCATCTCCCGACGATTTCTGCCTTAAAATCATCGGCAAGGGCGGTCATGGTGCATATCCTCACAAGTGCATAAACCCAATTACAATTTCTTCTCATATCGTTTCAGGTTTAAATGATATTTCATCTAAAATTGTTGCGAAAAAGGTTATTTCCGTCTGTTCCATTTTTGGCGGAAACTCGTGCAATGTAATTCCCGATGATGTTACGCTTTTAGGAACTGTAAGAACATATGATGAAAAGCTCAGAAAAGAAATTCCTGAAATGATGGAGAAAATGATAAGCGATGTTTGTAAAAGCTTTGGCGCAAAATATGAGCTTACCTACAATTTCCGCTATCCGCCGCTTATAAATGACGATTGCCTATCAGACAAGGTAACTAAAATTTCTAAAGACCTTTTAGGTGCGGAAAATGTAATAACAGACCATGAGCCATCTATGGCGGGCGACGACTTTGCATACTTTGCAAAGGAAGTGCCTGCAGTTTACTTTAATTTAGGCTCAGGAAATGAAAAAAGAGGCATTTTAGAGCCTCTTCACAGTACAGATTTTGATATTGATGAAAGTTGTTTAAAATTGGGTGTTTCTTTAATTTGTAAATTAGCAATGTGTTTAGACTAACTTTTTCTTATTATGCCCAACACTGAAAGCACACCAAACACCACCATATTTGCCAAAACTACACTTGCTCCTGCGGGAAGTGCAAAAAAGTAAGACACGCAAATTCCTGTAACAAAGCATACTACAGAAATTACGGCAGCACTTATGGTAACTGATGCAAACGATTTAAAAACACGCATAGCTGAAAGCGTGGGGAAAATAATGAGTGCGGAGATTAGCATTGCCCCCATCATTCTCATTCCTAAGACTATTGTGATCGCACAAAGTATTGCAATAACGGTATTGTAGGAAGATGTTTTTTTGCCTGTAGCTTTCATATAATTTTCATCAAATGTTACGGAAAAAATCTTGTTATAGAAAAATATATATAAAACAAGCACGGCAAGTGATAAAATTACGCTTAAGATAACATCTGTACTATC
This sequence comes from Congzhengia sp., assembly GCA_045534535.1. Lineage (GTDB taxonomy): Bacteria > Bacillota > Clostridia > UBA1381 > UBA9506 > Congzhengia. The sequence continues at coordinate 18,417 of JAZSJX010000087.1, forward strand.
CATTGCCAGAATGCTTCCGAACATATAATTTATAAGCTCGGTGTTTGCACCCTTAGACAAAGAAATTATCAAAACACCAATAGCCAAAGAACTTGTGGAGATGACTGCGATTGCGGCATCTCCTTTTATTTTGCCGTTTTCACTAAGTCTTAAAAGCAGTATTGCCAGAATTACAACAACAGGAATTGCGACAGTTAAAGGTGCTAAATTTAAAACCTGAGAAAGTGCCAATGCACCAAAGCCAACATGGGATAATCCATCGCCTATCATTGAATAACGCTTTAAAACAAGGCTCACACCCAAAAGTGCGGCACAAAGGGACACCAAAATTCCTACTACCATAGCCCTTAAAATAAAAGGGTACGAAAACATCTCAATTATCTGCTCTAACATTTTCATCCCCCTTGTCGAAAGTTTTAGCGTAGGAGCTTTTTAAATACTCCTCTTTTGTTCCAAAGAAATATCCGTTTTCTTTGTCTATATGAAGCACTAAATCGCTTACCGGAAGTGCTCTAAAAGTGTCATGAGAAACCATTAAGATTCCCATGCCATCTTTTTTTAAGGTGTCAATCAGTTCATACATTTCGCCCGTTGCCACAGGGTCTAACCCTGCTGCAGGCTCATCTAAAATCAAAAGCTTTTTTGCAGTACAAAGTGCTCTTGCTAAAAGCACCTTCTGTTTTTGACCTCCGGAAAGCTCACAAAATGCCTGTTTTTTTAAGTCAAATACGCCAAGCTTTTTAAGATTTTCCTCTGCAATCTGCTTTTCGCGTTTTGAATAAAACGGCTTATTTGCGCGCATATTTAAGCATCCTGACAAAACAACCTCAAATACAGTTGCAGGAAAGCTTTTAAAGTTTTCCATCTGCTGAGGAAGATATCCTGTATCAAGGGAAGAAAATCCTTCTTTTGTAATTATTCCGCTGTCTTGTTTTAATAGCCCTAAAAGGCATTTTACAAGCGTTGATTTACCTGCCCCGTTTTCGCCTAAAATACAAAGACACTTCCCGTTCTCTACATAAAACGAAAGATTTTCCAAAACCTTTTGAGTGCCGTAGGACGCACTTAAATTTTCACATTCTAGAATTTTCATTTAATTAAGCGCCTCCTTTAAAACATCGGCATTTTTTGTCATCAGTGAAATATAGTTTTCTCCATTTTCAAACTCTTTTTTTGCAACAACACCGCAGGAATGAAAAACTTGTTTTTTAGCATTTGTTGCCTCGCAAATCGCATCTGCAACCCTGCCCTCCGACATTTCCTTATAAAAAACAATCGGAATATTTTCTTTACTTACCTTGTCTATTAAAAGCTTAACCGTTTTTGCATCAGGCTCGGTTTCTCCTGAGCACCCCGGAAAAGCCGAGTAATAAGAAAGACCATATCTGTCTGCAAAATGACGAAAAGCAAACCTGTCGCCAAAAACAAGAGTTTTTCTTTTAGCGTCTTTTACAATATCAAAAAAATCTTTGTCTAATTTGTCAAGCTTTTTTGAATAATTATCTAAATTTTCCTTGTAAGCATCTTTATTTTCTTCGTCAATTTCTACAAGCCTTTCATATATGCTTTCGCATATAACTTTAGCGTTTAGAGGCGATGTCCAGATGTGTTCGTCATACTCGTAAAACTCACTGTGGTCGTGGTTTTCAAAATGCTCGTGAGAAGCTTTAATATTATTTATCCCATCTTGCTCCATCATAAAAAGAACCTTGCCCTTGTCAATTTCCGATGACGAAATAAGCCTTTTAACCCAGGCGTCAGACTCGCCACCACCTGCTATAAAAACATCTGCCTTTTGAATTAAAATAATGTCCTGAGGTGTTGGCTCAAATGTGTGGCTTTCTTCTCCGGGGGACAAAAGCATCAAAATCTCGGCACACTCCCCTGCAATCTCTCTTGCAAAGTCATATGACGGAAAATTTACTGCAACAATATTTATTTTATCGCTTTCAAATTTTTCCGTTTTTCCACATCCTGAAAATACAAATAAAACAGTCAGAAGAAGTGCTGTTTGTTTTAACAGTCTACTCATTTTGCACTCCCCTTCCGTGTTTTTTTACGCATTCCATACAGGTTCCGTAAAAAATCGTTTTTATAGGGTCAATCAAAAAGCCGTGGTGCTTTCCCATATGCTCCTCAAAATCCTTTGAAAGCTCGCAGTCTAAGTGAATAAGTTCTCCGCAGTCAGAGCATTTTAAGTGAAGATGCTCATGGCAATGCTCGTTTTTCCCTGCAAACTGATACACTATAGATTTTGTGTTTTTGCCGTTAAAACGCCTTATTGCACCATCGTCTGTTAAGTTTTTTATGAGTCTGTACACTGTGCTTTCGCCAATCTCAGCGTCATCTTTAAGACTTTCAAAAATCTCTTTTGCTGAAAACTGTTTTTCTCGGTTTTCTTCAAAAAATCTATATATAATTTGTTTTTGTTTTGTGTTGTATGAGGTTTTTCTATCCATTTTGCACTCCTAATTTGAGAATTACTCTCATATTATACCCTACTTTTGTTAAATAGTCAATCATAATTTCTTTAAAAAAATAAAAAACAAATTTTTTAAAAATTTTTCTTGACAAGCTATAAGTTTTATTGTATAATAGTTTCTGTCGCTGAGACAAGACGAAGAATTTGGGCGCATAGCTCAGCTGGGAGAGCATCTGCCTTACAAGCAGAGGGTCACAGGTTCGAGCCCTGTTGCGCCCACCAATTCTTAATGGCTCGGTAGTTCAGTTGGTTAGAATGCCAGCCTGTCACGCTGGAGGTCGTGGGTTCGAGCCCCATCCGAGTCGCCAACCATGCCTCTGTAGCTCAGTCGGTAGAGCAGGGGACTGAAAATCCCCGTGTCGGTGGTTCGATTCCGCCCGGAGGCACCACTAAACTAAATATGCGGGAGTGGCTCAGTGGTAGAGCGTCACCTTGCCAAGGTGAACGTCGCGAGTTCGAATCTCGTCTTCCGCTCCATAAAAAAACGACTTGCAATTAGCAAGTCGTTTTTTTGTCAAAATATCTTAAAACGACAAATGAATTGTTGCATTATGCTATTATTTATGCTATAATGAATAGTTGAGAATTATTTAATATTATATTAAGAAAGGATTATCATAATGGGACTTACACTTACTGAAAAAATCCTGAAAAACCACATTGTTGACGGCGAATTTGTTAAAGGTTCTGAAATCGGCATTAAAATTGACCAGACCTTGACACAGGACGCTACAGGAACAATGGCTTATTTAGAATTTGAGGCAATTGGAATTCCTCGTGTTAAAACCGAGCGAAGCGTTGCCTATATTGACCATAACACTTTGCAGTCAGGCTTTGAAAATGCTGACGACCACCGTTTTATCGGTTCTGTTGCAAAAAAACACGGTATCTACTTTTCACGCCCAGGTAACGGCATTTGCCATCAGGTGCACTTAGAAAGATTTGGTGTTCCGGGCAAAACCTTAATCGGTTCTGACAGCCACACACCAACAGGTGGCGGTATCGGTATGATAGCAATCGGCGCAGGCGGTTTGGATGTTGCAGTTGCTATGGGTGGCGGTGCTTACTATATCACATACCCAAAAATCGTAAAGGTTAATCTTACAGGAAAGCTCGGTGCCTGGTCTGCCGCTAAAGATGTTATTTTAGAGGTCTTAAAGCGTATGACAGTTAAGGGCGGTGTAGGTAAGGTTATTGAGTACTGTGGCGAGGGCGTTAAGACCTTGTCCGTTCCTGAGCGTGCAACAATTACAAACATGGGAGCAGAGCTTGGTGCTACAACATCAATTTTCCCGTCCGATGACATTACAAAAGAATTTTTAAAGGCACAAGGAAGAGCGGATGTCTGGACTCCCCTTTCAGCAGATGCAGATGCCGAATATGATGAGGTTATTGATATTGACTTGTCAAAAATTGAGCCTGCTGCGGCTTGTCCTCATATGCCTGACAATATAAAGAGCGTAACAGAACTTGGCGGAATGAAAATCGACCAGGTTTGTATCGGCTCTTGTACGAACAGCTCATATCAGGATATGATGAAGGTTGCACACATTCTAAAGGGCAAAACAGTGCATCCTGATGTGTCGCTTTCTATTGCGCCCGGTTCAAAGCAGGTTTTAAATATGCTTGCTGAAAATGGTGCATTATCTGCTATGATAGATGCAGGTGCAAGAATTTTAGAGAGTGCCTGCGGACCTTGTATCGGCATGGGACAGTCGCCAAATTCCGGCGGTATTTCGCTTCGTACCTTCAACAGAAACTTTGAGGGCCGTTCCGGTACAAAGGATGGTCAGATTTATTTAGTTTCTCCTGAAACTGCAGCAATTTCTGCAATCACAGGCGTTTTGACTGACCCTAAAACAATCGGTAATATGCCAAAGATAAAAATGCCTAAAAAGTTTATTATAAACGACAATATGATTGAGCCTCCTGCAAGTGAGGCGGATATGGATAAGGTTGAAATTCTTCGCGGTCCTAACATAAAACCGTATCCAAAAACATCTCCGCTTTCAGACAGTTTAGAGTGTGCTTGCTCATTAAAGGTTGAGGATAACATCACAACTGACCATATTATGCCTGCAGGTGCAAAAATCTTGCCACTTCGCTCTAATATTCCTAAAATTTCAGAACACTGCTTTACTGTTTGTGATGAGGGCTTCCCCGCTCGTGCAAAGGAATTAGGAAAAAGCATAATAGTAGGCGGTGCAAACTATGGTCAGGGCTCATCTCGTGAGCACGCTGCCTTAGCTCCACTGTACTTAGGCGTTAAAATCGTTTTAGTAAAATCTTTTGCAAGAATTCACCGCTCAAACCTTATTAACGCAGGCATTTTGCCTTTAACCTTTGCATGTGAATCAGATTATGATAAAATCTCACAGGGCGATATGCTTTATTGTGAAAACTTAATTGAGTCAGTTAAAAAAGGCTCTGATATTGTTATTAAAAACAAGACAACGGACGAAGAAATTGTTTGCAAATGCGAGCTTAGTGAGCGTGCAAAAGACATTATTTTAGCAGGCGGTTTGCTTGACTACACTCGTGAAAATCTTTCAAAATAACCTAAGAAAGGCTGTGAAATATAAATGGCTAAAATTCAGATGAAAACTCCGTTAGTTGAGATGGACGGAGATGAAATGACCAGAATTATCTGGAAAATGATTAAGGATATTTTAATTTACCCTTATGTTGATTTAAAAAGTGAGTACTACGATTTAGGATTAGTGCACAGAAACGAAACCAATGATAAGGTTACATTCGATTCTGCCGAGGCTACAAAGAAATATGGTGTTGCAGTAAAGTGTGCAACAATCACGCCAAACGCTGCAAGAATGCCTGAATATAACCTTAAGGAAATGTGGAAATCCCCTAACGGCACAATCCGCGCAATTTTAGACGGAACTGTTTTTCGTGCACCAATTATTGTAAAAGGTATAACTCCTTACATCCCTACATGGACAAAGCCTATCACAATTGCCCGTCATGCATACGGAGATGTTTACAAAAACACAGAAATGCAGGTGCCTGAAAATAGTCGCTGCGAGCTTGTGTGCACAGATAAAGACGGAAATGAAACACGCTCTTTAATCCACGATTTTGAAGGTAGCGGCGTAATTCAGGGTATGCACAACACAGACAAATCAATCAAAAGCTTTGCTAAAAGCTGCTTTAACTACGCGCTTGACACAAAGCAGGATATCTGGTTTGCAACAAAGGATACAATTTCTAAAAAGTACGACCACAGATTTAAGGACATTTTCCAGGAGGTATTCGATAGCGAGTATAAAGAAAAGTTTGACGCTTTAGGCATCGAATATTTCTACACATTAATTGATGATGCCGTGGCTCGCGTTATCCGTTCTGACGGCGGATACATCTGGGCTTGCAAAAACTATGACGGCGATGTAATGAGCGATATGGTTGCAACGGCTTACGGAAGTCTTGCCATGATGACATCAGTTTTAGTTTCTCCTGACGGCGTTTATGAGTACGAAGCCGCACACGGCACAGTTCAGCGTCATTACTACAAGCACCTAAAAGGCGAAAAAACCTCAACAAACAGTGTTGCTACTCTTTTTGCATGGACCGGTGCTTTGAGAAAGCGCGGAGAATTAGATAATCTTCCTGAGCTTTGTGATTTTGCAGATAAACTTGAAAAAGCAACTATAGACACAATCGAGGATGGTGTTATGACAGGCGATTTATACCTGCTCTCTTCCCTTCCCAACAAGAAAAAGGTTGATACGGAAGAATTTTTAGTAGAGGTAAATAAGCGTTTAGAAAAAATGATGTAAAATTATCACCCCTTTTTGTATGGCGGCATATTATGTAGCAAAGCCATAACAAAAGGGGTGTTTTTTTGCGTCTTGGTTCAAAAAGGTACATATCCGCAACGAAATCTAAAAGAAAAAAGCTTTCTGGTTTCTTTACCTTTTTTATCATTTTAATGCTTGTTATGGGAACTCTTATTTATGCTTTAACCGTTATGCGACCTGCTTTTTCTTCCCTTGCTCAAAATCATGCAAAGGAGCTTGCCTCACGAATGATTAACGAGGCGATTTCTGATAAAATTGCAAGCGAGAAGACTAAATATTCCGATATTGTCGAATTTGAACGGGATAATGACAACAATATAAATGCCGTAAAATCAAATCTTTCGGGGATAAGCAAGCTAAAATCTGATTTAAACCTTGAAATTTTGGAAAAAATTTCGTCCATGGACCAAAGTACGCTGAAAATCCCCTTAGGAAGCCTTATGGGAAGCGATATTTTTGTCGGGTGCGGACCACAAATCCCTTTTAGTGTAAAACCTTTTGGCACTGCCGTCTGTGATATTAAAACGGACTTTACGGATGTTGGCATAAACCAGACAAAGCTCGATGTTACAGTAACTGTTAAGGCAGACCTTTCGGTACTTATGCCAACAATGCAAAAGGTTAGCACTGTTACGACAACAGTCCCTATAGTTCAGACTGTAATTGTAGGTGATGTACCCGGAAGCTTCACTCATGTAGACCGC
>JAZSJX010000080.1:0-13685 GCA_045534535.1 Congzhengia sp.
GAAAATAACCTGAAAACAAAGTCTTAATACTGCGGTAACAGTTATTTAATAATCTTATTGTATAATAACTTTTGAGAATATGCATAAATTAAAGTGTACAACAGACATCCTGCTTGTTTAAAGCACGGAAGAAAGGGCAAAGGCTTCCCTATGAAAGTAAAAAGAATAATTTCAATAGTTTTGATAGTGATACTGGCTTTTTTCTCGGTTACTGCCGGTTATTACCACGGCGCAATCAGCCATATGACCGATATAAACGATGATATAGAAGATTTTTTAGATAAACCACCTATTAAAGGCAAAGTCAATCTTCTTCTTCTGGGCGTTGACGGAGACGGCACCCGTGCCGATACCATAATGGTCGTAAATGTCGATAATGTTAAAAACGAAATAAAGCTTATGTCTATCCCAAGGGATACAAAAATAACATTAAACAACGGCAAAAGGATGAAAATAAATTCCTGTATGGGATTTGATGACCCCGAGGAATTTATGATCAGGACAATAAAAACAATCACGAAAATGCCTATTCACTACTACTGTGAGGTTGATTTTGACGGGTTTATCGAAATAATTGACATATTAGATGGTGTTGACTATAACGTTCCCTTTGATATGAATTATGATGACCCTGTTCAAAATCTTCATATTCACTTAAAGGCAGGTATGCAGCATTTAGATGGTCAGGCGGCACACGATTTTGTCCGTTTCCGCCACAACAACAAGGGTTCTGCGGTCTATGCGCCGGGCGACTATGCCAAGGGCGATATTGGAAGAATTGAGGCTCAGCAAAAATTCTTATCAGAGCTTTTCCGCCAGAAGATGCAGTCAAAATATCTTCTAAAAGCCCCGATGCTCATAGAATCAGCATCAAAATATGTTAAAACAAACTTCAGCTTAAAAACCGCTATGGAATTTTTAAGCATTCTAAAATCAACAAATACAACACAAATAGATGCATTTATGCTTCCCGGTTTTGACAGATACGAAAACGGCGTTTCTTACTATATTTACAGTCCGTCTGAAACAAAAGAGCTTGTTTTAGAGAAATTCGGCTACCCCGAAGCCGATAAAACAAACAACTAACTTTCGGCTTGGAGGAAAATTATGAACAAAAGAAAATTCTTTCTGTCGCTCATAATAACCGTTTTGGTGCTTAGTGTTGCGTCGTGCGGTTTTAATATGTTTTCATCAGACTTAGATGTGAAAGATGTTTTAGATGTTTTAGATACATCGGCAGACGAAAAAATAAATGTTTTGGTTGTCGGCGTTGATAAGGACGAGAGGCGTTCCGATGTAAATATGCTCTTTTCCATAGACCCTGCCGAAAAAACGATTAACCTTTTATCAATTCCCCGTGATACGCGTGTTAAGGTTACAAAAACCTCACACTCGAAAATCAATTCTTGTATAGGAAAAGAAGACGGTGAGGAGCTTTTGATAGAAAAGGTACGAGAGCTTACAGGAATACCTGTTCATAATTTCTGCAAGGTAAATTTTGAGGCACTTCGAAATATAATAGATATTTTAGGTGGCGTAGAGTTTGATGTTCCGATTGATATGGATTATGATGACCCGTATCAGGATTTACATATTCATTTGAAGAAAGGTCTGCAGAAGCTAAACGGCGAAGAAGCCGAGGGACTTTTAAGGTTTCGCTCAGGATATCCTAATGCAGATTTAGGAAGAATTGAAACTCAGCAGGCGTTTATAAAGGAACTAATCAGCCAGAAGCTTCGTCTTAAATATATATTAAAGGCTGTTCCGGTTATAAACGAGATAAGTGAAAATTTAGAAACTGATATGTCGGGTGCATATATGCTAAAATATGCCTGGAAATTCCGTGATAAGGACGAAATAACCTTTAACTCATATATGTTGCCGGGCAGAGCCAAAACAATTGGCGGCGCATCGTACTATGTGTGCGACGAAGAAGCCACTAAGGAATTGATGGAAAATGAATTTGGCTATGGAAAAACAAATAAGACAACAGAAAAATCAAACGAAATAAGCGAAAAGGTTATTAACTAAACTGGTTTTTAAGATTTTTAATCTTTAAATAACATTAAGAAAGGCTTGTCCTTTCTGCACATTAAAATGGGGAGGTGCGAAAAATGGCTTATATTATTTCAGACGAATGCATCAGCTGTGGCGCTTGTGCAGCAGAATGTCCTGTTGATTGCATCAGTGCAGGCGATGACAAATTTGTTATCGACGCTGATGTTTGCATCGAATGCGGAAACTGTGCAAATGTTTGCCCTGTTGACGCTCCAAAAGCAAACTAATTTATAAGTACTTAAAAGAGGCTGTAGCAAAAGCTACAGCCCCTTTTTTTAAATATATGAATATTTAAAGTGTTTTCTTAGTATATTTTAGATAGGACAAGTAATTTTAGATTGGAGGATTTTTATGGACACTTCCGTACTTATCGCGTGTTTGGTTGCAACTATAATGCTTATAGTTGTTGCAGTAATTTTTAAAAAGGCAGTAAAGGGCTTACTTTTTCTGTTTCTTCATACAGGTCTTGGCTGGGCAGGGCTTTACATATTTAACTATGTTTTTTCGTTTAGTGCTTTTTCAATAGGGATAAACATAGCAAGCGCTACAATTTGCGGTATCTTAGGGCTTCCCGGACTTTTGCTCTTGGCGATTGTCAAGCTCATTTACGGCGGGTAAATTTTTGAGGTTTTAAATGCGGGCATCCCTGCACATTGCAATTCTCGCATTCTTTATAATCAAAATTTTCCAAGCAACACATTGCATAACTACACTCATCACAACAACAAGGTATCAGTTTTCCAAATAAATTTAGATGTGTGCCATTTCCTTTACAGTTTTTTCCGGAATTTCCAGGAGTAAGCAAGGTTCCTGTTACATCTATTATCATTTTCTTTTGTGTAAGTTTTTGTATTGCCTTATAAAAAACTCGTTTTATGTTTTCCTTAATATTATAATATTTCATAGAAATCCTTCTTTTGTAATACATATTGTATTCGGTTTTAGCATCTATATATAGTATATAAAATTTAATACAATAAATCAAGAGGGAGGATGATAATATGAAAAATTTTATTCCAAAGCAATATAAAAAAGAACCCATAACTCTCCGTGTTGATTTAACCAAACTCCAGCTTATTGACAAGCTTGCAGAGGAATACAACCTCAGCAGAAGCGCCTTCATCAACCAATGCATTGACTATGCAATTAAAAATATGGACGCAGACAGAACGAAAAAATAAACATTTTTCTAAAAATCTCTTCCATAATACAAAAAAATGTGATATACTAATTTGTATTAGTTAGTGGACTTCTGGGAGGCTTATACCTATGAAAAAAGGGTTTGACAATCAAAAATATTTAAAAACTCAATCTGAACAAATCAGAAAGCGCATCTCCGACTTCGGTGGTAAGCTCTACTTAGAGTTCGGCGGCAAGCTTTTTGACGATTATCACGCCTCAAGGGTACTCCCCGGTTTTGAGCCTGATAGCAAAATCCGTATGCTCCAGCAGCTTAAAGACGAGGTTGAAATAGTTATCACAATTAACGCCTCTGACATTGAGCAAAATAAAATAAGAGGCGATTTAGGTATTACCTACGGCGATGATGTCCTAAGGCTTATTGATACCTTTCGCGAGATGGACCTTTTCGTAGGCAGCGTTGTCCTTACAAGATACACAGGTCAGGCATCTGCAAACGCTTTTTTAAAACACCTTAAAAGCCTTGGTATAAGATGCTATTGCCACTACCCTATTGCAGGATATCCATCTGATATAATGCACATCGTGAGCGAAGACGGATTAGGCAAAAACGATTATATCGAAACCTCTCGTTCACTAGTTATTGTTACTGCTCCCGGTCCGGGAAGCGGAAAGATGGCAACCTGCTTAAGTCAGCTATATCACGACCACAAGCGTGGTATTGCCGCAGGTTACGCAAAATTTGAAACATTTCCTGTTTGGAATTTGCCGCTCAGCCATCCTGTAAATCTGGCGTATGAGGCTGCAACGGCAGATTTAAACGATGTTAATATGATTGACCCGTTCCACTTAGAAGCTTATGGCGAAACTTCTGTAAACTATAACAGAGATGTCGAAATTTTTCCTGTTTTGAGTACAATTTTTGAGCGTATTCAGGGAAAATGTCCGTACAAATCGCCTACCGATATGGGTGTAAATATGGCGGGCAACTGCATAATTGATGATAAAGCCTGCTGTGATGCATCAAAAATGGAAATTTTAAGGCGTTATTATGCGGCTTGTGTTAACCGTTTTAAAGGCAAAGGCGATAGCTCAACCGAGCACAAATTAGAGCTTTTAATGAATCAGGCAGGTATTTCTCCTGAGTACTTCCCCGCAGTTTCAGCAGCTCTTCTGAAAGCTAATGCCACAAAAATGCCTGCAGGTGCGATGGTTCTGCCTAACGGCGAGGTTGTTACAGGTAAAACCTCCTCAACCTTGGGCGCTGCGTCGGCACTACTTTTAAACGCTCTTAAAAAATTAGGCGGAATTGACGATTCCTTAGACTTGATTTCAAAGGATGTATTAGAGCCGATTTGTGAGCTTAAAACCGAAAGCTTAAAGCATAAAAATCCCAGACTTCACACCGACGAGGTGCTAATTGCACTTACAATTTCGGCACTAGACAGTAAAACGGCTCAGCTTGCAAAAGAACAGCTCAAAAATCTTCGCGGAAGTGATGCTCACTTTACAGTTATTATAAGTGAAGAGGATGAGAAAAATTTAAAAAGACTTGGTATAAATGTCAGCTGCGAAGCGACTTATGAGAACCAACGCCTATACCACGGGTGAGGATTTTAAAATCGGTTTGTTCATTCTATACTAATTTTTCTCAATCCTCTGTCGGATTTTAAAAATGACGCAGAACGGACAAAAAAATAGTTTCCGAATTAAACATAATGAAAGGAACTCGTTTGAGTTCCTTTTTTGTTTTATATTCTGAATATTTTAAATATTTTTAAAACCCTTCGATTATTTTGTGCCTGTCGAACCAAATCCGCCGGCACCACGGACTGTTTCATCTAAAGCGTCTGCCTCAACAAATTCTGCCGTAATGTAAGGTGCTAAAACGAACTGTGCAATCCTTTCCCCGTTCTCTATTGTCTGCGGCTCTTTTGAGTGATTGTGAAGCGCCACCATAAGCTCTCCGCGATAGTCGCTGTCAATAACTCCAACGCAGTTTGCAGGAGCTAAGCCTCTTTTTGATGCAAGTCCGCTCCTTGCGTAGATTAAACCTACCAAACCTTCAGGAATTTCTGTTGCAATTCCTGTATGCATAAGAACGGTTTCCCCGCTATTTATTGTTACAGGCTCATCTAAAATGCATCTTAAATCTGCACCTGCAGAAAACTTAGTTCCGTATGTCGGCATCTCAGCTCTTTTATCCAATTTAGTAAACCTTACTGTAGTTTTATTCATTGTGTCTTCACCTTGTTTAAACCCTTCATAAATTCATCAATTATTACGATTTTACCGCTTTTTAGACTTTCCCTGACATCTATTATCCTTTGATTTGAACTGCCGCGAAATCTTAAATTTAAGTCCTTTAATTCCTCCACGAATTCGCCGTCAACTAAAATGTCGATGTAGGATAGCATTTCGTCAGTTTCTTCGCATCTTGCACGACTTTCGCCTAAAAGCTCTTTGTCTAAAAGGTATCCCGAGTAGCACCAGACATTTTTTTCAGGATATGTTTCCTTTATTCTTCTCAAAAGCGGCAAAAGCGCCTTTTGATTTGATGGTTCAAACGGCTCTCCGCCCAGAAGCGAAAAGCCTTTGATATATGAAGGTTCCATCGCCTTTATAATTTCATCTTCCTGAACCTTTGTAAACTCGTTTCCGTAGTTAAAGTCCCAGGTTTCTGAGTTAAAGCACCCCTTACAGTGATGTGTGCATCCGCTTACAAACAGCGAAACTCTTACGCCGTTTCCATTTGCTACATCGTGGGTTTTTATGCCTGAATAATTCATTTGTTCAAACCTTCTCCCGATTACAGATGCAATACCCTTGCCTTAATTTCCTTGGTCTTACCAACATTCCAGAAATTCTCGCCTAAATATCCACAGGTTCTGCGTGTAACTGTAAGTCTTGCATGGTCTTTGTTATGACAAACAGGACATTCCCACTCATTATCGTCGTTTATGATAATTTCGCCGTCAAATCCACATTCATGACAATAGTCGCTCTTTGTGTTAAACTCAGCATACTGAATGTTATCGTAAATGAATCTTACAACATCTTCAATAGCCTCAGCATTATGGCGCATATTTGGAATTTCAACATATGAAATTGCACCGCCTGATGAAATCTTCTGGAACTGGCTTTCAAACTTAAACTTTGTAAATGTGTCGATTTCCTCACGAACATCAACATGGTATGAGTTTGTGTAGTAGCCTTTATCAGTTATGTCTTCTACACTGCCGAATTTTAATTTATCAATTCTTGCAAATCTGTAGCAAAGCGACTCTGCAGGTGTTCCGTAAAGAGCAAAACCGATATTTGTTTCTTCTCTCCACTTGTCTGTTGTTGCTCTTAATTTATTCATAACTTTAAGGGCGAATTCCTGTCCCTCAGGCGTTGTATGTGATACACCCTTCATAAGCTTTGTAACTTCGTATAAACCGATGTAGCCCAAAGAAATGGATGAATATCCGCCAAACAAGTATTTGTCGATTGTTTCGCCTTTGTCAAGTCTTGCGATTGCACCATACTGCCAGTGAACAGGGCTTACATCCGATTTTGTGCCAAGCAGTGCACGATGACGACACATTAACGCTTCAAAGCAAAGGTCTAAACGCTCGTCCATCTCTTTCCAGAACACTTCTTCGTTGCCCTTTGCAACTAAACCAATCTGTGGTAAGTTAATACTTACAACGCCCTGATTGAATCTTCCCTCAAACTTGTAGTTGCCGTTTTCATCCTTCCATGGAGACAGGAAGCTTCTGCAACCCATTGGACTAAATACATTGCCTTCATAGTTTTCACGCATTTTTTTAGCGGAAATATAGTCAGGATACATACGCTTGATCGAGCACTGAACCGCAAGCTTTGTGATGTAGTCATACTCTCCACCCTGCAAACAGTTATGCTCATCTAGTACATAAACAAGTTTTGGGAATGCAGGCGTTACGAAAACTCCTGCCTCGTTTTTAATACCTTCTAAACGCTGACGAAGAATTTCTTCTATAATCATAGCGTTTTCTTTTATATATTCATCATTTTTATCAAGGTTTAGGAAAAGTGTTACGAAAGGCGACTGACCATTTGTTGTCATAAGAGTGTTAATCTGGTACTGAATTGTCTGTACACCTGAACGAAGTTCATCTTTTGTACGGGAAAGTGCAAGTTTTTCAATCATTTCCTCAGAAAGCTCGCCATCTGATGCTTTTCTTATGCTGTCTTTGAACTTTTCTTTGCTCTTTCTTAAGTATTTGCCTAAATGGCGGATGTCAACTGACTGACCGCCGTACTGACTACTTGCAACTGCTGCGATAATCTGTGTAACGATAGTACATGCAACCTGGAAGCTTTTTGGTGTTTCAATAAGCTTTCCGTTCATAACTGTGCCGTTATCTAACATATTTCCGATATCAATTAAGCAGCAGTTAAAGATTGGCTGAATGAAATAGTCTGCATCATGAAAATGCAAAACGCCTTCCTCGTGCGCCTTGGAAATCTTTTCAGGAAGCAAAATTCTCTTTGTTAGGTCCTTTGAAACCTCGCCCGCAATCAAATCACGCTGTGTAGATGCTGCAATTGCATTCTTGTTGGAGTTTTCCTCCATAACATCCTTGTTCGCGTTTTTAATCAAGGTCAGGATAGATTCATCGGTTGTGTTTGCTTTTCTTATTAAAGCACGGGAATAACGATAAATAATATAGGTTTTAGCAAGTACGAAACGGTCAACCTCCATAAGCTTCTGCTCGATAATATCCTGAATGTCCTCAACCAACATTCTCTGTGCCTTTTTTGACTCTATGTAATTTAAAATCGCTTCAATTTCGGCATCAGTCGCGCGCTCGCACTCGTCAACCTCCGCATTTGCTTTGCGAATAGCAATTTCAATCTTTGCTCTGTCATAATCTACGGTTCTTCCGTCTCTTTTAATTACTAACATTTTCATAACACTCCTTTTTTTCTTCCTCTTCAGGTCGCATATTAAATTATACAACAAATGATTTAAAAAAAGTGTTGCATTTGCAACACTTTTTTGATATAATACGAAATATAGGTGGTGTGCATAATAATGCACACGATATATGGGGGTTGAGAAAAATGTTAAATTCGGCTTTGTTTCGCGGTTTTAACGATGTTGAGCTTAAAAAATTCTTAAAATGCGCCGACTCAAAAACCAAAAATTGTAACAAAACTGAAACAATAATGTCATTTAACGGTAATGGAGATTACATATATATTCTGCTTCGCGGAACGGCAGAACTTGTGTGCTATGACTACGACGGAAACCGCACAATTTTGGAGCGCTACACTAAGGATTCAGTCTTTGGCGAAATTTTCTCGCCGTACTCAAATTCTGATGAGGTTTTTGTTATAGCAAACTCCCCCTGTGATGTCCTTATTTTAAAATACAAAAAGTCAATCACCCAGTGCGAAAATAATTGCCTTGCCCACACAAGATTTTTGCATAACCTGTTTTCACTGATTGCAAAAAAACTATCTTCACAGACACATCATATAGAGGTTTTAAGTAAGCGTACCATACGGGAAAAGCTTCTGACCTACTTTGAAATTCAGGCAAGCGAAAATGGCACATCTTCGTTTACCCTGCCCTTTTCATTATCCTCACTTGCAGATTACTTAAGCGTTGACAGAAGTGCAATGCAAAGAGAGATGAAAAAACTAAGAGAAGAAGGAGTTATAACCTCGACAGGAAAAAAAGTCGAATTATTTAACAAAAATTTATAAAAATGAATATATACATTTTTGAAATAAGAATATAAAAAAGAGATGCCTTCGCATCTCTTTTTTATATTTCATTATATTTCTACATAAAGCTCTCTTACGCCGTTTTCATCGACATTTGCTGTCTTTTTATCTCGTGCAGCAAAGAATTTCTCTGCAACCTGCGGGAACAATGCATAGCTTAACACATCTTCTTCACATTTTGCAATACCCTTTGTTTCTTCTCTGTACTTTTCAAGCTCAGGCTCTAAAAGGTCAGCAGGACGAACTGTAACAATTTCATCATCGCCGATTGCTTTCTTTCTTACCTCTTCGTTAACAGGAGCAGGAAGTTTGCCATATTCCCCTCGAAGCAAGCCTTTAGACTCTTTTGTAATCATCTTGTATCTTTCGCCCGATAACACATTTAAAACAGCCTGTGAGCCAACAATCTGGCTTGTAGGTGTAACAAGCGGAGGGAAACCAAAGTCTTCTCTTACGCGTGGGACTTCTGCTAAAACATCGTATAGCTTATCCTCTGCGTTTGCCTGTTTAAGCTGAGAAAGTAAGTTCGAAAGCATACCGCCCGGAACCTGATATAAAAGTGTGTTTGTATCAACACGAAGTACTTTAGGATCTAATGTTCCTTCTTCCTGAAGCTTTGTTGCTACGCCTCTGAAATATGTTGCAACCTCGTTTAATTTCTTTAAATCAAGACCTGTATCACGGTCTGTACCTTGAAGTGTCGCAACCAAACTTTCTGTCGCAGGCTGTGCTGTGCCGTTACCTAAAGGAGACAACGCACAGTCAACAATATCAACACCTGCCTGTGCTGCCATTAAGTTTGTCATATCGCCTGTACCTGTTGTGTTGTGTGTATGAAGATGAATTGGTGCACCAACATTTTCCTTTAGTTTTTTAACTAAGCTGTATGCATCATAAGGAAGAAGTAGGTTTGCCATATCCTTGATACAAATAACATCTGCGCCCATTTTTTCAAGCTCGATTGCAAGCTTTACAAAATATTCTTCGTTGTGAACAGGACTTTCCGTGTAGGAAAGCGCTGCTTCAACGATACCGCCGTTTGCCTTAACAAACTCGATTGCCGCTTTCATATTTCTTGTATCGTTCAAAGCATCAAAAATTCTTACAACATCAATACCGTTTTCGATTGATTTTCTGCAAAACGCCTCAACAACATCATCGGCATAGTGTTTGTAGCCTAAAATATTCTGTCCGCGGAAAAGCATCTGGAGTTTTGTTTTTGGCATAGCCTTTTTTAAAGCTCTTAATCTTTCCCATGGGTCTTCGTTTAAGAATCTCATACAAGAGTCAAATGTCGCACCGCCCCAACACTCTAACGACCAGTAGCCGATATTGTCGAGCATTTCACAAGCGGGCAGCATATCTTCTAATTTCATTCTTGTTGCTGCCTGGGACTGATGTGCATCACGAAGAATTGTATCTGTAATATATAATTTACTCATAATTTAGTCCTTTCTGCAAAATTCAGATTATTGGAACAAAGCAAGCATTACGCCTGCTGCAACTGCAGAACCGATAACGCCTGCAACATTCGGGCCCATAGCGTGCATTAAAAGGAAGTTTTTCGGATTTTCTTTCTGACCTACCATCTGCGAAACACGGGCAGCCATAGGAACAGCCGAAACACCTGCAGAGCCTATTAGTGGATTAATTTTGTTCTTTAAGAACAAGTTCATAAATTTAGCAAGTAAAACGCCGCCTGCAGTTCCCATGCCAAATGCCACAACACCCATTGCCATAATGCAAAGTGTAAGTGGGTTTAGGAATGTACCAGCCGTTGCAGTTGCACCAACTGAAATTCCTAAGAAAATTGTTACGATATTCATAAGCTCATTCTGAACAGTCTTTGCAAGTCTATCACAAACGCCTGACTCTGTAAGCAAGTTACCAAGCATAAGTGAACCAACAAGCGGAGCCGCTGATGGAACAAGCCAAGCAACGAAAATTGTAACAACTATCGGGAATAAGATTTTTTCTGTTTTTGAAACCTGGCGAAGAGCCTTCATTTCAATTTTTCTTTCTTCCTTTGTTGTCAGAGCCTTCATAATAGGAGGCTGGATAACAGGAACTAACGCCATATAAGAATAAGCCGCAACGGCAATAGGTCCTAAAAAGTTTGGAGCAAGCTTTGATGTTACGAAAATTGCTGTAGGACCGTCAGCACCACCGATAATACCAACTGATGCTGCAAGTTTTTCAAGTACTGTGCCGCCTAATAATTCCTGAAGACCATCCATACCTAAAATTAGCGGGAATAACTCACGAACGCCTAAAAATGTTACGAAAATACCAAGCTGCGCTGCAGCACCCAAAAGTAAACTCTTAGGGTTTGCAATTAGCGGACCAAAGTCTGTCATAGCGCCAACACCAATGAATATCAAACAAGGATAAACACCGAGTTTTACGCCTAAGTACAACACATCAACAAGACCTGGTGTTATAACCTTGCCCGCCTCGTTTGCTGCGCCACCAAATAAATCCCAATGTACATGACCGCCTGCAAAAAGCTCTTCGTGGAAAACTTCTGCACCGATTAGGTTTGTTAAAAGCATACCGAATGCGATAGGCAATAACAAAAGCGGCTCAAATTTTTTAACAATAGCAAGATAAAGCAAGACACATGCGATAGCAACCATTAAAACAGTCTGCCAGTTGCTGCCGAGCGATAGCATATAAAAGCCTGTCTGCTGTAAAAAGTTTATAATAGCTTCCATTTTTATTCCGCCCCCAGATTAGTTGATTGAGCAAAGAAGGTCGCCTGACTGAACTGTCTGCCCCTTTGTTACATTGACTGATGCGATTGTGCCTGAGCATGGAGCCATAATTTCGTTTTCCATTTTCATAGCCTCTAAGATCATAAGAACCTGACCCTCTGAAACTTTATCGCCTGCAGAAACCTTAACATCTAAAATTGTTCCAGGCATTGGAGCTGTCATTGTTTCACTGCCTGCAGGAGCAGATGTTGGTGCCGGAGCTGCCGCAGGAGCTGGAGCCGCTGCAGGAGCAGGTGCTGCTACTGGAGCTGGAGCATTTGCACCATCAATAAGTTCGATTTCTACCATGTACTGTGTTCCGTTTACATTAACTTTATATGTTTTCATAATTTTTCTTCCCTTTCGAAAATATTTTAATTATATTTTTTTAATAGACTTAATTTTAATACCTGTAACATCAGTGCCTAAATCTTCTGCGATTGCACAAGCAACTGCTGCTGCAAATTCGCCTTTGTTTGGAATTTCTGCAGGCTTTGGTGCAGAAACACTTTGAGGAATACTTGCCTCAGCTTTTTCTCCTTTTGCTACAAGTTTAACAACTGCGCTTGCAATGTAGCAAATTAAAACCAGACAGGTAAGTGCAACAAAAACAGTTCCTATACCAAGTCCGACTACAGCTGTGTTTGAAATCTCCATTAACAATGTCCTCCCTTCGTTTTATGGAATTTATATCTCATAAAATGATATATATAGTAAATAGATGTTTGCCAAACTAACCCATCTTATGTTATTATTTATTTTATCAAGTTTTTCTTAAAATAGCAATAGAAAAAGTAAATTTTATTATTTATTTTTTTCTTTTTGTATGGTACAATAAAAAAGAATAAGAATATAGGAGTTTTTTAGATGACAACAGAAAAAGAAGATATGTTAGTAGCAGATTTTGACTATTTTCTGCCTGAAGAACTAATTGCACAGACGCCGCTTGCCGAAAGACCATCTTCTAAGCTTTTGGTCTTAGATAAAGAAACGGGCAAAACCGAGCATAAAAGCTTTAGAAATATTTTAGATTTTTTACAAGAGGGCGACTGCCTTGTTTTAAATAACACAAAGGTTATTCCCGCTCGTCTTTACGGAGTAAGGGAGGACACAGGCTCTGCAGTTGAATTTTTGCTTTTATCACAAAAGCAAGACGATATCTGGGAGGTTATTTTAAAACCCGGAAAAAAATGTAAGCCGGGAAAAATAATCTCGTTTGGCGATGGAAAGTTAAGGGCAGAGATTTTAGAAATTTTAGACGGTGGAAACAGATTAGTTAAATTTATATATGATGGGATTTTCAACGAAATTTTGTCAGAGCTTGGCGAAATGCCGTTGCCTCCATACATTCACGAAAAGTTAAAGGACAGGGACCGTTACCAGACAGTTTATGCAAAATACGATGGCTCTGCCGCGGCACCCACTGCAGGTCTTCATTTTGACGAAGAGATGCTCTTAAGGGTAAAAGAAAAAGGCGTAAAGCTTGCTTTTGTTACGCTTCATGTTGGCTTAGGAACATTTAGACCCGTAAAAGCAGATAAGGTTTCCGACCACTTGATGCACTCGGAGCACTATCACATATCAAAGGAAACGGCAGATACTATTAACGAGGCTAAAAAAAGCGGTAAAAAAGTTATATGCGTTGGAACAACATCAACACGAGTGGTAGAATCTGTTGCAGACGAAAACGGATTTTTGGAAGAAAAAACGGGTGATACAAACATATTTATATACCCAGGGTATAGATTTAAATGCTTAGATGGACTCATAACAAACTTTCACTTGCCAAAATCAACGCTTATAATGCTTGTTTCGGCACTCGCAGGAAAAGAAAATGTTATGAACGCGTACCGTGAGGCAGTAGAAGAAAAGTACAGATTCTTTAGTTTCGGCGATGCGATGTTGATTAAATAGAATTAAAAACGGATAAAGATACGGCGTGGCAACACATTTGCCACGCCTTTTTTGTGT
>JAZSJX010000059.1:0-7010 GCA_045534535.1 Congzhengia sp.
GCATACGCAATCTGCACCTCGCACCTGTCCGCAAGTCCTGCTGCAACTATGTTTTTAGCAACATATCTTCCCGCATAAGCCGCACTTCTGTCAACCTTTGTCGGGTCCTTTCCTGAAAATGCGCCGCCGCCATGACGCCCATATCCGCCATAGGTATCAACAATAATTTTTCTTCCTGTATGGCCTGAATCGCCGTTAGGTCCTCCAACAACAAATCTTCCTGTCGGATTTATGTAATACTTTGTTTTTTCGCATATAAGCTCTTTAGGAACAACAGGAAGAATAACCTTTTGTATCATATCCTTTTCAATTGTTTCGTGTGTTACATCTTCTGAGTGCTGTGTTGAGATAACAACGGTGTCAACATACAATGGTTTTCCATTTTCATCATAAGCAACTGTTACCTGAGATTTTCCATCAGGGCGGATGTATGAAACCTCGCCCGATTTTCTAACCTCAGAAAGCTTTTTGGCAAGCTTGTGAGCAAGACTTATCGCAAGAGGCATATACTCCTTTGTTTCGTTGCAGGCATATCCAAACATCATACCCTGGTCGCCTGCACCGATTGAGTCAATAACATCTTCGCCTTTTTTAGCCTCTAAAGATTTGTCAACTCCTAACGCAATGTCTTCTGACTGCTCATCAATTGCTGTTATTACCGCGCATGTATCACAGTCAAAGCCGTATTTTGCTCTGTCATAACCGATTTCGCGAATACACTCACGAACTGTTTTGGGAATGTCAACATATGTAGTAGTTGAAATTTCGCCGACAACCAAAACCAAACCTGTTGTAACTGTAACCTCACAGGCAACTCTGCCCATAGGGTCTTTTTTGTATATCTCGTCTAATATTGCATCTGATAATATGTCAGATATTTTGTCCGGATGTCCCTCTGTTACGGACTCCGATGTGAATAATTTAACTGCCATAGCTTTTCATCTCCTGTAATTTATATGTAAATGGGCAAAACCTTGCCCGAATTTTAAACCTCCATAATAATTGGAAGCACCATTGGTTTACGCTTTGTTTCTTTATAGACAAAATCGTTCATAGACGATTTTAACGCACCCTTCAGGCTTGACCAGTCTGTTTGATTTCTGTCAGCACATTTTAAAAGTGCACATTTTGCAACCTCTTTTGCCTCCTCCATCAAGTCAACAGACTCACGGACATAGACAAAACCGCGGGATATTACATCAGGACCTGATATAATTGAGCCGTCCACCTTAGAAACTGTAACAACAACAACTATAATACCGTCTTCTGCCAAGTGCTTCCTGTCGCGCAGTACGATATTGCCAACATCGCCCACGCCAAGTCCGTCAATTAAAACTGCACCTGACTGAACTGTACTTGCCTGACGAATACTGTTTTTGCCAACCTCTATTACTTTGCCGTTATCTCCGACAATAATGTTTTTCTGGCTAATACCCATTTTCTCAGCTAAGGCTGCGTGCTGCTTTAAGTGTCTGAACTCGCCGTGGACAGGAATAAAGAACTTAGGCTTTACAAGTGATAACACAAGCTTCAATTCTTCCTGACAAGCGTGGCCTGAAACATGAATGTTTTCAAGTGATTTATAAACAACTTCTGCACCTTTTTTGAAAAGCTCATTTATTACCGTAGAAATCTGCTTTTCATTGCCCGGTATGGGAGATGCCGAAACGATAACCAAATCTCCTCTGTTTAGCTCCACCTTTTTGTGGTCTGAAAACGCCATACGAGAAAGTGCTGACATTGCTTCGCCCTGGCTGCCTGTCGTGATTATAACAAGCTGATTAGGTTTATATTTTTTAATTTCATCTATTGAAATTAAAACTTTCTCAGGAATAGTGATATACCCTAAAGTGCTTGCAACCTCAACAACATTTTCCATACTTCTTCCTGAAATTGCAACCTTTCTTCCGTAGCGGTAAGCAGAGTTGATAATCTGCTGAACACGATGAACATTAGATGCAAAGGTTGCAACTATAATTCTGCTTGTGCAGTTTCTGAAAAACTCATCGAAGGTGTCGCCCACTGTCCGCTCTGACATAGTATAGCCCGAACGCTCAACATTCGTACTGTCAGACATCAGTGCCAAAACGCCCTTTCTTCCAAGTTCACCCAAACGGGCAAGGTCAATCATTTCGCCCTCTATGGGGGTGCTGTCCACCTTAAAGTCGCCCGTGTGGACAATCGTTCCTATCGGCGTATTTATTGCAACTGCAACAGCACCTGCAATGGAATGGTTCGTGTGAATAAATTCAATTTTGAAGTTACCGAGTTTTATCGTATCGCCCGGTTTTACACGGTTAAGCTTTGTTTTTGAAAGAAGGTTAAACTCTTTAAGCTTTACCTCAACGAGCCCTAATGTAAGCCTTGTTCCGTAGATTGGCACATTAAGTTCCTTTAAAAAGTAAGGAATTGCACCTATGTGGTCCTCATGACCATGAGTGATTACAATTCCGCGTACCTTATGCTTGTTTTTTATAAGGTACGATATGTCGGGAATTACGATGTCAATGCCCGGCATACTCTCGTCAGGGAAGGCCATACCGCAATCTAACACGAAGATGTCGTTCTCAAACTCAAATACGGTCATATTTTTTCCGATTTCATTTAAGCCTCCCAACGGGATAATTTTCAATTTTTGATTTTTTGTCACAAAAAAGCCTCCATATTTTCATTTATTTTCCGTTCATTTATTTAAGCCCTGAGGCTAAACATCATTTTACAGTTTTTCATCAGATTAAACTTCCGCTCATTTACACTATTATATATTATATCAAATTTTTTTAAAATAATAAAGACATTTTTAAAAAAAATTTTTTACAATAAAAACGCTCAAACAATAGCAAAACTTGACAAAATAGGCGTCTTTTGGTATAATCATAAAAAATATTGTAAAAATATTCCTTATTTGTTAATTGAAAGGAGTTTTTATGTTGAAAAAAATATTATCATGCATAATTCTTATTTGTATGCTTTTATTATCAACTGTTACATTTGCGAACTCCCCCATCACAGTGTACTTAGATTGCTCTCCCATTTCCTTTGACGAAGAACCGGTTATTGTAGATGGCAGAACTTTAGTTCCTGTTCGTTCAATTTTCGAAGCAATGGGTGCAAAAATTTCCTGGGACGGAGAAGCAAAAACTGTAACATCAACGCTTGATAAAAAGACTGCAGTTTTTACGATCGACAGTAAAATCGCTATGGTTAACGGCGTTCCAAAGGAAATTGATGCCTCTCCCCAAATTATAGACGGAAAAACAATGGTGCCTGCAAGAGCGGTGTCTGAAATGTTTGACTGCAGTGTTTTATGGGATGGTGTTAATCGTCGTGTTTTAATTGAAACACAGGAATTCAGCGAAAAGGTTAAAACTGCAAAAAAATTCAGCTCTGTGGATATGATAGACAACGGCACAAAAAAAGCCGTTTCCGCTTTAAGTATTATGTATGTTGACGGCTACGAAATAAAAACCGACACAACTTACGGAACAAACATCGAGCTGAGTTACGATACAGAAACCGCACACGCTAATCTAAACATCCGTTCTGATATTTATTCAGGGGCAACACCTACACTTTCAGACGAATATGTTAAAATCATCGCCGAGGATATGGTAGAGGTTGTATCAGGAACCTTAGTTTCATACGGAACAGTAACGATAAACGAAGCTGATTTTATGAAAATAGAATACACGGCTCCAAGAACTGTTTCCGGAATTACCGATAAAAGTTCAGATATTACTGCTTATATCTGCGTAAGCGGAGATGTTGTTTACACAATTACACTATCTCTCTATGGCGATGTTGAAAAAAGTATCAAAAACGATCTTAACTATACAATAAACTCAATTTTAATTCCGTAAAAAGATCAGTAGCAAATGATTATATTATTTACAAGCTAAACTAAAGGGAACTGCAGCAAAATTGCTACAGTTCCCTTTAGTTTAATAAGACTCTATCATACCTATCATTCTGTTTAGTTCTGTTTCATTTGCAAGCTCGTTTGATGCAATTACACTTCCGCCACATACCGCAGTTGCTATATAGCCGGAACCCTTTCTCTTTATAGTACAGGTTATGGGTTTACCCAGATAATGTGAAACTCCGTATTTTTCTGCGTAAGGGTCTACTAAAACCTTTTTGCCTGTCCTCGGATGCGTAACCTTAGAACCTCGTGCTATAAGGACCGTGCCGGAATAAACAACCTCTCCGTCATTCGATTTTTCCTCCTCAGGCTCGGCAGGAGCAATATTTTCTATTTCCTCAGTCAGTTTTACGAAATCATCGCGGTTTTTTGACGAACCGTTAACAGAGTTTAACATTTCCTTCCTGTAAAATACATAGGTGTTTTTAGCATCATCTGAAACTGTAATCTTTTCAACATCCAAAATAAGGCTAAACAACACAACAACATCTTTTGGAAGCTTTCCGCGGTCTAAAAGCTCAGTCTTTGAAAATGTAAGTTTAAGTTCGGTTCCCTCTTTTTGTGCCTTAATACATTCTAACTGCTCTTTCGTCATAATTTTTTCTAATATTTTATAAATGCTCTCATTGTCAGACTCGCCTGATTTCATAGCCAGAAGTTCGTCTGCGTATTCGCGATAAATGTTAAGCGGAATATCTAAAACACTTTGATGCATTTCTTCTGCTAAACTGATATTGTACGAGGTAAGTCCCTTGTCCTCGTAAACCTCTCTTTTTATGCCACTAAATACTACAGGGTTATTATCGTAGGTGTAAACGCTTCCGTCTTTATTATAATAGGAGTACACATATCCGTTTTTACTGCTACTTTCTAAATAGCACCATTTTTTTATTTCCATAATGCCATTTTCTGACTGAACATACTCTAAAATTTCAACACCTGCATCTTTTTTATCATTACACAATTTTGTAAACTCATCTAAAAGATGTATGTTTTTAACCATTATGCTTCCGTCTAAGAGAGTTGTTTTATAAACCTTGTCTTCTCCAATCATTCCATAGGTTATCGGAAAGACATTTTTGGGAGGCGGATTTTCTCCAATCTCAGGGATTTTTAAGGTTTTTGCGATTTTGTCAGCCAACCCTTCTCTTACATCACTCTTATAAAGCACCAAAGATAACGCGTAAGGCTCAGGATTTGGCAAGCCATACACAAAATACTGAAAAACCTTGCCCTTATCAGAGTTAAATGTGTTTTTTATTACTTTTTCCGAAAACTCTTCTTTTTCTATTTCATCATTTGGCAAAACACCTGAATAATTTTGTGCATTTTCAATGTCGAAAGCTTCATCAACAGCTAAAAGCTTTCCTATTTCCTCGCCTTTTTTGTTCTTTATACTTCCATCATCGCATAGGGAATAGCTCTCTGGCACACTAAACTCATATCCCCTCAGCGCTATAACACCCTTTAGGGAATTTAAACTTATTTGCGCTATTATAACAACCGCTACAACAACTAAACCCGCTATTAACATAAACAGTACTTTATTTTTTTTCATTTTAATATCTCCATATATAAGATTTACTAAATAATTTCTGCTAATGCCATACAATCTTTAATTTCTAATATTTTGACCTTTTTAAATTCTCCGCTTATGTCTTTTTCGCACTTTGCCAAAACTGTAATGTAATTATCTGTTTTTCCCTCGTAAAGACCTTTTTTGCCCTTGTGCTCACGCTCAAACAGTACTATCTCTTCTTTTCCTATATGCTTTTGTAAAAATTCATTTTTTGTTTTTTCTGTAATTTCAATAAGCTTATGGCTTCTTTCCTCTTTTACATCAGGCAAAACCTGTTCCTTCATCTTTTCTGCAACAGTGCCCTTTCGTACCGAATACTTAAAAATATGAGCATCAGAAAAAGCAGTTTTTTTAACAAAATCACAGGTTTTTTCAAACTCCTCATCGGTTTCCCCGGGAAAACCTACCATAATATCTGTAGTTATTGCAGCATCAGGAAATTTTCTGCGAATTTTCATGACCGCTGTTTCGTACCCCTGTGTAGTATATTTTCTGTTCATTCTTTTTAATGTTTCATCGCATCCGCTTTGAAGAGACATATGAAAATGGCGACAAATCTTAGGAAGATGCGAAAGTCTTTCTATAAACTCATCATCAAATAAGGTAGGCTCTAAAGAGCCCATTCTTATACGCTTGATTTTCTCAATCTTGCTCATTTCTTCCAAAACATCTATAAGATAAGGTCCACCCTTTTCTTTCCCGTAAGAAGCCAGATGAATTCCAACAAGCACAATCTCAGAAAATCCGCTTTCTGCCAAACGGTTTGCCTCCTTAATTGAGCTTTCAAAATCTCTTGAACGAATTCTGCCTCTTGCATAAGGAATTATGCAATAAGAACAAAAGTTGTTGCACCCATCCTGAATTTTTAAAAATGCACGGGTTTTCCCCTCGTAGCTTGTTACACTAAGCTCCTCAAAATCTGTTTTTTTGCCTATATCTGTAACATACGATTTCTTTTTATGTTCATCTAAAAACTTTTCTACAAAAGAAAAAACCAAACCCTTTTTGTCGCTTCCCAAAACTAAATCAACCTCAGGAATTTTTTCAATTTCCTGAGGTGCCGTCTGAGCATAGCAACCCATAACAACAAGCACGGCGTCAGGATTTATCTGCTTTGTTCTTCTGATCATCTGTCTTGATTTTCTGTCGCCTAGGTGCGTTACCGTGCAAGTATTTATAACATAAACATCTGCATACGAATCAAAATTAACAATTGTGTATCCGTTTTTTTTAAACTGCTCTATAACGGCTTCGGATTCGTAAGCATTGACCTTACATCCAAGTGTACAAACGGCAATAGTTTTCGTCATAATGCCTCCATAAGTAGATTTAATAATTTAATTATAACAGAACAGATGATAAATATCAAGTATATCGGCAAAAGACAAAAAAAGTTTAAACTTTAAAAAAACTCTTGCATTTCTATAGAGAATGTAATATAATGTTTAGGTACGATTTACGGGATGTAGCGCAGTTTGGTAGCGCACTACGTTCGGGACACGGTACTAT
>JAZSJX010000088.1:0-14468 GCA_045534535.1 Congzhengia sp.
CGATGCTCCTGTTGCCTTAAGACCCGCGTCATTGACTAAGCTTGCGTCTTTTACTGTGATCCTGAGCCTTGTTGCACAACAGTCAATGTCAGATAAGTTTTCTTTTCCGCCTAAAGAAGCTAAAATGTTTTGTGCTCTGTCATTTTTGCTTTCCTTAGCCTCGTTATAATCTTTTCTTGTATAAAGTTTTGTTTCTTCATCGATATCTTCTCTGCCCGGGGTTTTGTAATTTAGTTTTCTTATTAAAATTCCAAACAGGAAATAATAAACAATAAAATAGACTATGCCGACTACTAAAATATAAATCCAGTTTGTTTTTGCGTTTCCTGGCAAAATTCCAAACAGTAAAAGGTCGATAAATCCGCCTGAGAAGGTCATTCCGACAGCTACACCAAAAATATGCATCAGCATAAACGAAAGACCTGCCAATATACAATGAATTATATATAACAAAGGTGCTACAAAAAGAAAAGTAAATTCTATCGGCTCTGTTATACCTGTCAGAAACGAAGTCAGGGCTGCACCGAAAAGTAAGCCTCCTGCAACTTTCTTTTTATCTTTTCTTGCACATTGATACATTGCAAGTGCAGCACCGGGCAAACCGAACATCATAAACGGAAATTTTCCTGTCATAAATCTGCACGCATCAACACTAAATCTTGTTGTTTCAGGCGATGCAAGCTGAGCAAAGAAAATATTTTGAGCGCCTGCAACATTTACGCCGTCTATCATCATTGTTCCGCCTAAACCTGTTTGCCAGAACGGAAGATAAAATACATGATGAAGACCGAACGGAATTAGCGCTCTTTCTATAATTCCGTATATCCATGTGCCTACATATCCGCTTTTCGTTACAAGGTTACCTAAAGCATAAATCCAGGTCTGAATTATTGGCCACACGAAAAACATTATAGCACCGACTATAATATATGCAAGAGTTGAAATAATCGGAATAAACCTTGTTCCACCAAAGAATGATATTGCGTTTGGAAGTTCTATTTTATAAAAGCGATTATGAAGCCATGCAACTCCTAACCCCACTATAATACCGCCAAAAACGCCCATTTCAAGCGATTTTATACCTAAGACATTACCAACTGCACCCTCTTGCAAAGTGTCTATTCTTCCTGTCAGGGTTAAAAGTGTTGATATAGTTGTGTGCATAACCAAGAAAGCTACAGCCGCAGAAAGTGTTGCAATTTCTTTTTCCTGTTTTGCCATACCAAGTGCTACACCCATAGCAAAAATAAGCGGCAGGTTTGCAAAAATAATATTTCCCGTTGCAGCCATAATCGAAAGAACGATGTTTAAGATTGTTCCCTCTCCCAAAAGCCACTCTAAATTATAAAGCTTAATAGTTGTGGGGTTTGAAAATGATGAACCTATACCCAAAAGCAAACCCGCAACCGGCAAAAGTGCAATCGGGAACATAAACGAACGCCCTACTCTTTGAAGTACACCAAAAGCACCACCTGAATTAGACTTTCCCATTTTTATCTCTCCTTAAATTTTCTTATAAGTAAAAAGTATATCGCTTCCGCCTTCAACTTTTCCATCATTAACTTGAATTACTGCATATTTGTCCTGCTCAGTCAACAAAACCGGTGTTTCTATACAAAGCTCATGTTTCTTTAAAAGTTCAAGGTCAACCTCTGCAATTTTTTCTCCTGCTTTGACGGTATCTCCCGCTTTAACCAAAACTACAAAACCCTCGCCTTTTAAATTAACCGTATTTATTCCTATGTGCAGCAAAATTTCCACACCGTTTTTCGATGTTATACAAAAAGCGTGCTTGGTGTCTGTAATATCTGAAATCACACCATCTACCGGACTGAATATATTTCCGTCGGTCGGTGCTACAGCCGCACCAATGCCAAGCATTTCTTCGGAAAAGGCCTCGTCAGGCACTTTTTTAAGCGATACGCCTACACCGGTCATTGGCGATATAATACTAAATTCCTTGTTTTTCTTTAACAATTCAAACATTTTCTCCTCCTGACAACATATATTCATAAAATATTATTGTAATTTTTTTATCTATTTATACCAAATCAGAAACAATTTTGATAAAAATCATAATATATAATTAAACGATATTCTTCTTGACAAGAATTTAAAGCTGATATAAAATATATAGGTAAGTTTTTAATATGACAACAAGAGGTTTAATAATGATTTGCAATAATATTTTAGATGCCCTGGGAAATACGCCTATTATAAGGCTTTCTAATATGGTAGATGAGGACAGTGCCGAAATTTTAGTAAAATTCGAAGGACTAAATGTAGGTGGTTCAATTAAAACAAGAACTGCCTACAATATGATTTTAAAGGCTGAAGAAGACGGGCTTATAAACAAAGATACAATAATAGTTGAGCCAACAAGCGGAAATCAAGGAATCGGTCTTGCTTTGGTTGGCGCGGTTAAGGGTTATAAAACAAAGATTATAATGCCCGACTCTGTTAGTGAAGAGAGAAGAAAATTAGTTAGGCATTACGGTGCTGAGGTTATTTTAATTCACGATGCAGGAAATATTGGTGCTTGTATTGAGGAATGCTTGCAAACGGCACTTAATATGAAAAAAGAAAATCCCAATGTTTTTGTGCCTCAACAGTTTGAAAACCCTGCAAATCCTCAGATTCAGCGTGAACAAACAGGTGTTGAGATATTAGAACAGGTAAATGGTCCGATTCACGGATTTTGCTCCGGAATTGGAACAGGTGGAACTATCACAGGTATCGGCGAAACACTAAAATCCAAAAATCCCGACATTGAAATCTGGGCTGTTGAACCCGAAGACGCTGCTATTTTATCAGGCGGCTCGATTGGTACGCATCTTCAAATGGGTATCGGCGATGGCTTAATCCCTGCGATTTTAAACCAGAATATATATAATGATATTTGTATTATAAAAGACGAGGAAGCACTAAATACTGCAAAGGATTTAGCCTCAAAAGAAGGTATTATGTGCGGAATATCAAGTGGCACAAATGTTGCCGCTGCAATAAAGCTTGCTAAAAAATTAGGTAAGGGTAAAACAGTAGTTACTGTTCTTCCCGATACTGCAGAAAGATATTTTTCAACACCACTTTTTTTGAAATAAGTGGTAGTTAGGATATAAATTAACTTAGGAGGAAAAGTTTATGAATGGCAATGTAAGACCTGATACGATGCAGCGTATCACAACAAAAGAATTAGCGGATAAATTTATTGACGAGCAGGTTAGTATCGTTCGTTCTCAGGTAGGAGATAAAAAAGTTTTATTAGCCTTATCAGGCGGCGTTGACAGTTCAGTTGTTGCCGCTTTATTAATTAAAGCAATTGGAAAACAATTGGTTTGCGTCCATGTAAACCACGGCTTGATGAGAAAAGGCGAAAGCGAAGAGGTTATTGAAGTTTTCCAGAATCAGTTAGATGCAAACTTAATTTATATTGATGCAACAGACCGTTTCTTAAATAAGTTGGTTGATGTTTCAGAACCTGAAAAGAAGCGTAAAATAATCGGTAATGAGTTTATCGTTGTTTTTGATGAAGAAGCAAGAAAGCTAGACGATATTTCTTTCTTGGCTCAGGGTACAATCTACCCCGACATTTTAGAAAGTGATGGCGTTAAAGCACATCATAATGTTGGCGGATTGCCTGAAGATATGAATTTTGAATTAGTTGAGCCTGTGAAGCTTCTTTACAAAGACGAAGTCCGTGTTGTAGGTAAAGCGTTAGGTCTTCCATCTTCTATGGTCGACCGTCAGCCTTTCCCAGGTCCAGGTCTTGGTGTTCGTTGCTTAGGTGCAATCACACGCGACAGATTAGAAGCACTTCGTGAGGCAGATGCAATTCTTCGTGAAGAGTTTGATAAAAACGGTTTAGCGGGTAAAGTATGGCAATACTTTATTGCAGTTCCTGATATGAAAAGCGTCGGCGTTAAAGATGGCAAACGCTATGAAGGTTGGCCTGCAATTATCCGCGCAGTCAATACAGTCGATGCCATGACTGCAACAATCGAAGAAATCCCATACTCACTTCTCCACCACATTACAGACAGAATCACACACGAAGTTGATGGAATTAACAGAGTACTGCTCGACTTAACACCAAAACCAATTGGCACAATTGAGTGGGAATAATATCATAAAAAATATAAAGTGGCTTGAAACTATGTGTTTAAGCCACTTTTATCATATTTTGCAAAAAATTAAACCTTATAAAACTATGTCTAATCTCTGTTATACAGTTTGTTTAATCGTTTAAATTTATCGCTATCTATTGATGCAAGTTGTTCACTCGTTACCCTGTATTGCCAGTTACCATCTGCTTTTCCCGGTGTATTAAGCCTGGTATCAGAACCAAAACACAATATATCCTGAATTGGCAGAATTAAAATATCTGCATGGCTGCGAAACAATGTTCTTATGACACTGTCGTAGCCTTTTTTAAAGTCATCTTCGAAACATCCGCAGTATTCAAACATATTTTTTCTCTGTACACTATCAAGTTCCCATATATAGCCTAATAGCGTATTGTTATCGTGCGTTCCTGAGTAAGCTATAATATTTTTCTGATAATTGTGAGGTTTATGAGGGTTATCATCGTTTCCAAAAAATCCAAACTGAAATACACGCATACCAGGAAAACCACTCTTCTCTACCAGTTTTATAACATCTTCAGTTATTTCGCCCAAATCCTCTGCTATTACTAATTTATCGCCTTTTATTTTGTTTATCATATTTACAAAATCTGTAGACGGCCCTTTTTCCCATTTTCCTTCTTTTGCGGTTTTTGCACCAAACGGAACTGACCAGAACGACTCTATACCGCGGAAATGGTCGATTCTCACTCCGTCAAACATTTTAAAACTATGAAAAAATCTTTCTTTCCACCAACTAAAATTGTCTTTTTTCATCTTATCCCAATCATATATCGGGTTTCCCCAAAGCTGACCATCAGGCGTAAAATAATCAGGCGGTACACCTGCAACACTTTTTGGCTTATTGTTCTCATCTAGCAAAAACAACTCCTTATTTGCCCAAACATCACTACTGTCTAAAGAAACATAGATTGGAATATCCCCAATTATTTTTATTCCTTTACTATTTGCGTAAACTTTTAATTCAGACCACTGTTTAAAAAAATTATATTGTATGAATTCCCATAAAAACAGTGTTTCTTCTTCATAAGAAGAGTTTTCCCATTCATACCACGCAAGACCATGGTTTGCTTCCTTTAAAGCCATATAGATACAAAATTCTTTTAATTTCAGGTTGTTATTTATAAAATTTTCTATTTCCTTTGTATTTTTTGCTCTTTTTGAAGCTTTTTTTAATATGTCAATTCTCGTTTTTTTAAGCTTTTCAAATTCACAAATATATGGCGAATCTTGTTCAGCTTTTTTTAACTCCTCTTTTGTTAGAAGCCCTTCTGTCATCAAAATTTCAAGGTCAATAAAATATGGATTTCCTGCAAAAGCCGAGTATGATTTATATGGCGAATTGAAATCATCTGTTAAACCTAAAGGTAAAACCTGCCAGTAAGAAAAACCCATATTATAAATTTTATCAACAAATTCCCTTGCCTCTTTTCCAAAGCTTCCGATAGAATATTTTCCGGGAAGTGATGATATATGCATTAAAACACCGCTTTTTCGTTCCACTTTAACACTCCTTTATAAAAATAAAAATACCCCCAAAGATTTTTGGGAGTATCTGTCATAGTTTTTGTCAAGTTATTTTGTGTATGTAAGGCAAACCCAGTCGCCCTGAGCTTTCTGAGAAATAAGCTTAAGACCGCAATTTTCATAAGCCGTCAGCACATCATCTTTTCTGTCTTTTATAATTCCTGATGTGATAAAAATTCCGCCTTTCTTTAAAAAGTCAGGTATTAAAGGCTTCATTCCAATTATAACATCAGCAACAATATTTGCCAAAACTATATCATATTTCTTATCACTAATATATGAGTAAAGTGTCTTATCGGTTACAATATTTCCGGCAAATGTGCGATATTTTGACAAATCAATACCATTTCTTTCAGCATTTTTTATTGCAATTTCTACTGCATTCGGGTCAATATCTACGGCGGTTGCATCGGATGCGCCAAGTAAAAGTGCAATAATTGATAAAATACCGCTTCCGCAACCTAAATCAAGGACCGAAATATCAGGTTTTACATACTTTTCAAGCTCTTTAATGCAAAGCTGGGTTGTATGATGCGAGCCTGTACCAAAGCTCATACCGGGATTTACAGTAAACACAGTTCTGTCGGTAGGTGCATCTAACTTTTCCCATTCAGGCAAAATCAAAATTTTATCTCCAACATTTAAAGGCTTAAAATACCGTTTCCAGTTTTCAGCCCAATCCTCTTCTTTAATGCCAGAGGATTTAATTTCAAGACTTCCGTACTCATTTTCAGTATCAAGACTTTTAAGTGCATTTAATCCATCTGATACAGATGCCCTCATATCCGCACCGCACGCATTGTCGGTTACATAAAAAGTAACGGTAGTTCCGCTTTCGTGTGCTTTTAAGAGGTCTTCATCTACATAATCCCACTTGTCTTGATTATTTTCTAAAAAATTGTGAAAATCTAAGGCATCGTCTATTTCCATGCCTGTAACACCGCAGTTCATCAAAACCGCACAAACGGGTTCTATTCCCTCGGTTGTTGTTGATATAGAAAGCTTAATCCAATCCATATTTCTCTCCGTTTCGATATTTATGCCATATTAAGCATTTCACTTACGACATCATACATTTCTTCTTTTTCACAGGTTGTTCTGAAAATTACGGGCTTTGTTTCAAGCTCTGCTAAGGATTTTGGAATGTGTGCATCCGAAACTGATGCTAATTCTTTAAGCATTTCAAATTCGTTTTCAGATTCAATTGTGCCTTTAATTGATTTTAGAACACTGTCTGAAAACTTAAACGGACTTGCTGTTGACACTATAACAGTTTTTGTATTGTCGCCCGTTTCGTTAACATAATTATTGTAAACTCTTTTAGCAACAGATGTATGAGTATCCATAACATATCCGCTATCTAAAAATACCTTTTTAATTTCATCAAAAGTCTCGGCATCATCACAGAAGCCTGCAAAGAAGGTTTCCTTAATTTTTGCTTTTACATCTTCTGAAACCTCATATTTGCCATCAGCTTTTAATGAATTCATCCATTCTGTAACTAATTTGTCGTCAGAATTCGTTACAAGTGATAAAAGACGCTCTAAGTTGCTTGAAATTAAAATGTCCATAGATGGCGATGCAGTTGTTTTAAACTGACGATTTCTGTCATATACACCTGTGTTTATAAAATCTGTAAGTACATTATTTTCGTTTGATGCACATATAAGCTTATTTACAGGAAGCCCCATTTCTTTAGCATAATACGCTGCTAAAATGTTGCCAAAATTACCTGTAGGTACAACAAAGTTTATCTTATCGCCTACCTTGATTTCGTTGTTTTTAACTAAGCTTGCATAAGCAGAAAAATAATAAACAATCTGCGGAACAAGTCTGCCCCAGTTTATTGAGTTTGCACTTGAGAGCATAAAGCCATTCTGTGCAAGCATTTCTTTGTAATCGTTGTCTGTAAAGATTTTCTTTACGCCGTTTTGAGCATCGTCAAAGTTGCCGTTTACAGCAGATACATCGACATTGTTTCCGTCTTGTGTTATCATCTGGCGTTTTTGAATATCACTTACACCATCTGCAGGATAGAAAACTATTATTCTTGTGCCCTGAACATCTTTAAAGCCCTCTAAAGCTGCTTTTCCTGTATCGCCTGATGTAGCAACCAGAATTACTACCTCTTTAGTTTCTCCTGTCTTTTTAATTGATTTTAAAAGAAGATGCGGAAGAATCTGCAAAGCCATATCCTTAAACGCACAGGTAGGACCGTGCCAGAGCTCTAAAAAGTATGCACTGTCGTTCAATTTAAAGATTGGAGCAATATCATCTGTTTCAAATTTTTCTCTCGTGTACGCATTATTTACGCACTCTTCAATTTCTTCTTTTGTAAAATCAGTTAGAAATCTTTCTAAAATATTTATAGCTCTTTCATTGTATGACATAGGTGCGAGCTTTTTAATATCATCAATAGAAATCGTCGGCACTGTTTCAGGAAGAAACAGACCACCCTCAGGAGAAAGCCCCGTTTTTATTGCTAAAGCTGATGAAACCTGTAAATTGTTATCGCGTGTACTACGGTACTGCATTTTTGTTACCTCCGAATTGCAAATGCAAATTTTCGTTTATATGTTATTATTAAAGTCTTTTTTCTAGTGCTTCTTTTTCACTTTCAAAGCCCGGTTTTCCCAAAAGCGCAAACATATTTTTCTTGTATGCCTCAACACCCGGCTGATTAAACGGATTTACTCCTAATATATATCCGCTTATTGCACAAGCTTTTTCAAAGAAATATATAAGCATTCCAAGATAGTATTCGTTGATTTTGGGAATGTTTATAACCATATTCGGAACACCGCCATCGTTGTGTGCCAAAAGTGTTCCTAAAAACGCCTTGTTGTTTACAAAGCTCATTGTTTTACCTGCTAAAAAGTTCAATCCGTCAATGTTGTCATTAGTTTCCTCGATAGTTACATCATCGTCTGTCGATTCAACATTTAAAACTGTTTCAAATAAAACACGGCGGCCATCCTGGATATACTGCCCCATAGAATGAAGATCAGTTGAAAAATCAACTGCTGCAGGGAAAATTCCTTTACCGTCTTTTCCCTCACTCTCGCCATATAGCTGTTTCCACCACTCGCCAAAATAGTGAAGATTTGGCTCATAGTTTACCATAATTTCAATCTGTTTTCCCTTGTTATATAAAATATTTCTTAGTGCTGCATACATATAGCAAGGATTAGTTTCTAAATCGCAGTCCTTGTATGCACAAACTGCTTCATTTGCGCCTTCAATCAGTTTATCAATATCAGCACCTGACGCTGCAATAGGTAAAAGACCAACTGCAGTTAAAACAGAAAATCTTCCGCCAACATCATCAGGCACAACAAAGGTTTCGTACCCCTCGGCATCGGCAAGATTTTTTAAAGCGCCCTTTTCCTTGTCTGTTGTAGCATATATTCTTTTCTTTGCTTCTTCTTTTCCATACTTCTTTTCGAGTAAATCTTTAAAAACACGAAAAGCTACGGCAGGCTCTGTGGTTGTGCCTGACTTTGAAATTACATTCACAGAAAAATCCTTGTCTTTTACAAGCTCAATAAGATTTTTAAGATATGAACCGCTTATTGAATTTCCTGCAAAGGAAATCTGAGGTGCTTTTCTTGTGTCTTTATCAAGACAGTTATAGAAGTGATTAGACAACATATCAATCGCAGCTTTTGCACCTAAATATGAGCCTCCAATACCTATTACGATTAAAACATCTGAATCACTTTTTATTTTTTCTGCACTTTTTTTGATTCGTGCAAATTCTTCTTTGTCGTAATCAAAAGGAAGGTCCAGCCATCCTAAAAACTCGTTTCCTGCACCTGTTCTCTCAGTTAAAGTTTTGTGTGCAGAGAAAACCTTGTTTTCTATATCTTTTATTTCATCTTCTGATACAAAATCTAAAACCTTACTATAATCTAATGAAATTGGTTTCACCTAAAATTCGCTCCTTAAATATTAATTATTCTTTAAGAAATTTTCAAGTCTGTCCAAACCTTCTTTAATATTTTCCATACTTGTAGCGTAAGACCATCTTACATAATTATCTGCTCCAAATCCACTACAAGGAACTAACGCAAGCTTTGCTTCGTCAAGTAAAATATTTGCCAAATCATCAGATGTATTGATTGTTTTACCGCAAAATGTTCTTCCCTTAAGCTTTTCTATATTCATCATTACATAAAATGCACCGTGTGGCTTTATGCAAGATACGCCGTCAATACTGTTGATACGCTCTACCATATAATCACGGCGGGAACGAAATTCTGCTTTCATAATCTTTATTTCTTCTCCATCACCGTTTAAAGCAGCAATTGTTGCCGCCTGTGCGATAGAGTTCGGGTTTGATGTTGCGTGCGACTGAAGATTTGCCATAACCTTTGCAATTTCAGGATGTGATGCTGTGTAGCCTATTCTCCATCCCGTCATAGCGTATGTTTTTGATACACCGTTTATGATAATTGTAAGGTCTTTAATTTTGTCATTAAATGACGCAATACTTACCCTTTCGCCTTCGTATATCAAATGTTCATAAATTTCATCTGAAACGACATATATATTGTGCTTTACGGCAATATCTGCAATCTTTAACAGCTCATCCTTAGTATAAACCATACCTGTAGGGTTAGATGGTGTATTTAAAACCAAAGCACGCGTTTTAGGAGTAATTGCTTTTTCAAACTCTTCGGGTGTGAATTTAAATTCATCTTCCTCTTTTGTTTCAATGATTACAGGTACGCCATCTGCAATTTTAATCATCTCAGCATAGCTTACCCAGAAAGGTGCAGGAAGTAAAACTTCATCACCTACATTTAAAATAGCCATAAAGGTGTTTACAAGTGAATGCTTTGCACCATTTGATACAACTATCTGATTCGGCTCATAATCAAGGCCATTTTCTCTTTTAAGCTTTTCGCAAATAGTTTTTCTAAGCTCTAATGTTCCTGCTGCAGGTGTATATTTTGTTTTTCCGTCTTCTATAGCCTTTATAGCCGCCTTTTTTATGAAATCAGGCGTATCAAAATCAGGTTCGCCTGCACCAAAGCCAACCACATCAATGCCGGCAGCTTTCATTTCTTTAAATTTTGAATCAATAGCTAAAGTCGATGATGGACTTATGCTTTTTACTTTGTCTGAAATGTACAAATTATATCGCTCCTTAAAAATGTTAAAATCATATTTTTCCAAAAAGTATTGCAGTATATTTTATCATATTTTGGTTTTAAATGCAATATTTTTTTAATTTTCTATTCTTTCAATAAAGTTTATCAGGTTTTTGTGTGTAATTTTGTCAATTAAGTCAGTGCTGTAGCCTCTTTGCTCCATTTTTTCAAAGAGCTTTCCATAATCCTTTGCACCGGCAAAACCGTCTGCCAAACGGTCAACACCGTCAAAATCTGAGCCTAACCCCAAAAAATCCTCGCCGCCTAAAGATATGATGTGGTCAATATGGTCAATAACAGTGTCGATATCAGCCTTTCCGTCGTCCGATAAAAAATCAGGATAGATATTAACACAAATTATTCCTTTTTTTTCAATCATTGCACGAATTTGCTCATCATCTAAATTTCGTCTGTGTGAGCATATTTTCTGAGCGTTTGAATGAGATGCCATAACAGGCTTTTTGGAAACCTCTAAAACATCCCAGAAACCTTTTTTTGTAATATGTGAAACATCAACTATCATACCAAGTCTGTTCATCTCTGAAACTACTTCTTTACCAAATTCAGTAAGCCCCGCACCACGGACTGATGCGATGCCATCAGTTACTTCGTTATCATCATTCCATGCAAGTGTAATTGCCCGCACACCTAACTCGAAAAACGCACGAACTGAAGAAATTGAGCCGCAAAGTGCCCTCGCATCCTCTATAGCAAGTATTGCCCCGTGTTTTTTTCTTCCTATAACAGATTTTATATCTTTAAGATTTGTGATTAGCTCTATATTATCACTGTTTTTTAAAACCTCTTGCTTTGTTTTATCTAAAATATCAACGGTTCTGACAAAAGGATTTTTAGAATCCTTACTTATCCATGCGGCAAAAAACTGTATATAGCTGTTATAGTCTTTTATTTGCTCTAATGATAAGTGCCGCTCATTTTTAATAAGCGACTCATTTCTATCCAAAATCTCGCTCGCTGTATCACAATGTGCGTCAATAACAGTATATTTTTTCATATAAACTCCTCGAAAGATTTTTTTACTATTTTATGCATAAAATGCATTTTCAATGTGATTTATCGATAACACTTTTTTGTTATTGATTAAAACTTCTATAATGTCAAAGCTGAATTCTGCATCTAAATCTTTTTGTGCTATATAACTTAAGGCAGTTTTTATAATTCGCTTCCTTTTTGCGTAATTTACAGCTTCGGATGGTTTTCCAAACTCCTCACAAGAACGGGTTTTAACCTCAACAAAAGCAACTAAATTATCTTTTTTGGCAATTATATCAATTTCTCCAAAGCGTTTTCTGTAGTTTCTTTCTAAAATTATGTAATTATTCTTTTTTAAGTGTAGACAAGCCACTTTTTCTCCATAGCTTCCTCTTAACTGTGTTATCACTTAAAATCACCTAACTTTTTCTTTAAAAAGGATAATCTGTGATAAGGACAAGGCCCATATTCTACAATTTTATCAAAATGAGCCTTGGTTCCGTAGCCCTTATGCTTTTCAAACAGATACTCAGGATACTCCTTTGCCATTACTTCAGTACAAAATCTATCCCTTGAAACTTTGGCAAGTATTGATGCTGCTGCAACAGACTGACTTTTAGCGTCGCCTTTAATTAAAAATTCATGCGGATATGCAAGATGTGGCGTTTTGTTTCCGTCAACAAGCACTCTTTCAGGCACAATATCTAAGCTTTCTGCAGCATTTTTCATTGCATACATTGTAGCATTAAGTATATTGATTTCCTCAATTATATTTGTATCTGCCGTACAAATTGAATATGCGATTGCCTTTTCAACAATTACATCAAATAACTCTTCTCTTTTCTTTTCTGTAAGCTTTTTTGAGTCGTTTATTCCGTCTATGTACAAATCAGGCGGCAAAATCACCGCAGCAGCAAAAACAGGGCCTGCCAAAGGACCCCTCCCTGCCTCGTCAATTCCTGCCAGATATTTTATATTGTGTTCTTCTCTGTACGCTTTATCAAATTCAAATAAATTCATAACCATACCACCTATATTTCTGGTTTTTCAAGGCTTATTCTGCCGATTTTTCCTGACCTGAATTCGTCAAGCAGAATGTTTGATGCTCTCAAAAAATCAATTTCGCCACCTGAAATTACTAATCCGCGCTTTCTTCCAAGCATCTCAACAAGCTCAAAGCCTTGTTTTCCATCAGTATCCGTGAGCTTGTACCTTGTACAAAATTCTTCCCTGTAATTTTCATTTAAAAACTCAGAAAGCTTGCATGCTAATTCTTCAGTATCCATTATTTCGTCTTTTATAGAGCCACAAAAAGCAAGATTTAAACCAACCTTTTCGTCCTCAAATTTTGGCCATAAAATTCCCGGTGTATCTAAAAGCTCTATGCCGTTTTTCAGTCTTATCCATTGCTGACCTCGTGTAACACCGGGTCTGTCGCCAACCGTTGCACTGCTTCTTCCTGATATTCGGTTAATATACGAAGATTTGCCCACATTCGGCACACCAACAACCAAAATCTTGATAGCTCGTGTCATACCCTTTTCTTTATCTGCATTTATTTTATCAGCTAAAACTCGTTTTACAGCATAAATTGACTCTTTTACGCCTTTTCCTTTTTCGCAATCTGTAAAGCAAACCTCACTTGCATTTTGCTTAAAGTATGACGCCCACAGCTTGTTTGTATTTTCATCAGCCAAATCAATTTTATTTAAAAGAACTACACGAGGTTTTCCTTTAGTAAGCTCACTTATATCAGGGTTTTGTGAAGATAATGGCATTCTTGCATCTAAGATTTCAACTACGGCATCTATCATTTTTATTTTATCTTCAATTTGCCTTTTGGTTTTTGTCATATGACCCGGAAACCACTGTATATTCATATATTACACCTTCTTTTTCTATAGTTAAAACGGCAAGTGCTTTACGCCTTGCCGTCATCATTATTTTATTGATCTATCATGCCAAATCTTGAAAATGGGAAAAGCCTTATGGATGATTCGCCGACAATTTCATCCTCAGGTATCAATCCTAAAGTTCGGCTGTCGCTTGAGTTGTTTCTGTTATCCCCCATAACAAAGTAACAATCCTCAGGAATTGTTAAAGGGAACGAATACATATTGCCGTAAGAAATCTGTTTTTCTTTAATATACGGCTCATCAATTACTTTGCCATCTATTGTAACATTCATATCCTCGTCAAAATCTATTGTTTGACCGGGAAGAGCTATAATTCGTTTAACAATATTTTTCTGTATTGCATTAGATTTTACAATTACCACATCGCCTTGCTCTGGGGTATAAAGAATTTTTCTTACCAAAAGACGCTCGCCGTGATACAGTGTAGGCTCCATAGAGCGTCCGTCAACCTGAACCAAAGCAAACAAAAATTGATTTATTATAAGCGCTAAAAACACAGCCAAAGCAATTGAAGATACCCATTCATAAACCTCTTTTAAAAAGCTTATTTTTTTATCAGTTGCTGCTTCCTTGTAGATTTCTTCACTGTATTCAAATGATGTTTCATTTAAAGTTTTATCATCTTCTAGCGCGACATATTCGATTTCATAATTTTTTTCTT
Organism: Congzhengia sp.; assembly: GCA_045534535.1. Lineage (GTDB taxonomy): Bacteria > Bacillota > Clostridia > UBA1381 > UBA9506 > Congzhengia. Next base: position 14,396 of record JAZSJX010000088.1, read on the forward strand.
CATTTTTATTGTCAACCATATTATTCTCCATTCTGCGTATAAATACCGCTTATGAATTTTTTAAATAAGTACG
>JAZSJX010000007.1:0-2741 GCA_045534535.1 Congzhengia sp.
GGATAGCAAATGTCTGCACCGCATCCTAAAACTGCAACTGTTGTACCACCGGATGTAAGTGCAGCTGCATGAGATGCACCGTCAATACCTCGTGCCATTCCGCTAACTACAACAACACCGGCTTTAGATAACCCCTGCGCAATATCTCCTGCTATGCATCTTCCATACTCCGTCATTTCGCGGTTTCCAACCATACCGATTAAAAGCTTATCATTTAAATTGATTTTGCTTTTACTTCTTACATACAAAACATAAGGCGGATCAGGAATGTGCTTTAGTTTTTCCGGAAAGTACGGGCTGTCAAAGGTTAAAATTCTGATTCCAAACCTTTTGCAATCTTCCTTTACCTTTTCTACATATTTCATGCTTTTGTTTAAGACCCGTTTTATAATCACTTTAGAAAAAATATTCTTCTCTTCAAGGTCTTCTTTTGTAGCATTATAAATTGCCTCAGGTGTTTCAAAAACTTCTAAAAGCGAGGTAATTGTGCCCGGACCAAAATCTCTTTTTAGCGTGAGCCACAACCAATAGTCAATATTAGGCAAAGGAAAAACACTTCTTTCATACAATAAATAATAAATTCTTTCCTATATTAACTTACTACAAAATACCCCCTTTGTAAAGTGTTTTTTTTCAAAAGTTAAAAATTATTTTTAAAAAATACATAAATTAAGGAAGAAAACAAAGAAAAGAGTGCATTTTTAATGCACTCTTTAAGTCAAATTAAGTGGGCAAGTCTATAAGCCGGGTTCTGTATTAGATGATTATCTGTCTAGACTATACATTACTGCATAGTTCAAGCCACCGCCAAACATCAGCACGCCGGGCAGGCTAAGCTGACATAAGCCAATACGGTGTTGCTTCGGATGGGGTTTACATGGCCATAATGTTACCATTATGCCGGTGAGCTCTTACCTCGCCTTTCCACCATCACCACGAAATTCGTGGCAGTCTATTTCTGTTGCACTATCCTTAGAGTTGCCTCCACCGGGAGTTACCCGGCACCCTTGCCCTGCGAAGCCCGGACTTTCCTCGTGAATAAAATTCCCGCAATCATCTGACTTACCCAATTTTAAGTTTTAAAAATAAAGGTCGTAACATACAGCAAATGTTACGACCTTTATGGTGCGAGTGACGGGACTTGAACCCGTACGCCATAAGCACACGCCCCTCAAACGTGCCTGTCTGCCAGTTCCAGCACACTCGCTGACAAGAAATTATTATAACATTCTTTCAATTCCTTGTCAAGCACTTTTTATTTATTTTCTAAGATTATAAAATGCATCTTCACCCAAATACTTTCCGTTTTTACAAAGTTCCTCTTCAATTCTTAATAGTCTGTTGTACTTACAAACCCTATCAGTTCTAGATGGTGCACCTGTCTTTATCTGTCCCGAATTTACTGCGACTGCAATGTCTGCAATAGTCGTGTCCTCGGTTTCTCCGCTTCTGTGAGAGGTAACCGCAGTATACCCCGCCTCTTTTGCCATTTCTATTGCCTCTAAGGTTTCTGTTAAAGTTCCAATCTGGTTAACCTTAATTAAAATAGAGTTTGCAATTTTTTTATCTATACCCATTTTTAGTCTTTTTGTGTTGGTTACAAAAAGGTCATCGCCGACTAACTGAATTTTTTTGCCAAGTATTTTTGTAAGGTTCGACCAACCGTCCCAGTCCTCTTCAGACAAGCCATCTTCCAACGAAATTATCGGGTACTCGCAAGACAGTTTTTCCCAATATTTTATCATTTCATCACGGGTTTTAAAAATATCGCTTTTCCAGAAATAGTATCCGTCCTTGCCTTTCTTTTTAGCTTCTTCAAAAAGCTCAGTGGCAGCAGCGTCTATTGCAATTTTAAAGTCCGTTCCCGGATTGTATTTTGCTTTTTCTATAGCCTCGCATATTAAAGAAAGTGCCTCCTCATCGCTATTAAGGTTTGGTGCAAAACCGCCCTCGTCTCCCACCGCGGTAGATAAATTTTTTGATTTTAAAACTTTTTTTAGGCTATGAAAAACCTCAGCACACTGTCTTAGTGCTTCGCAAAAAGATTTTGCACCTGTCGGCATAATCATAAATTCCTGTAAGTTTACGCTATTATCTGCATGCTTTCCGCCGTTTAGGATGTTCATCATAGGAACAGGCAGAACATGGGCATTTACACCGCCTATATAGTTATAAAGGCTTGTGCCGAGCGATTTTGCGCCCGCCTTTGCGCAAGCGAGTGATACGCCTAAAATTGCATTTGCACCAAGCCTTGATTTATTATCAGTTCCATCAAGCTTTATCATCTTTCTGTCAATTTCACGCTGGTTTAAAACATTTAAACCGATTAGAGTATCGGCAATTTCATTATTTACATAAGACACAGCTTTTTTCACACCAAGTCCGTTATATCTTTCGTCCCCGTCACGAAGCTCAACTGCCTCAAAAGCACCTGTTGATGCACCCGACGGAACTGATGCCTCCCCGTAAATTCCGTCCTCTGTTACAACGCATGCCTCAACAGTTGGATTTCCCCTTGAATCCAAAATTTCTCTCGCATAAATATCTGTAATTTCAATATAGTCTTTCATTTTTTCCTCCTATATTTTTGTGCAGAAAAGCACACTCTATAATATAGAGTGTGCATATAATTTCAAAAATATTATCTTTTAGGAAAATATTTATTTTATAATACTTGTGCCTGTCATCTCCTGAGGCTTTGGCAAGCCTAAAATTTCAAGCATTGTAGGTGCAATATCTGC
>JAZSJX010000086.1:0-13785 GCA_045534535.1 Congzhengia sp.
TTTGGCAAACAATGTATGGGGCAAGGAATTTTATTCGCTTAAATATGCTGACAAGCCGATAAAGCTTCAGGATGCAGTTTCCGGACTTATCTATGGTATGGTAAGAAGGGGCGGACGAACTGTTCAGCTCGGAGTAAAGGATGCTTTCTATAAAGATTGCGTTGGTGCAAATAGCACAGTTATAGAAAACCTTTGCCTTTCATACGCTTCAAGCAACGGAATAAAGCTAAATGCGGGAGAAAAATTAGGTGCTCAAAAAGATGCTACATTGGGTGAAATTTCTTCAATTCTTATCCAGATTGACGAAGTTTGCGGTCTGGAGCTTGGTTATGTGGAAAACAGAAAATATAATGTAAAAACCAGTAAAGATTTTGCTGCTTACCCGGAAAATTATAAAGATTATAAATTGATTATTGACGGCGTGCCTAGAATGGTGTATAATATTAAGGAGAGTGGAACAAAGCCAGCTTCGTATTATAAAACTGCAAGTGAGTGTTCATTTATATATACAACATATCTGATTGAAGCCAAAAACTCATTAAAGAGTATCCATGATTTAGATGCTGAATTTATGTTCTATCCGTCTTTAGCATATTCTGAAAACGGAAAGATAACATTTGTTGTAAAGTGTAACATAAGTGGCGATGGCGAAATAGATATTGACACGGTGTTTTCACACTTGCTGAAGGAAAAGACAAAACTTACCGCAAAAGCGGGAAAGGATTTCTACCTTGCATTTCAAACATATGCTCCGCTAATGGATATATATTTGCCACTTAGTGATGCATATATTAAAAAAGTAATTATACCAAACTAAGGAGATAGGCTCGTGGATAAGCAAATTAACTTAATGGATTTATTAAAACTATGTATGCGTCGATGGTGGGCGCTTGTAGTAGGATTAGTGGTAGGCGGTATTGTGGCGGGCGTTTTTACAAGCTTTTTTGTAACGCCGATATATGTGTCAGCGACATCGCTTTATTCAGAAAATACAAGTGATACAAGTTCGAATGAGGTAGATAATGTATCGCTTAACACCATCGTTACAAGACAGACATTGGTTCAGACATATGCAGAAATTTTAACAAGTAATGTCTTTTTAAAGAAAATTGCAGACGAAACAAATTTAGGGTATGCTCACGAAGATATACTCAAAATGCTTTCGATGACATCAAAGAATGAAACAGAAATTCTGGTAATAAAAGTGAGCTCTCCGGATCCGAACCATGCGTTTATAGTTGCAAAAAAAATTGTAGAGCATGCATCAGAGCAGGTGAGCGGTGTTGTTGAAGGTGGTAGCGTAAAGCTTTTAGATGAGCCTGAATATCCTGAAAAACCATCATCTCCTGATGTTGGAAGAAACATTAAATTGGGTATGGTTGGTGGACTTTTACTGAGTTTGATTTTAGTATTTTTAGTTGAGTACTTAGATAATAAAGTAAAAAGTGCGGAGCAGGTTTCAGAAACCTTTGGTTATCCTGTTTTAGGTGAGATTCCGTTTTATTCAAGCGGAAACAAAGTAACAGATATTTCAAGAGCTGAGGTTTACTACAGTTCCGATACTTAATAAAGAATAGAGGATAGTTATGTATTTAAAAAGAATATCGGAAAGCGATGCTGTAAAGCAAGAGAAAAATCAAAGACGAAGTGCGACACAGATTTTGGAGTCTTACAAGAATGTAAGAGCAAATCTTATGTTTACTTTGGCTGGCAAAAAAAATGATAAGTGCAAAATTATTATGTTCACAAGTGCCGAGCCGGGAGAAGGAAAAACAACAACATGTGTTAATATGTCATCTGTTTTTGCTGAAACTAATGCCAGGGTTTTAATTATTGATGCAGACCTTAGGCGTCCTAAGGTTGAGCGTTATATAACGGAAAACAGGTCTATGAAGGGACTTTCTGACTATTTGGGTGATTTTTGCGAGTTATCCGATGTTATTATGAGACCTAAAGGTTGTAACTTTGATTGTATTTTCTCGGGAAACATTCCACCTAACCCATCTGAACTTTTAATGCTTGATAAGGTAACGGAAATGTTTAAGGAATTATCTGAAAAATATGATTATATTTTTGTTGATACGCCCCCTGTAGGTATTGTTTCAGAAACATTGTATATTACCCAGTTTGTTACGGGTGTAATTATTGTGGCAAGAAAGCAAACAACTCACTTAAAGAAGGTTAAAGAGGCAATTTCAACCTTAGGCTTTGCTGATGCTAACATTTTAGGGTTTGTTTTAAACGGATCAGCAAATTCCGGCGTTAAGAGATACTACAGGTATTATAAACACCGCGGATATTACTACAAATAAGATAAAAGCAAAGGTTACCGCATTTTGTGGTAACCTGTTTTTTTAAGAGGTAAGCATATGGTAAAAAAGATTGTTTCATGGATTTTTGTTATATTGATTTCGGCACAGATTTTTTCATTTTCAGGTGCAACGAGTGAAAAATCAGGAGAAACGAGTAAAAAAATAACCACGGTTGTTTATAAAACAGCAAAAAAAGTTGTTCATGTTAAAAAAAGTGAGGAAAAAAATTTTTTTATGAAGTGTGATAGATTCGTAAGAAAAACTGCGCACTTTGTAGAGTATCTTGTTTTAGCATTGGCAGTTTATGAGCTTTTAAAGAGCTACAATTTAAAAACAGGTTATTGCTTTTTAATATCTGCAACATATTGTTTACTGTACGCAATAACTGATGAGGTACATCAGCTTTTTGTAGACGGGCGGAGTGGAAATGTAAAGGATGTAGTAATTGATTTTTTTGGTTCGCTGACAGGGCTTTTTTTAAGATTTGCTATTTTTAGACTGAATAAATTAAGAAAAATGAAAATAAAACAAATTTAAATCTTTTAAAACTTTAACAATTTGTTCATACCTATGTCAAAAAGATAGTTTATTATATAATTGTAAGAGAAATAATTGGTTTACTGGGAGGTAAAAATATGGAAAAACATAACACATACCATTGGAATGAAGACGAGTTTGAACCTGTTATGAGCGGAACCGTAAGCGAAAGACAGGCGTTGTCCGTATACAGACCTAAACGCAAGAAAAATAGTTTCTTTAAAACGCCTGTATTTGCGGCTGTTGTGAGTGCGGTTGTAACATCAGCACTATGCTTTGGTATTTTTGCAGCATGTTTTTCACCCTTTGCAAATAATGGGGGTCAAAAGCCTGTAAGTAACGCTCTTTCAGTTGCCGGAAATCAGGAGGACGGCATTAAAAACACAGCAACGACTCTGCAGGGCGGTCAGATGTCAATTCCAAATATATATGACAAACTTTCGCCTGCGGTTGTAAGCATAATTTCTACCACAGCATCAAGCAACACACATTTCTTAGGAGGCGGTGCTTCAAGCAGTGGCTCGGGTGTAATCCTAACTGCTGACGGGTATATAGTTACAAACAACCATGTTATAGACGGAGCTTCCATTATAACGGTTAAAACAACGGCAAACCAATCGTTTGATGCTCAGGTAATTGGAGCTGACGAAAGAACCGACCTTGCAGTTTTAAAGGTAAAAAGTGATAAAGAACTTCCGTATGCAGAGCTTGGTGATTCATCAACTCTTCGCGTAGGCGATATGGCACTTGCTATCGGTAATCCTCTTCAGGAGGCACTTGCCAGCACGCTTACAGTAGGTTATATAAGCGCAATAAACAGAACAATGGTAATTGATGGCAAGCAAATGACGATGCTACAGACTGACGCTGCTATAAACCCAGGAAATTCAGGTGGAGCGCTTATTAACATTTACGGTCAGGTAATCGGTATAAACACTGCAAAATCTACAGGCTACGATGTAGAAGGGCTTGGTTTTGCAATTCCGGTTAATGAGGTTATCCCGGTTGTTGAGTCGATAATTGAAAACGGATATGTGAAGGGAAGACCATTAGTAGGTATCACGGGAATTGATGTAACCGAAAGCATTGCAAAAGCAAATAATCTTCCAATTGGCGTTTATGTTAGCGAGGTTATGAAGGGTGGCTCAGCGGATGCAGCGGGCATTACACCGGGCGATGTCATTTTAAAGTTTGACGGCAAGGAAGTTACAAGCATAGATGACATTAACGAAATAAAAGACGAACACAAAGTTGGAGATGAAATAAAAGTTTCCATTTCAAGAAATGGTGTAAAGAAGAATTTGACAATTACACTTCAGGAAGAAAAGCCTGCTGACGAAGAAGAAAAGCCACAGAAAGATGAAAGACAGGAAAATAATAACGGTGGCAGAAAATATCAGTTCCCATCAGATTTCTTCTCATCCTGGTTTGGATGGTAATTGCAAGATAGTAGAAAATTTAGATATAATCCCCTCCGAAAAAACGGCTACAGCAAATCTGCTGTAGCCGTTTAACTTTATTTCTCAAGACACTCAGGATTTTTCAATATTCTGTCAAACTCGTTAAAGCCCAGTGAGTAAATTGCACCAGAGCATATACGCTCGTCAATAACTATACCTAAAGGAAGCTCACTTTTTTTCACGATGTTATTGTCTTTGTCAATATCGAGCTTTGTTTCTTTTTGACCGATTGAAATAAAAATACTTGTTGTTCCGAAATCATAAAGATGGTGGTAAACATATCCCATTCTAATTGATGCCATATTGGTTATAAATAAGCTTGTGTGAAAGGGAAGTGCGTCAAGTATAAACTTTGGAAGCAAGCCGACCTTATCCAAAAGCTTTATAAAACCAATTAAAACACCCGGGATAAGAGGAATTGCGAGGAAAAATCTTGCTAAAATATCCGTAAAATTTTTCTCTTCGGCGTTTCGGTTTTTTGCGATTTCCTCATTCATTTTCCGACTGACATCAAAGATATTATCGTCAGGCGAAAACTTTACTTTTATAGTAGTTTCATTTATCTGGTCATCGACCTTGTCCTTTAAAATTGCGAGAGATACAGTAATTTCATTTCTCTGGTAAATCTTTCTGTTAACAACGAAACGGTTAAGCTCAGGTCTGTTTTTTAATAACCTTATGTACGCCGCAATTATAACATCCATATGAGTCAGGCGAATTCCTTCCTCACGCTTCTTTTTCAGAAATTCTTTTATAATGTCATAATTTACCGTACGCTTTACAAACACCTGCGCGTCATAGCGCTTAGGCATAATATGAGGTGTAATTCTAACGATAGGATCAATATTTTTTTCAACCTTACCATCAGGCCTTCTTCCAAACATTTTCATCATCCTCCCCAAAGCTTTTAAAAAGCTGTGTTTATTATATCATAGTTTAAAAATAATGTCAAATAATGTAAAAATTACAAGTATTATAAGAAAATGGGGTGAACCTTAATTGCTTGACAAAGCAAATAGATTGATATATAATTATGCAAAAAAAGAATAATATATATTTAAATATGTTTTTGGAGGCGCTAAAAGGTGTCAAAAATTGATAAATCAAGTGAAAAAAATTGGCTCAAAATTATTATAGTAGGTTGCGGCAAGGTAGGTACAACCTTGGCATCAAGACTATCTGAAGAGGGCCATGATATAACTGTTATTGATAAAAACAGGCATGTTATCCAGACAGTTTGTGAAACTTATGATGTGATGGGAATTGTGGGTAACGGCTCAAGTTATAGCGTGCAGATGGAGGCTGGTATTGAGGACGCTGACTTGCTCATTGCAGTAACCGAGTCAGACGAACTTAATCTCCTTTGCTGTACAATGGCGAAAAAAGTTGGAGATTGCTCAGCAATTGCAAGGGTAAGAACCCCAGACTACAGCAAAGAGATTTATTATATCAAGGAAAAACTTGGTATTTCTATGATTATAAATCCTGAGCTTGAAACGGCTAATGAGATTGCAAGAATTCTTCGTTTCCCGACAGCTCTCTCGGTCAACTCTTTTGCAAAAAGACATGCAGAAATGATTAAGTTTAAAATTCCTGAAGGATGCACCTTAGATGGAAAAGCACTTCATCAGTTACAAAATGACAGAGTGTTGATTTGTGCTGTTGAGCGTGAGGGAAACTTAGTTATTCCTGATGGTAGCTATGTGCTAAAAGAGGGTGATGTTGTTTCGTTCATTGCAACAAATGAAAATGCTCACGCATTCTTTAAGAAGATAGGAATTAAAATTCAGCGTGTTTCAAATGCTATGATAATAGGTGGAGGAAAAACCTCGTATTATTTAGCAAAACAGCTTATAGATATGGGCATTAAGGTTAAAATCATTGAACTTGACGAGAAAAAATGTGAAAATTTAAGTGTCCTTTTAGATGAAGCTATGATTATATGCGGTGATGGTGCAGACGAGAACTTGCTTACACGCGAAGGACTGGATGAAATGGAAGCGTTTATTCCTTTGACGGGAATGGATGAAGAGAATATTCTGCTCACACTTCACGCGAAGAGAAATCCCAACACAAAAGTTATAACAAAGATTAACCGCATAACCTTTAACGGCGTTATAGACAGTCTAGAATTAGGTAGCGTTGTATATCCTAAGTATATTACATCAGAAACGATAACCGCGTATGTTCGTGCAAAGCGTAACTCAATAGGTTCAAATATTGAAACCCTTTACCATATTTTTGACGACAGAGCAGAAGCAATAGAATTTAAGGTAGAAAAGGATTCGTCTGTCGCAGGAATTCAGCTTAAGGACTTAAAAACGAAAGATAATTTACTTGTGGCGGGTATTTTCCGTGAGGGTAAACTCATAATTCCTAATGGTAATGACAGAATTTGTGTAGGCGATAGAGTAATTATTGTAACAATGCACACAGGTTTTCGTGATATAGGCGACATTATTGCAAAATAGCGTGAGGGAAAAAGATGAATATTAAAGCAATAGTTTATATATTGGGCTGGATATTAAATATTGAGGGTGCATTTATGCTTCTTCCGTTTTTGGTATCTTTAATTTATGAAGAGCCTCAGGGAATGGCATTTTTATTGGTTTCGCTTTTAAGCATTGTTATAGGCACCTTAATTGTAATAAAAAAGCCTAAAAATATGGTATTCTATGAAAAAGAGGGGTTTGTAACCGCTGCTTTTTCATGGATTTTAATGAGTATTTTTGGGTGTCTGCCATATGTTATAAGTGGCGAAATTCCAAATTTTGTTGATGCTTTATTTGAAATTGTTTCGGGATTTACAACGACAGGCTCAAGTATATTGACAGATATTGAAGCAATGTCCTACTGTGGTCTTTTCTGGCGCTCGTTTACCAACTGGATTGGCGGTATGGGGGTTTTAGTATTTCTTTTAGCAATACTTCCAGCCTCAGGCGGTGGCTCACACATCAACATTATGCGTGCAGAAAGCCCGGGACCGTTAGTTGAACGCTTTTTACCCAAGGTAAAAAATACAGCACTTATACTGTATATTATGTATATGGTTTTAACATTTTTGCAGTTTTTGTTACTTATTGCAGGCAAAATGCCTATTTTTGATGCAATAACAGCTGTTTTTGCTACGGCAGGAACGGGCGGTTTTTCAATTAAAAATTCAAGCTTTGCAGACTATTCCCCTTATGTTCAGTGGGTAACGGGAATATTTATGATGCTTTTTGGTATAAATTTTAATGTCTATTTTCTTCTTTATTTAAAGAAATGGAAAAAGGCGTTAGGCTATGAGGAAATGAGATACTATTTTGCAATTATAGCGGTTTCAACATTGCTTATTGCTCTTAATATCTATCCTGAAAGCGGCGGAGTAGAAAGCAGCCTGAGGCACTCGTTTTTCCATGTATCATCAATTATAACAACGACAGGATTCGGAATATCAGACTTTAATTTATGGATGTCTTTCCCGAAAGTAATTTTAGTAACACTTATGTTTGTCGGTGCTTGTGCGGGCAGTACAGGCGGTGGTATAAAGATTACAAGAATTGCGACGCTTTTTAAGACAATAAAGAAGGAATTTGTTGTTATAATTCATCCGGGCACGGTAAAAAAAATCAAAGCCGACGGAAAGCCTGTAACACACGAGATTCAGCGTTCTATAAATGTGTACTTTGTAACATATGTTCTCATATTTGTAGCATCAATACTCGTTTTATCACTTCAAAATCTTGACCTTGTTACAACATTTACAGCTGTTGTGGCAACTTTAAACAACATTGGTCCCGGTCTTGAAATGGTAGGACCTGTATCTAACTTTTCTTGTCTTTCAACATTGTCTAAGTGTGTTTTGATATTTGATATGCTGGCAGGAAGACTTGAGCTTTATCCAATGCTTGTAGTTTTTAATTTTGCTATGTGGAAAACAGCGGCGGTTACAGGTGTGAGAAATTTAAGAAATAAAAAAATGTAATTGTGCGAGATTGTGGCAATTTGCCACAATCTCTTTTTTGAAGCTGTTTAAAATTTTGCATAATGACGATTATGAAAAAACAGATAAATAGGGGAAGATTTTTTATTGACTTTTGATTGCTCTGGTGTTATAATTTTAATGATATACAAGTAATATGGGGAAGTTTGAAAAAAATGGGGTGGTTGCCCCGTAACATTACGAAAAGGAGTAGCGTATGGACAAGAATTTTGACAAAAAGATTGTTTTTGAAGATGGCACGCAATTTTACGGCTACGGCTTCGGTGCCAAGTGCGACAGAGTGTGCGAGATTGTTTTTAACACATCAATGGTTGGGTATCAGGAAATAATTTCAGACCCGTCTTACACAAATCAGCTCGTTGTTATGACATATCCTTTAATCGGCAACTATGGAATTGCAGACGAGGACTTTGAAGCAAAGATTTCGACAATAGGCGGATTGGTTGTAAGAGATTACAACGATATGCCGAGTAATTTCAGGTACACAAAAACATTGTCAGAGCTTTTAGAAGAAAACGGCGTTCCCGGAATTTATGGGTTAGATACAAGAATGATTATGCGTCAGATTCGTAATTCAGGAACAAACAAAGCATTTATAACTGACGCTCAGACATCTAAAGAGGATGCAGTAAAAATCTTATCAAGTGTTGAAATTCCAAAGGATGCAGTAGAAAAGGTCAGCTGTAAAAAACGCTGGTATTCAAGGACCTCGAACCATAAATACAATGTTGTTGCAATAGACTGTGGAGTAAGACTTTCTGCTATAAAGAGCCTTAATATAAGAAATTGCAATGTTACAATCGTGCCATACAACACAACCTTTGAAGAAATTGAATTTATGAAGCCTGATGGCGTGTTTATATCAAATGGCCCCGGAAATCCTGAGGATGCTAAAGAGGTTATTGAAACTGTAAAGAAGCTTAAGGGAAAATATCCTATGTTTGGTATCGGCTTGGGCCATCAGATAATAGCCTTGGCCTATGGTGCTAAAACATACAAGTTAGAATCAGGACACAGGGGTGCAAACTATCCTGTAAGAAATCTTAAAAATAACAAAATTGAAATAACTGTTCAGCATCACGGCTATAATGTAGATGAAGCTTCCCTTAAAAATACAAATTTAGTACCTACACATATAAATATTATGGATAACACCATAGAGGGCTTAGAATGTGTTAAAGACAAGGTGTTCTCAGTTCAGTATATGCCTGTAGGAACGATTGATAAAACAGTAGAAGAAAATCTGTTTGATGATTTTATAAATATTATGGAAGGGGAAAAGAAAAATGCCTAAACGCACAGATATAAAAAAGGTTTTGGTAATCGGCTCAGGTCCTATCGTTATCGGTCAGGCTGCTGAGTTTGACTATGCAGGAACTCAGGCGTGCCTTGCTTTAAAGGAAGAGGGCTATGAGGTAGTTTTGGTAAATTCGAACCCCGCAACCATTATGACCGATACAACAATTGCGGACAAGGTTTATATGGAGCCTTTGACACTTGAATATATTGCAAAAATTCTTCGTTATGAGCGTCCTGATGCAATTGTCCCCGGAATTGGCGGACAGACAGGTTTAAACCTTGCAATGCAGCTTGCAAAAAAAGGTATTTTAACCGAGTGTCAGGTAGAACTTTTAGGAACAAGATGCGAAAGCATTGAGCAGGCAGAAGACCGTGAGTTGTTTAAAGAGCTTTGCGAAAGCTTAGGCGAGCCTGTTTTACCTTCGCTTATTGCAAACTCAATTGAAGAGGGTATTGAAGCAGCTGAAAAAATCGGTTATCCTGTAGTTTTACGACCTGCATTTACATTGGGTGGTACAGGCGGCGGATTTGCTGACAATGAAGAAGAGCTTTTAGAGATTATGAAAAATGCCTTAAAGCTTTCGCCCGTTAGTCAGGTTTTAGTTGAAAAGAGTATTAAAGGATATAAGGAAATAGAATTTGAGGTAATGCGCGATAAAAACGATACTGCAATTGCTATTTGCAGTATGGAAAATATGGACCCTGTAGGTATCCATACGGGCGACAGTATTGTTGTTGCTCCTGCACAGACCTTAACAAGCAAGGAATATAATATGCTCAGGGATTCTGCCCTAAGACTTATAAGAGCATTAAAAATTGAGGGTGGATGCAATGTTCAGTTTGCATTAGACCCACAGTCTTTTACCTATTATTTAATTGAGGTTAATCCTCGAGTTTCCCGTTCGTCAGCTCTAGCTTCAAAAGCGAGCGGATATCCAATAGCAAGAGTTACTGCAAAAATTGCTGTCGGTATGACACTTGACGAAATTAAGCTTGGCGGAAATCTTCCTGCAAGCTTTGAGCCTACGCTTGACTATGTTGTAACGAAAATGCCTCGTTTCCCATTTGATAAATTCACTAAAGCATCAAACAAATTGGGAACACAGATGAAAGCAACAGGCGAGGTTATGAGTATAGGCAGAACATTAGAAGAGAGTCTGCTAAAAGCAATTCGTTCATTAGAAACAGGGGTATCTCATCTTCATATGGCAAAATTTGACCAGGACAAAATGAGTGTTGAAGAGCTTATGAAATATATTGCAGAGGGTACTGACGACAGAATTTACGCTATAGCTCAGCTCATGTGGTTAGGCGTTGACCACAGCAGAATTTGTGATATTACCCACATCGATATGTTCTTCTTGGACAAGATTAAAAACATTGTTGACTTTGAGCGTGTTTTAGAAGATGAAAGCTCAAGATTCAACATAAAGCTTCTTAAAAAGGCTAAGAAGATGGGATTTTCAGACAAATACATTGCTCATCTTTGGAAAATTACAGAGGATGAGGTTTATATTCTTCGTGCTGAAAACAAAATTTTCCCTGTGTATAAAATGATTGACACCTGCGGCGGTGAGTATGAAAGCTACATTCCGTATTTCTACTCAACCTACGAGGAGGAAAATGAGTCAGTTGTATCGGATAAAAAGAAAATCGTAGTGTTAGGCTCAGGTCCTATCAGAATAGGTCAGGGTGTTGAGTTTGACTATTCAACAGTTCATGCAGTTAAAACAATTAAGGAAAGCGGAATTGAGTCAATTATCATTAACAATAACCCTGAAACAGTTTCAACAGACTATACAACCTCTGACAAGCTCTATTTTGAGCCGTTAACAGTAGAGGATGTTATGAACATAATTGAGCTTGAAAAACCGATGGGAGTTATTGCATCCTTAGGCGGTCAGACTGCAATCAATCTGGCAGAGCCACTAAAGGCAAGGGGAGTTAAGCTGATTGGTACTGACTGTGATGCCATAGAGCGTGCGGAAAACAGAGATTCTTTCGAAAAGATTATGGAAGAACTAAAAATTCCTCAGCCAAATGGTCAGGCGGTAACAAAAATTAAAGATGGTATAAAAGCGGCAGAAGAAATCGGATATCCTGTTTTGGTTCGTCCAAGCTATGTTTTAGGTGGTCGTGCAATGGAAATTGTTGCCGATGAAGAAGGTCTTCGCCATTACCTTAAGACAGCCGTTGAGATTGACGAGGATAAGCCGGTTTTAGTTGACAAGTATATCATAGGCAAAGAGGTTGAGGTTGACGCAGTATGCGATGGAAAAGATGTGTTTGTTCCCGGTATTATGGAACATGTTGAGCGTACAGGTATTCACTCAGGCGACTCGATTTCAGTTTATCCTACCTTTAGTATATCTAAGGAAGTTAAGGAAACAATATTAGACTATACAAAGCGCTTAGGATTAGGAATTGGCATTGTAGGTCTTTATAACATTCAGTTTATTGTTGACAAAGACGATAATGTGTATGTAATCGAGGTTAACCCAAGGTCATCCAGAACAGTTCCTTTCCTTTCTAAAGCAACAGGCTACAGCTTAGCTGATATAGCAACATTAGTTATATTAGGAAAGTCGTTAAAAGAGCAGGGAATTACAACGGTTTACCCTGAAGAGAAGAAACGCTGGTATGTTAAAGTGCCTGCATTCTCATTCTCGAAAATCCGCGGTGTTGATGCTTACCTTTCACCTGAAATGAAATCAACAGGTGAGGCAATCGGCTATGATAATTCATTAAACCGTGCACTTTATAAAGCACTTCAGGCAGCCGATATGCATGTTGTTAATTATGGTACAGTTTTTGCTACCATAGCGGACAAGGACAAGGAAGAAGCACTTCCTTTAATTGAGCGTTTCTATAACCTGGGCTTTAATATAGAAGCAACTCATGGAACTGCAAAATTCCTAAAGGAGCACGGCGTTAAAACAAGAGAGAGAACAAGCGACGAGGGAGACGATGGAATTTTCGACTCTATGCGTAAGGGTTATGTTACCTATGTAATTAACACAAAGGATATAAATGCCAAATCACAGGAAGGCGATGGTTATCAGGTTCGTCGTTGTGCGGTTGAAAATAACATCACAATGTTTACCGCTTTAGACACGGTTCGTGTGTTCCTGGATGTGTTAGAGGAAATGACAATTACAATATCCAAAATTGACGATTAAAAAAATAAAAAAATATTTGATTTTTTGAAAATTTGTGATATAATGAAATGTGCTGCTATAATAGTAGTATAAAAATGTTAAAAATATCGGTATTACCGAGTAAAAAATAGGAGGTTTTAAAAGATGAAGTATGTTTATCTTTTTAGCGAAGGTGACGCTTCAATGCGTGAGCTTTTAGGTGGTAAAGGTGCAAATCTTGCTGAAATGACCAAAATCGGTCTTCCAGTACCACAGGGCTTTACTGTTTCTACAGAGGCTTGTACAAAATACTATGATGATGGCCGTAAAATCAATAGCGAAATCCAGGCAGAAATCATGGAAAACATCACAAAGATGGAAGCAATCTGCGGAAAAAAATTCGGTGATTTGGAAAACCCACTTTTAGTATCTGTTCGTTCAGGTGCAAGAGCTTCTATGCCAGGTATGATGGATACAATCCTAAACCTTGGTCTAAATGAAGAAGTTGTTGAAACAATGGCAGCAAAAACAGGCAACGCAAGATGGGCTTGGGACTGCTACAGAAGATTTATCCAGATGTATTCTGATGTTGTTATGGAAGTTGGTAAGAAATACTTTGAAGAGCTTATCGACGAAATGAAAGAGAAAAAAGGCGTTACACAGGATGTTGAATTAAGTGCTGACGACTTAAAAGAACTTGCAAGTCAGTTCAAGGCTGAATACAAGAAAAAAATCGGCAAAGACTTCCCAACAGACCCAAAAGAACAGTTAATGGGTGCAGTTGAAGCAGTTTTCCGTTCATGGGACAACCCAAGAGCTAATGTATACCGTCGTGATAACGATATCCCTTACTCATGGGGTACAGCTGTTAATGTACAGATGATGGCATTCGGTAACATGGGCGACAACTGTGGTACAGGTGTTGCATTTACAAGAGACCCTGCTACAGGTGAACCAGGACTTATGGGTGAGTTCTTAGTAAACGCTCAGGGCGAAGATGTTGTTGCAGGCGTTCGTACACCAATGCCTATCGCTCAGATGGCAGAAAAATTCCC
>JAZSJX010000050.1:0-15975 GCA_045534535.1 Congzhengia sp.
TTCTGTATTTTCTGCTTCTTCAACTTCGATAGGTTCTTCAACTTCTACTGTTTCATCTGTTGAATAAACCAAAGCTTCACCGTCTTCAACCACTTCTTCTTTAGCTTCTTCTACGGGAGCTTCTTCAACCGGGGGTGCAAGCAAAGCTTTAATGCTAAGGCTTATCTTCTTTTCTTCCCAGTCAACATTTATGATTTTAGCTTCAACTTCCTGACCGATTGAAAGTTCATCTTCAGGTCTTGCAATTCTCTTGTTTGCAATCTGAGAAATGTGAATTAAACCGTCAAATGCAGGCATAATTTCAGCAAATGCACCAAAAGGTAACATTCTTACGATTTTAACTTTAATAACATCATCTAAGTTAAGTTTAGCTTTAGCAATTTCCCAAGGATTGTCCTCAGCCTTTTTAAAGCCTAAAGAAATTTTCTTTGTTTCCTTATCGATATCCTTAATATAAACCTCGATTGAATCGCCTTCAGAAACTACTTCTGACGGATGCTTGATGCGTTTCCAGCTAAGCTCTGAAACATGAACTAAGCCGTCAACACCGCCGATGTCAACAAATGCACCAAAGCTTGTCAGGGATTTTACAACACCTGCATAAACTTTGCCAACCTCAGCTTCAGCCCAGAATTTCTCTTCAAGCTCTTTTTTCTGAGCTTCTAAGATAACTCTTACTGAACCAACCAAGCGTTTTCTCCTGTCATTTATATCAATGATTTTAAAAGCAACAATCTTACCTACAAAATCAGATAACTCCGCATTTCTTCTTTCACTTGCCTGAGATGCAGGGATAAATACCTTGTAGCCTTTATAAAGAGCAACCATACCTTTGTTTACAACCTCGGTTACCTTGCCCTCTAAAATTGTTCCTTCCTCATGAGCTTTCTTAATGTTCTCCCATGTTTTTACAGAATCAAGCTTTCTTTTTGAAAGCATGATGTTACCGTCCGCATCATTTACGCGAACAACAAACACCTCGATTTCGTCGCCTACCTTTACAACATCTGCTGTTGTAACATTAGGGTCGTCAGAAATCTCGGTAGCAGGGATAAATCCGTCTTGCTTTGCACCCAAATCAACGATGACCTCGTTCGGTTTTACCTCCATAACCGTTCCCTTAACGACATCACCTGTGTTTAAGGTCTTTAAAGACTCTTCAACAAGGGCCTCAAAGCTTTCAAAATTTTCCATTCTTCCAATTGCCTCCTTTATTATAACCGCAGGGGTAGATGCCCCCGCAGTAATTCCGACTCTTTGCGAGTCAAAATTACAAACTGAATTAAGTTCCCCTATATGTTCCAGTAAAAATGTGTTTTCACATACGCTTTTGCATATAGAGTAGAGCTTTTGTGTATTTGAGCTGTGCCGTCCTCCAAGCACTATCATAGCGTCAGATTTTTGCGCAAGCTCATAAGCTTCTTTTTGTCTTTCGTCAGTCGCATTACATATTGTATCAAAAACTACTATGTCTTTGCAAGTTTTTTTTAAAAAAAATACAATTTTTTTAAAAATATCCTTTACAAATGTCGTTTGCGATACGATGCAGACAGGTTTTTCGCCGAAATTTGTAAATTCAGCCTCTTTTTCGTCGGCTAAAATTACCGCGGAATTTTCGCACCAGCCATCAATTCCTTTTACCTCGGGGTGTGTTTTGTCGCCCGCTATAACAATTTGATATCCTTTTTCGTAATACTCTGCCACAATGTTGTGAATTTTCTTAACGAACGGGCAGGTAACATCTATGACCTCAATACCACGCTTTTCCATTTCATCATAGGTTTCTTTTCCAACACCGTGAGTTCTTATAACAAGCCTTTCCCCGCTTTTTATCTCATCTAACGACTCTATCGGGGATATTCCCTTTTTTGAAAGCTCGTCTACAACATGGCTGTTGTGAATAATAGGCCCCAATGTGTGATATTTGTTATCTTTATCCTCAGCACACTTTTCTACTATATCTAACGCTCTTGCAACACCAAAGCAAAAGCCGGCAGTTTTTGCAACCTTAAGCTCCATAATTGCCTCCCGAACGATTATTTTCCCAATTCCTCGATTTTTTCCATTATCATATCGGCGTAATCCTTTAATTCGTCTGCTGAAAGCTTCTTTTCCTCAGGAATAACCGGTTCTCCGAAGTATACTGTAACTCTGCAAAACGGCTTGTATCCACCGCGGATTGCAACAGGAACAACAGGTGCGCCTGACCTTGATGAAATTAGTGCAACGCCTGTTTTTGCATCAGCATCTTCCCCGTCCTTCACGCGTGTTCCCGACGGAAAAATCCCAAACATCTCGCCATCCTTTAGCGTCTTTAACGCGGTTTTTATCGCTGTTATATCACTTTTGCCACGGTCAACGGGAATAGCATACGCAATCTCTAAAATTTTTCTTAAGAACGGGTTTTTCATAAGCTCTTTCTTCGCCATAACACGCATTTTGCGTTTAAACAAAGGAATAAGCACAATAGGATCCCACAAGCTTGTGTGATTTGCAGCAAGAATTACTGCCCCTTCCTTCGGCACATTTTCAATATTTACAGGCTTTACAAAGAAAATCACCTTGCATACAATAAAACACACGCATTTTAAAAATGATAACATCTAATCACTATCTTTCGTCATTTTTTCTTTTATAATATTAACAACAGCTTCTAAAGACTCAGAAAAATCCATGTTGCTTGTGTCTAGTAAAATACTGTCTTTTGCTGCACGAAGTGGCGAAACCGCACGGGTTTCATCATTTCTGTCCCTTTTTATAATATCTTCTAATACATCTTCATACAAAACGCTTTCGCCTTTTTGCAAAAGCTCGTCATATCGTCTTTTTGCCCTGACCTCAGACGAGGCTGTCAAAAAAATCTTAACATCGGCATCGGGCAGGACATGGGTTCCAATATCTCTCCCATCCATAATCACGCTTTTAGATTCGGCAAGCTTTCTTTGAAGGTCAACAAGCTTTACCCTTACCTCAGGTATAGCAGAAACATCTGATGCCCCCATTGAAACCTCAGGAGTACGGATTTTTCCCGTTACATCCTCGCCGTTTAAAAATATTTTCTGACCGTCTTTGTCATAGTCTATATCTATAATAATTTCATCTACTGCCTCTGCAGCTTTATCCTTTTCTTCCTTTATATTGATACCTTGTCTTAAGCAACAAAGTGCTGCAGTGCGGTACATTGCCCCTGTATCAATATAAACAAATCCTAACATTTTTGCTGCCTGTTTTGAAATTGTGCTTTTCCCCGCACCGCCCGGACCGTCTATTGCAACCTTAAACAATTATACCACACCTTTCCTTATATAATAAAAAAGAGCGAAGCTATACAAAAATGCACAGCACCGCTCAATAAAAATTTCTAATCCAAATGCATCTTTTGTAATGTTTCTATCTTCGTCTGTTACTCTTTCCGCTTCTTAAGTTAACACCTAAAACACCGCCAACCGCACCGCTTAATGCCGAAAGCCCCAGCATCATTAAAAAGTGCTTTACATTGACCAGACCTTCTGCCGCAAGTAGCGCAATTAGCCATATAATTAAGATATAGCAAACACCCGCCAAAAGTCCCGATAAAAAACCTCTTACACCTGTTTTTTTTGCTGTACAATAACCTGAAATAAGTGCCCCCAAAAGCTCAACCACTATTGACACAAAAGGAATCGCACTCTCAGGAACCGAGGTGTACGCCAAAATCAGTGCACAGGCCATAAAGGCTATAGCCGTAAAAACAGCTGCGATTATAATGCCTTTTAAAAATCCTGCGGATACCGCCCTGACGCTCCCTGCAGTTTCAATAGTTTTAATATTTTCCCCGTACATAAACAAACCTCCTGCCGAATATCCTTGTTAAAGCATATTCGGCAGGCGGGCAATTTATGAAAAATTATTCTTCTGTTGTTTCTGTAACTTCTGTTTCTGCTGTTTCAATTACTTCTGCTTCAGCTTCTTCAGGAAGTTCTTCGTTTTTAGACTTTTTAGGTTTTTTCGCACAAGGAATAACCGTAGCGATTGCTTCACGCTTTATTGTCATCGGGTGCTTTTGTGTTCTGTCGCCGATTTCAATACAAACCTTGTCGTCCTTAACCCTTATAATTTTGCCTACAATACCACCAATTGTTGTAACACTGTCGCCAACCTTGATAGCTGCCAACATTGCCTTGGTTTCTTTTTCCTTTTTCTTCTGAGGTCTGATTAGCATGAAGTAGAAAAGTACTATCATAACCACTAACCATATAATTGTGCCTGCCATTCCGCCTGCCTGTTGCATTTTAAAATTCTCCTTTCGAATTTTACCTTTTTTTATTGATACATATAATTATACATACAAACTATGTATTTAGCAAGTTATTTTTAAAAAATTTTCATAAAATGTTTAAAATGCTATTGACATACATATTAATTAATGTTACTATTAAAATGATGATAGAGGTGCATTTTTTATCAGTAACCCAAATGAGAATTGCGAATGTTCTGTGATTTTGCGGCGAAAGGAAAAAGTGCCGAAAAGGCGGCTTGTTCGCAAAGGTCGTTTTTGGGTGTATGGCAAACAGTCATGCAACTGTCGCCGTGTACTCGGCGGAGTGCTATCCGCATTAAGTTTAATTGTTCTATTTATGTTGATTTAATGTAGATAACGCCGAGCTTCTATCACGAGGTTTGGTTTTTTTTATGTTTAAAATTTGATTTTATATACGGAGGGAAAAATGAAAGAGTATAACATCGCCATTGTTGGCGCAACCGGAATGGTAGGAAGAACATTTTTAAAGGTATTAGAGGAAGTTAAGCTCCCTGCAAAGAGCTACACGCTTTTGGCATCAAGCCGCAGCGCAGGTTCAAAGCTTACTTTTTTGGGCAAAGAATATGAGGTTCAGGAATTAACAGAAAATTCCTTTGACGGAATGGATATCGCTCTGTTTTCTGCAGGCGGTTCAACATCTGAAAAGTTTGCTCCAATCGCAGCGTCTAAAGGCTGTCTTGTAATTGATAACTCAAGCGCATGGCGTATGGACCCTGAGGTTCCGCTCGTTGTTCCTGAGGTAAATGCAGAGGATATAAAGTGGAATAAAGGAATCATTGCAAACCCCAACTGCTCTACAATCCAGGCTATGGTGGCTCTTCGTCCATTACAGCTAAAATATGGTATCAAGCGTATCGTTTACTCTACATACCAGGCAGTATCAGGCGCAGGTCTTGGCGGCTACAACGACCTCAAAAACGGTATAAAGGGTGAAGCTCCGCAAAAATTCAACCATCCGATTTTCTCAAACTGCTTACCGCAGATTGATGTTTTTCTTCCTAACGGCTACACAAAGGAAGAAATGAAAATGGTAAACGAAACAAGAAAAATCTTAGGCGACAACGATATGAAAATCACGGCTACAACAGTTCGTGTACCTGTATTTGATTGCCACAGTGAATCAATAAATGTTGAACTCGAAAAACCTTTTGATTTAGACGAGTTAAAGGAATGTTTAAAAAATGCTCCAGGTCTTGTCGTAGAAGATGATATTGACAACTGCATCTATCCTATGCCCTGCACAGTAGCAGGTAAAAACGAAACATTCGTCGGAAGAATCAGACGCGATGAAAGTGTTGAAAACGGTGTTAACCTTTGGGTAGTTGCTGATAATATCAGAAAAGGTGCTGCAACAAACGCAGTACAGATTGCACAGAAATTTATCGAAATGGAAGCAAACGGCGAAATCTAATCCGTTTTAAATTTTCTAAGAAAGGAAAATTCCTATGAGCAGAAAAACACTATTTACCGGTGCAGGCACAGCGCTTATAACTCCTTTTACGGAAGACGGCGTAAACTTTGACGCTTTAGGTAAAATTATAGATTTTCAAATTGATAACAGTATTGACGCTTTAATTATCTGCGGAACAACAGGTGAAGCTGCAACAATGCCGGACAAAGAGCATCTTTCTGTAATTGAGTATGCAGTTAAAAGGGTAAACGGCAGAGTGCCCGTTATTGCAGGAACAGGAAGTAACGATACGGCTCACTGCGTAGAGCTTAGCGTTGAGGCTGAGCGTTTAGGTGCTGACGGTCTTTTGATTACAACACCTTACTACAACAAAGCATCTCAAAAGGGTTTGCTTATGCATTATGATAAAATTATGGAAAAGACGAACGCTCCCATTATTTTATACAATGTTCCGTCAAGAACAGGTATGAGCTATCAGATTGATACCTTAAAGGAACTTGCAAAATGCGATCAGATTTCCGCAATCAAAGAAGCAAGCGGTTCTATATCTTACTTGACAGAGGTTGTAAAGGCTTGTCCTGACTTAACAGTTTATTCAGGAAATGACGATATGATAGTTCCATTGCTTTCTATGGGAGGCAAGGGTGTTATTTCAGTTTTATCAAACATTTGTCCTAAGGAAACTCACGAGCTTTGCCAGAAGTTCTTTGACGGAGATATAAAGGGAAGCTTAAAGCTTCAGCTTGACTATCTTGACTTAGTTAACGCTCTTTTTAGCGAAGTTAACCCCATCCCCGTTAAAACCGCTATGAACCTGATGGGCTTTGATGCAGGTTGTCTTCGTCTTCCTTTATGCGAAATGGGCGACGCAACACTTGCAAGGCTTAAGAGCGCAATGGCAGAAAAAGGCTTGATATAAGGAGAAAGGTAATGACTAAAATTTTACTTTCAGGCTGTTTGGGCAGAATGGGAAGAGCGATTACGCAAATTGTATCTGATACACCCGACGCCGAAATCGTATGCGGATTTGATATCGGAAAAGGTGATATGCCCTATCCTGTTTACAGCAACTATTCTGATATAAAGGAAAAAGCCGATGTCATAATCGACTTTTCTCATCCTTCTAATTTAAATTCTCTTTTAGAGTATGCCAAGCAAAACAATATTCCCGTAGTTGTTTCAACGACAGGACTTTCAGAAGAACAAAAAGCTCATTTAAAGGAAACCTCCTGTAAAATACCCGTTTTCTTCTCAGCTAATATGTCCTTGGGAATTAACATTTTAATTCGCCTGGCAAAGCAGGCTGCAAAGGTTTTAGAGGACAATTTTGATATCGAAATTATTGAAAAGCACCACAACAAAAAGCTCGATGCTCCAAGTGGTACGGCACTCGCTATTGCAGACGGTATTTCTGAAGTGCTAAGCGAAAAAGCAGAGTATGTTTACGACAGACACGCAGTAAGAAAACAGCGTGCTAAAAACGAAATTGGCATAAGCGCAATCCGTGGAGGCACAATTGTTGGCGAGCACGATGTTATTTTTGCAGGTCCTGAGGAAATAATAGAGCTTTCTCACACCGCAACATCAAGAGAAGTTTTTGCACACGGTGCAGTAAGAGCTGCAAAATTCTTAATCGGAAAACCTAACGGCTTTTACTCGATGGACGATATGTTGTCAGATATAATGTAATAAAAAAAGGACTGTAGCAAAATGCTACAGTTCTTTTTTTTGCCTTGCGAGTGCAACAGCTGACGAAATCATATTCATCGTTTCGCATATAAGTCCGCCCAAGGAAAAGTTAAATATGTTATGCACTATCCAGGCGGGCGACATATATATTATCTGATGATACCTTATGTGCTTTTCGTTTCCTTTCCACATACATATACTCATAAAAACAAGTGCTATATACGGCAAAAAGGAAATAAAAATTTTAAACAAATTCAAATCTCCTGTAAAAATTGAGAAAACAAAACAGCCTGTATATAAAGCTTCCGCTACGATAAGCTTCCACAGTTTTTTTCTGTTCTTTGAAAAAAGTGCACCTCTTACAAAATTCGTCAGGTTAAACAACGCACCTGCCACAGCACCTATCATTATAAAATTCAAAAAGAAAAGCAATCCACCCAGACCCTGGAATATAAAAAACTTTTTGTTTTCTTTAAATTGAAACGACAGTACTATAATAATCAGTCCTAAAATACCAAAGCCCTGTGCAATTATCTGAGTTGTGCTCATGTTAATCAGCCCCTTTTATAAAAATAGCACCCAAAACATACCCAATTTATTATAAGGGCACATAGTATGTTTCAGGTGCACAAATTATCTTATCTTCTGTAAGTATTTTGCGAATAGCCACCACCGTGCGAAGATCTTGCAGAGCTATTCTGAAGCTCTTCTACCTTTTTTCGCAAAAGCGCAATTTCAGCCTGCTGACTATCATCCTTCTGTTTTGCCGTAGCCTTAAACTTTTTAAAGTCATCAGCTACATTTAAGGCAACTAAAATTGCCGCCATTGATGTAGAAAGCCTGCCATTCATATTTTTTACCGCAACCATTTTGCGGTCAACATAATCTGCCATTTCAAGCATATATTCGCGGCTGTCATCAGAAACCAATGTGTAACTCTGACCGCAAATTCTAACCTGTAATTTGTTCGCCATACTGCCCCTCCCAAATATTGTTAGATTTTATGTAAGCTCAGCACTTACGATTTCGTTCATAATATTTTCAATATCGCTTTGTTTTGTGTTTTTTGCCACAACCAGCTCACTGACCAAAATCTGTTTTGCACCGTTTAGCATCTTTCGCTCACCTGTTGAAAGCCCGCGACTTTTATCACGATACATTAAATTTTTAACAACACGAACAACCTCGTAGATGTTACCGCTCTTTATTCTTTCAGCATTTTCACGATACCTTTTATTCCAATTAGAGTCCATCTCAGTAGGACAAGCCTTAAAACTTGCTAAAACCTTGTCAGCCTCGTCTTCATCTATAACATCTCGCAATCCAACCTCTTCGGCATTGCAAGTGGGAATCATAACCTTCATATCCCCTATCGGTATTCGCATAATATAGTATGTCTGCTTTGTGCCCATAATTTCCTGTTCCTCAATAGCCTCAACAATACCGGCACCATGCATAGGATAAACTATTTTATCCCCTATATTATATTTCATTAAAAACCCTCCCTTTAGCTTAAAAAGCTTCCGGTAAAAATAATATCCCTTAATTTATATTTTAGAACAAGTCATTTTTTTTGTCAAGAATTAAAGCCATTTTGTAACAAAAAAAACATATTTCTAAATATTTTCCACTTGCAAGAAAGTTGTATGCATAGTATAATTAAAGGAAATAAATTTTAGTTTTGGGGTACTTATGATTAAATTTCAATCACTTTTAAGCAGTTCTTCCGGAAACTCCACATTTGTTACGGACGACACTACCAGCATTTTAATAGATTGCGGTGCTTCCATAGGCTACATCGAAAAATGCCTTTCACGGCTTTGTCTGTCAGGCGACAGGCTTTTCGGCATTTTTTTAACTCATGCTCACACTGACCATATAATGTCGGCAGGTGCGCTTTCCAGGAAATATAACCTTCCTGTTTTTGCAACAGAAGGCACTTTTTTGCGCGGAGAAAAAATGATTGGAAGATTAAATGGCGAAAACATCCGCGTTGTTTCACCGGGCGATATTATTGAGACTGACAGTTTTAAAATCAAAGTTTTTTCCACCTCTCACGATGTCCCGGGCGCTGTGAGCTACACTGTTAAAGATTTTGACTCTAAGTTTGGTATAGCCACAGATTCAGGCTGTATAACAGACGAAATTATAGAAAACTTAGCAGGTTGCAACACGGTTATTGTAGAATCCAACCACGATATAGACAGGCTTAAAAACGGACCTTACCCGTACCCTCTCAAAAGGCGTATTTTAGGCGATGGCGGTCATCTTTCAAACGAGGCCTGCGGAAAGCTTTGTGTCGAGCTTTTTAAAAGCGGAACACGCTCGTTCTGGCTCGGCCATTTATCTGAGCAGAACAATCTGCCTGAGCTAGCATATTCTTGCGTCAGTAACATTTTAAAGGAAAACGGCATTTCAGTCGGAATCGATGTTTCGCTAAATGTAATTCCTAAACTCTGGATTGAGGGATAGATATGAATATTAACATTATTGCCGTTGGCAAAATCAAGGAAAAGTTTTTTAAAGATGCTTGTACAGAATATGAAAAAAGAATGTCGCGTTTTTGCAAATTAAATATTACCGAGCTTCCTGACGAGGCAATGAGTGATAAGCCGTCAGAAGCAGAAAAAAGTGCTGTTTTGAAAAAAGAAGCTAGCAGAATTCTATCCGCTATACGCCCGGCAGATGTTATCATTTCGCTATGTGTTGAGGGAAAACAGATGGCAAGCGAAGAGCTTGCAGACTTTTTCAAAAATTCCTGCATAGACGGAAAAAGCAGTTTCACATTTATTATAGGCGGAAGTTTAGGTCTTTTAGAAGAAGTAAAGGCTAGAAGCAATTTAAGACTTTCGTTTTCTAAAATGACTTTTCCGCACCAGCTTATGAGAGTTGTTTTGTTAGAGCAAATCTATCGTGCTTTTAAAATTAACGCAAACGAAAGCTATCATAAATGATTGTGTATAAAAATGCACAAACGCACAAATTTTATGTATAAAATTCCAATAATTTTGCATAAAAATGCATTTTTCTCGTAAAAACCCTTGACTTTTGCGTTAAATAATGTATAATTATATTAAATGATTTAATACTGAAAGGAAGTTTTAAAAAATGAAATCCTACAAAAAAGTAATTTTAGCATACTCTGGCGGTCTTGATACATCAATTATCATTCCGTGGCTCAAAGAAAACTATGACAACTGCGAGGTTATTGCTGTTGCTGCCGATGTTGGTCAGGGAACAGAACTTGACGGTTTAGAGGAAAAGGCGTTAAAGACAGGCGCAAGTAAGCTTTATATTGAAGATTTAAATAAAGAGTTCGTTGAAGATTTTATCTGGCCTACTCTTAAGGCTGGCGCAAAATACGAGGGATACCTTTTAGGTACATCCTTTGCTCGCCCTCCTATTGCAAAAAGATTAGTTGAAATTGCTCACAAAGAGGGTGCCGATGCAATTTGCCACGGCTGTACCGGAAAAGGTAACGACCAGGTTCGTTTTGAGCTTACAATTAAAGCCTTCGACCCTGATTTAGATATTATCGCTCCCTGGCGTATATGGGATTTAAAATCTCGTGATGATGAAATCGACTACGCCGAGGCCCACAACATTCCTTTAAAAATCACAAGAGAAACAAACTATTCTAAAGATAAAAACCTATGGCATTTATCTCACGAGGGCCTGGATTTGGAAAACCCTGCCAACGAGCCTATGTTTGATAAAATTCTAGAGCTTGGTGTATCTCCGGAAAAAGCACCTGATGAACCTACATACATCACAATTTCTTTTGAAAAGGGTATTCCTGTAAAATTAGACGGCAAAGAATTAGACGGCGTTTCTATGGTTAAGAAATTAAACGAGCTTGGCGGTAAAAACGGCATTGGTATTTTCGATGTTGTTGAAAACAGACTCGTTGGAATGAAGAGCCGTGGTGTTTACGAAACACCGGGCGGCACAATTTTATACCATGCACACGAAGTGTTGGAAACAATCTGTTTAGATAAAGAAACATCTCACTTTAAGGCAATGGTTGCACAGAAAATGGCAGACATTGTTTATAACGGTCAGTGGTACACGCCACTTTGCAAGGCAATTTGTGCATTCGTTGACGAAACACAAAAAACTGTTACAGGTGATGTAAGATTAAAGCTTTACAAGGGTAACATTATTAACGCCGGTGTAACAAGTCCATACACATTGTATGACGAGGTTACAGCATCATTTGGTGAGGACGAAGATTACAACCAGATGGATTCACAGGGCTTTATCAATCTGTTCGGTCTTCCGATTGCAGTTAAGGCAAAGCTTGACAAAAAAGCAGGAAGAAAAATCGACCTGTAAGGCATAATTCCATACACAACCCAATATAATGAACTAATAAAATGCACTATGTTAATAGTGCATTTTTTATTTTACTTTTAAAAGGATTGTGATGAGATGAAAGTATTTGTATTAAACAAAAAAAGAGCGGTTTCCTATGTTGCACTGATTTTTTGTGCCGTTGCGATTTTGGTCGCAGGAAGCTTACAGGATACGGATGTTTATTCAGACGGCGGCGATAAGCTCCTGCCCATATACTGCGTTGAGCGTGGCAATGATAAGGTATGCTCACTAACCTTTGATGCTGCATGGGATGATAAGGATACCGATATCTTAATTAACATTTTAAAAAAGTATGATGTTCCCGCAACCTTTTTTATGGTTGGAAGTTGGGTGGAAAAATACCCTGAATCTGTTAAAAAATTTCACGATGCAGGGCACGAAATTATGAACCACTCCGACACGCATCCGCATATTGATGGTCTTTCCGACGCCAAAATAAGCGAGGAGATAAAAAAATGCTCTGACAAAATTGAAAATCTTACAGGCACTCGCCCACTTTTATTTCGCGGTCCGTACGGAGAGTACAACAATACTGTTATAAAAGAGGCACAAAAGCAGAATATGCTGGTGCTTCAATGGAATATCGACAGCTTAGACTGGAAAAACTTGTCCCCCGACGAAATACTGGCACGCGTTACAAACAGGATTTCCCCCGGCTCTATAATGCTTTTCCACAATGGTGCAAAAAACACGCCCGAGGCTCTTCCCAAGGTAATTGAAAAGCTCAAGGCAGACGGATATAAATTTGTTAAAGCGTCAGAGCTGATTTTTACAGAAAACTACACCATAGACCATACAGGAAAGCAAATTTTGAATTAAAGAAAGGATATTTTATGTTTGAATTTTTAACGGAAAATGTAGGTAATAATACAGAAATTACAATTGATGTTTTGGGCATAGACAAAAAATATAAAGGAAATATTTTGTCAGCAAGCCCTAAGACAATCATACTAAAAACCGCAAATGGCAAAACCGCTATAAATATAAGCAATATTATTACTGCCGAGATTTTGGAAAACGGAACAAAAGACGAGAATGACTCTAGGTTAGTTGTCCCCTCTTTAAATATGCCAATGAAACAAGGGCAAAATATTTTAAGATAAATCATTTTTTTATCATTCTATTGAAAGTTATTTTCCTTTGTGGTAAAATATTTTTATCACATAAAAAAGGAAAATGCTATGAAATCATTTACCATTACTAAAAATGACGCAAACCAAAGGCTTGACAAATTTTTAATAAAAACGCTTTCAACTATGCCAAAAAGCTTAGTCTATAAGTCTTTGCGAAAAAAACGCATTAAAGTAAACGGAAAAAGAATAACTCAAGGCGAGCTTATGCTTTTAGAGGGCGATTTTTTAGAGGCTTACATAAATGACGAGTTTTTTGAAAAAAAGAGCGAGGAAAACGAGTTTTTAAGCCTTTCGTCTGCCGTTTTGGATATTGTGTATGAGGACGAAAACATAATAGTTGTAAATAAGCCTCAGGGACTAAGCGTTCACGCAGATGAAACTAAAACTCCTGATACTTTAATTAACAGAATTAAAAAGTATCTGTATGACAAGGGAGAATTTTTGCCAGAATGCGACCTTACCTTCTCTCCATCACTTGCTCACCGCATTGACAAAAATACTTCAGGACTAGTAATTGCCACAAAAAATGCTGAGGCTCTTCGCGTGCTTTGCGAAAAAATCAAGTACAAAGAGATTAAAAAATTCTATCTTTGTATTGTAGAAGGTCATCTTAAAAACAAAGAGGATACCTTAAGAGCGTATCACACAAAAGACGAAAAGCAAAAAAAGGCAATCATTACTGACGAAAGAGTTTCAGGCAGTAAGGAAATGATTACAAAGTACAAGGTCTTAAAGCGCTATAAAAATCACGACGCGGTGGAGGTTTTGTTAGTTACGGGAAGAACACATCAGATTCGTGCACATATGGCACACATCGGTCATCCGCTTTTAGGCGACGGAAAGTATGGAAAGCAAGGCAAAAATCCCTTACTTACCCGTCAGGCTCTTGTTGCGTACAAGCTGATTTTTGATTTTAAGTCAGATGCAGGAGCTTTATCGTACCTAAACGGGAAAGAAATAAAAATAAAAAATCCAACGCTGGTATCGGCAGAAACAGAGGAAAAATTATGAGTGAAATAAAAAAAATCGCAAGCTTTGAGGTAGACCACAGATACATTTCCCCCGGTCTTTACATTTCAAGGATTGACGGCGACATCACAACATACGATTTAAGAACAAAAAAACCAAACTGCAATGATTTGATGGACAACTCCACCATGCATTCTTTAGAGCATATGTTTGCAACATTTATAAGAAGCTCAAAAATCGGCAGTGATGTTATATATTTCGGCCCTATGGGATGTCAGACGGGTTTTTACCTGTTAGTCAGAAACGCCGATAACGAAACAGTTAAAAGCGAAATTATAAAGACATTGGAAAATATAATTGCATACGACGGCGAAATTTTCGGAAACAGCGAAATTGAGTGCGGAAACTACAAAAGCTTAAGTCTTGAAAAAGCAAAGTCTGAATGCTTATCATACATTGATATATTAAAAAATGACAACAACAATTTTTGTTATCCGAAAGGAGAAAACAAATGATAGGAATTATAGGTGCTATGGGCATTGAAATTCGTGCCCTTGCTGATTTGTTGGAAGACAAAGAAAGCAAAACGATTAGCGGTGTTGAATTTTTAAAAGGCAAAATTTTTGGAAAAGATGTAGTTTTGGCAGTTTGCGGCGTAGGTAAGGTTTTCGCTGCAATCTGTGCGCAGACTATGATTTTAAAATACTCTCCTGATGTTATTATTAACACAGGTGTTGCAGGAACTCTTACGGACAAGCTGTCAATAGGAGATATTGCAGTGGCTACTGATGTTGTGCAACACGATATGGATACCTCGCCCTTAGGCGATCCTAAAGGCCTCCTTTCAGGCATAAACATTGTTAAGATACCAACGGATGCATCTACAAAAGAAAAGCTTGTTTGTGCTGTAAAATCACAAGGGGTTAACTATACAGAGGGTACCATTGCATCAGGCGACCAATTTTTAGCATCACAGAAAACAAAAATATCTATCGCACAAACATTCGGTGCGGTAGCAGGCGAAATGGAGGGCGCTTCCATAGGTCATGTGTGCTTCGTAAACCAGGTTCCCTTCTGTGTGCTTCGTGCAATCTCTGATTGCGCTGATGGCTCAGGTGCTGAAAACTATTTTGAATTTTTAGAAAAAGCAGCCGAAACTGCAGTTAATGTGATGAAAGAATTTATTAAGTCATATAAATAAAAAATCAAGGCGTAAGCCTTGATTTTCTATTATAGCTTGTCTATTTCATTCTCTGTGTAAACCATAATTCCTTTTTTTAAAAAAAGTTCTGCCGTTACACCGTTTCCGTGTGTTAAAGTTTTAGAAAAACTTCCGTCATAAATTCTGCCCTTTCCGCAAGAGGGGCTTTTTTCTTTTAGAATTGCAATTTTGCACCCATTCTCATTTGCAATTTCAAGCGCTTTTTTTGCACCATCTAAATATTCTTTAGTTACATCTTCGCCATTTTTATTTATAACCTTATCCCCTGTCCTTTCTGATGCCGCCCTTGGTGTAGAAAGTCCACCCAAAACCTCCGGACAAACAGGAATAAGCTCATATTTTTCACTTAAATTTCTCACAGCATCACAAGGAACGCTTTTTGCATCATATCTGCAGGGCGTACCCAAAAGACAGCTACTAACCAAAATTTTCATATAATCTCTCCTTTTTTGTTATTATATCATAAAAATGTTGTTTTGAAAAGAAAGTAAAAAAGAATAAAATTTTTAAAAGCACCCAAAATAATTTTGAGGTGTTTTTTTTGAAAACTAAAAAAGAAGGAAATCAAACTATATTTTTTGAAAATCCTCCACATATCATGACGCAAAATTCAATTGCAGGCATCAAGGAAAGCGAAGGTCCACTTTCATCCATGTTTGATGAAACGATATCTGACAATATGTGGGGCGAAAAAAGCTGGGAAAAGGCAGAAAGCAAATTCTTGCAGCAAACAATCCTTTCTGCCCTAAAAAAAGCCAAACTAAACCCTGCTGATATTGACTACATTTTCGCAGGCGACCTTTTAAATCAATGTGCAAGCACAAACTACGGAATTCGTGTTTTTCAGATTCCTTTTATCGGTCTATACGGCGCC